>JADMKN010000297.1 GCA_015478825.1 Patulibacter sp. | reverse complement strand
TGTAGGCTCCGGCGCCATGACCTACTCGATCTTCGAGGCCGGCAACCTCGTCGTCTCGTTCGATCGGAAGGCGCCTGCGCGGGCCGAGCTGGATCGACTCGCGGAGCAGGACGACGACGCGCGAGGCGGACTTCTGCTGGTCGCGTTCGACGCCGCAGGCGGTCCGGTCGAGCATTGGGTCCCCGGAGTCCTCCTGCGGCACGCCGCCTAGTTGTAACGGCTAGAGCGCGCCGCGGACGGCGCCACGCTTCGACCAGTGTCAGTCAGGCCGCCGCCGGCGCCTCGCTCACCTCGTTGGCGTCCTCGTCCTCATCGATCAGCACACCCGTCGACCGCGGGGCCCGCGGCTGCCAGCCCTTCAGGTTCTGGACCAGGTCGCGATAGAAGTCGAACGCGTGGTCGCGGGTATCGCGGACGAACGATCCCGGGTCCTTGCCGCGCTTCTGACCCATCGGGCGGAGCATCGTCAGCGTGAAGGCGCGCGGCTCGCGCTTCGGGTCCGGCTCGAACAGCAACTGCTCCGGAGCGTCTCGCACGTCGCCCAGCCGGCCGACTGTGGTCTGCCGCGCGTTCGGGTAGTGCACCTCGACGTAGAGATCGTCGGGGCTGTCACGCAACTGCCGCAGCAACCAGTTGATCCGCGGCTTGGCGCGCATCTCCTTGGGACCATCGAACGTGACGCTCGTGGCCGACTGGCGGGTCCGCAGGTCGGCCCTCAGGGCGATGTCACCGATCGCGTTCGGAACGCGAATCGGGGCTTCGAGGCTTCCGCGTTCGGTAAGGCCCGAGACCAGCTCGTCCAGCCGCTGCGCCGAGAGCTGCTTGCGAGGGCGCGGAGACGTCACCTTCTGCCCGAGGTCCTGCGACAACCCCATGCACACGTACTGGGTGAACTCCTCCCAGCGTTCCGCGATCACGCGAGCGGCATCGTCGGACGCGCGCAGGGTTCCGTCGTGAGCCGCCTTCCGGACGCTCACCCACTTGTCCCCCATGTCGCCGAAGCCGCCCGCCCCCGACGCATCGTGGTCGAGATAGGCGATCAGCTCGTCCAGGATCCAGGCCTGGTCAGGATCAGAAACGCCACGGTGGCGGCTCTGCACGACCGCCTCCGTGATCACCCGCCACCACGAGAGATGCCAGAGGTCGACCTTGCGGAGCTTGCGCTTGTCGACCCCCACGGGGGTCTCGGCCGATGACGCGGTGATCTGGTTCGAGATCGTCAGCACGGCATCGAACCCGTTGTCACGCGCGATGTCCAAGTACGAGGCAACCTGCTCGTCGCGAAGCGGCGCCGTTCCGGTCTTCACTTCGACGAGACAGGTCCACGATCGCTTGCCGTGCTCACAGACGATCGCCCCGTCGGGGATCTGGGTCTTCCCGGCCGCGTCGGCGAATCGCACTTCGGCGAACGTATCGATCACCCTGGACTTCGGTGCTCCCAGCTCCTTGAGCAGCGCGTGCCCGAACTCCGGGACGGCACGCATCACGGCCAGCAGTGCTGACGTCGCTCGGCGCTCCTGCTCCTCTTGGCCCTTGATGCCGGCCGTCGGCAGGAGACGGGCTGGATGCCAGGTCTCTCGACCGGTGACCGTCGGAATCTCGGATGCCATCCGAAGACCGTACACGTACGTCGTCCACGGAAGGCAGCCAACGCCGCTGCTACGCATTCAGGCCCAAGGTCCCGCCGCCCCGTGCATCTCCTCGCGCGGATCGGGCAAGGGAGCGGCAGGCGGTCCGCGTCGCCACCTCGGCGCGGGCCGTCGCTTCCTTGGGCGCTCAGTCCCCCGGCCCGGGGCCGGTCGGCCGCTCGATCGCCCGGGCGCCGCCCCCCAGCGGCTCGAAGTGCAGCTTCACCGCGACCGCCTCCTGCGCACGACCAGCGCCAGCAGGACGACGACGCCCGCCGCCGCCGCGATCGCGGGCGTGCGGTTGGCCTGGACCGTGTTGCGCGCCTGCTCGGCGTTCGCCCGGGCGGAAGCGGCTGCCTGCTCCGCGGTGGTCCGAGCCGCGGCTGCCGCTTCGGCCGCCTGGTGCTGGGCGGCCGCGGTGGCCTGGGCGACGGTCTCGCGGGCGTGGGCCGCGGTCTCCTTGGCCTGGTGCTTGCGCTCGTCGATCCCCTCGGAGACCCGTCCCTTGACGTCGACCTTGTGGCTCAGCGCCTCGACGGTGTCGCCGAGCTCCTCGCGGGTCTTCTCGATCTCCTCGCGGAGCTCGGCGGGATCGTCGGGGGCGCCGTCGGCGCGCTGCTCGTCGCTGCTCATGCTCGGTGACTCCGGTGCTTGATCTCCTGGACGTCCTGCTGGGTGCTCTCGATCGCCTGCTCAGGGACCGGCGGCGTGGCCTCCGTCACCTCGCGCTTCCCGATGAGAGCGGCGACGCCCGCCACCGCGAACAGCAGCAGGGCGACGATCACGGCGCTCAGCCACGGCGCGACGGCGGTGGCGAGCGCCAGGACGGCGCCGGCGACGAGCGTGCCGAGTCCGAGGACGGCGAACAGCCCGGCGCCGCCGAACAGCCCGATGCCGGCGCCCGCACGCTTGCCCTTCTGCTGCATCTCGACCTGCGCGAGCCGCAGCTCCTGACGCACGAGGGTCGCCGTCTGCTGCGAGAGATCCTGGACCAGCTGGCCGATCGGCCGCTCGTCCCGGGTCGAATCAGGAGAGCTCATGCTCCGCCTATATCCCGTCGCCGTATCGGCAAACCCCCGAGACGGGATGCGCCGCCGGTGTGTTCAGAACCGTTCGGACAGCTCTCGAACCAGTCCGGGAAGGCGCTCGGGACCGAGCGCGAGCTTCCGCTGACGAGCCGCGCCGGTTCCCTCGAGCAGGCGCTCGACGCCGGCCAGCTCGTCGGCGCACCCCAGGTCCTGGGCGTGCGGGCGGAGGTGGGGAAGCAACGTGCTCAGGCGCTCGTCGAGCGGCACGCGCTGCCCGTCCGTGGCCACGATCAAGCGCGCCTCGTGACCGTCGCGGGCGGCGATGAAGCGGTTCTCCTCCCAGACCTCCTGGGGCGCGTGCGAGGCGTCCTCCGCCCAGGCCTCCTCGTGCTCCATCCGGACCAGGCACTGGACCAGCGCCACCAGCGACGCCGTCGAATCCAGATCGATCTGCGCGTCCATGATCCGGATCTCGATCGTGCCGAAGCGCGGCTGCAGCCGGACGTCCCACCAGAGATAGCTCGCGTCGGGAAAGGCGTCGCACGCGACCAGCATGTCGACCGCGGCGACCCACTCCCCGTAGCGGTCGAAGCGGCGCGGGATCCCGACCCGCGGGAACGCCTGGAAGAGCGGGGTGCGCGCCGACGCCAACCCGGTGTCGCGACCCTGCCAGAACGGCGAGTTCGCCGAGAGCGCCAGCAGCATCGGGAGGTGCACGCGCATCCGGTTGAACACGGCCATCGCCGACTCGGCGTCCGGCAACGCGACGTGGACGTGCAGCGCGAACGTGGGCTCGCGCCGGGCGAGCTCGCGCATCGAGCCGTAGAGCTCCTCCTGCCGCTCGCCGCGACCGACGGCCGTCTCGCGCCAGGTCGTGAACGGATGGGTCCCGGCCGAGGCGATGGCCAGGTCCAGGGGCCGGGCGGTCCCGGCGACCGAATCGCGTACGGCGCGGAGATCCTCCCGCGCGCCCGCGACGGTCCGGTGGACGCCGGTCTCGATCTCCACGGACGCCGCGTGGGTCTCGGGACAGACCTGCTCGCGCATCTCCGGATCGAGACGGGGAAGCAGCTCGTCCGCGGCCTGCTCCAGGTTCCAGTGGAGGGGCGACAGCAGCATCACCTCCTCCTCGACCCCGACGGTGAACGCCGGATCGTCGGCCGAGCGGGTCGGCCACGCCGCCCAGTTCGGACCGTCATCGTGCTTCAGCGCGCCGCTCATCGGAGCACCCACGTGTCCTTGCTGCCGCCCCCGCGCGACGAGTTGACGACCATCTCGCCCGCTTCCAGCGCCACGCGGGTCAGCGCTCCGGGCAGCAGGTTCCAACCGCCCGCGCCGTCGGCGAGCAGGAACGGCCGCAGGTCGACGTGCCGCGGCTGCAGGCGACCGTCGATCACGGTCGGATGGGTCGACAACGCCACGGCATCCTGGGCGATCCACTCCGCGGGGTCCTCGCGCACCGCGTCGACCGCCCGTCGCAGCTCCGCCGCGTCCGCCCACGGACCGAGCACCACGCCGTGGCCGCCCTGGCCGTCGCGCGGCTTGAAGACCAGTTCGTCGGCCCGCTCGAGCGCGGCCGTCCGGGTGCGCTGGTCGGTCAGGTCGTGAACGGGCAGATCGGCGATCAACGGCTCCTCGCCGCAGAAGTAGCGGACCAGGTCGCAGACGTACGGGTAGACCGCCTTGTCGTCGGCCGCTCCGGTGTCGAACCCGTTCATCACGCCGACCGTGCCGGCCCGTAGCGCGGGAAGCAGCAGCTCGCCGAGCGCCGACAGCGTGCCGTCGGCGTCGCGGAGGGTGGCGTCGTCGGTCCGCCGGTAGACCGCCGTCACCCGCTCACCGCCGTCACGGCGCTCCAGCTGGTCGCCGCGCCGGCGGAGGTCCTGGGGCTGCGCCAGCGGGACGCCCATCAGCTCAGCGAGCCGCTCGTGCTCCCACCATGCGGTGTTGCTCGGCCCGTCGGACAGCAGCACGGCCGCGCCGTGGTCCGTGCCCTCCGGGGTGGTCGCCCGCAGCGCCGTCAGCAACGCGGGACCGAGCGTCTCGGCGATGTCGGCCACCGACTCGGGCACGTCCAGCGTCCGGCCGACCGCCCCGCGCGACGCCAGCATGTACGCCAGTCCTGACGGCGTGCGGGCGTTGTCCTCGATCACGCGGAAGGTCCCGTGCTCGTCGCGCACGACGTCGAGCCCGGCGATCGCCACGCGCACCGCCGGCGGCACGGGAAGATCGACCAAGTCGGGCACGACGAACGGGCAGGCCTCGACGACCGCGGCGGGCACCACGCCGTCCTCGACCGCGCGGCGGGGACCGTGGACGTCCGCGACGAACGCCTCCAGCGCCCGCGTCCGCTGGGCGAGGCCGCGTTCGAGGGCCTGCCACTCGTCCCGCGCGATGATCCGCGGGACCGGGTCGACCGCGAACGGCGTGTCGTCGTCACCGAAGCTGATCCCCTGGTCGGCGATCCGCTCGTCCACGTGGTCCGCCGCGGCCTGGAGCCCGATCCGCTCCAGGCTCTCCCACACGGTGGCGTACGCCTCCGCGACGTCAGCGTTCTCCCCGCTCGCCTCGTCCCACGGGTGGCGTGCGGCGTCGGCCGGTTGCAGGGAACGATCGTCGACTTCCATCCCGCTTCCCTTGCCCGTTCCTCCAGCCCCCACACCGAGGCGGGTGTGAGCTAGATGCGGACGGGGCGTTCCGCTCGCGCCGCCTCGACCAGGCCCGAGAACAGCGCGGCGTGGTTCGGATCGGCGCCCAGCGACTCGGCGTGCCACTGGACCCCGAGCACGAACGGCCGGTCGGTGGCCTCGATCGCCTCGACCACGCCGTCGGGAGCCCGGGCGGTGATCCGCAGGTGATCGCCCAGGCCCATGACCGCCTGGTGATGGAACGAGTTGACCGCCAGCGTCGGCGTCTCGGCGTCCGTCACCCCGGTCACACGGGCCAGCAACGAGTCGCGATCGACCGTGACCTCGTGCGTCGCCTGGGTCCCCGGAACGGACTGGCGGTGATCGATCGGCGACGGACGCTCCGACGGTAGGTCCTGCCAGAGCGTGCCGCCGCGCGTGACGTTGAGGAGCTGCATCCCCCGGCAGATCGCCAGGATCGGCAGGCCGCGGTCGTCGACGCGGCGCAGGGTCTCGACCTCGCAGGCGTCGGTATCGGGATCCACCGGCCCCAAGTGTGCGTGCGGGCGCCGGTCGTAGAGCCCCGGATCGATGTCGGGGCCGCCCGAGACGACCAGCGCGTCGAGCCGGTCCAGCAGCGCGCCGTCGATCGGGCTGAGCGGCGGGATCACGATCGGGACGCCACCGGCTCGCGCGATCGAGCTCGGGTAGTCCATCCCCAGCGTCATGTTGCGCTGGGGCGGCTCCGACTCGGGCGCCGGAATCGTCCGGTCGGGCGTGGAGAGCTCCGCGGTGGTGATGCCGACGAGGACGGAATCAGTCACACCTTCGACGCTAGCGCGTTCCGCGCGCCGGGTCGGCACAACGCGCCCGAAGTGTGATCGATGTGTGACGCTCGGCCGATAATTTACCCCATCTTCAGTTTCAGACGGGTAGGTTCGTCCCAGTAGCAGCAGTCGATACTTGACCGCACCGGCACCCAGCCTTCTCCCCCAAGGGCCCGGGTGTCTTGCACGTCAGTCTCCCAAGGCCGCAGCTACCCGAAGCAGCAGGCACATCGTCACGACGCCCAAACCCAGGGGCCCACGTGATGACTGCCGGAAGATCACCTACGCACCAAGCGAGGAACCTTCATGCTGGAAGACGCAACCCGCCGCGAGCAGCGCGACCTCGAGCTGCTCCGACGCGTTCACGACCACGACGATGCCCATGCCCGGGACGAGCTTGCTCGCCGGTTCATGCCACTCGTCTACTCGATCGCCCGGAAGTACCAGTCGAACGGCGAGCCGTTCGAGGACATCGCCCAGGCCGGCGCCATCGGGCTCGTCAAGGCGATCGACCGCTTCGACATCCGAGCCGGATCCCGGTTCGTGTCGTTTGCCGCCCCGAACATCCAGGGTGAGATCCGCAGGCACTTCCGCGATCACACCTGGGCGGTTCACGTCCCCCGTTCGATGCAGGAGCTGAGCCAGCGCGTGCGCCAGGCCCAGCGCGAGCTACTCGACCGCACGGGCCGCGAGCCGTCCGTCGCCCAATTGGCGAAGCACCTCGGCGAGCCCGCCGAGCGGGTCACCGAGGCGCTTAGCGCCGGAGACGCCTACGAGGCGCTCTCGATCGACCAGCCGGCGCGCGACGGCGAAGCCGCGCCCGACCGCACCGGGCGGATCGACCGCGGCTACGACGGCGTCGAGCAGCGAGTCACGATCGCCGATGCGTGCAGCACGCTCGACGAGCGCACCCGCCACGTGGTGTTCCAGCGGTTCTACGAGGACCGGCTGCAGCGCGAGATCGCCGACGAGATCGGCGTCTCGCAGATGCAGGTCTCGCGGCTGCTCAGCCGCGGCCTGGAGCAGATGCGCGAGCACCTCAGCGACGCCGAGGCCGCCGAGGCCCTGCCGCAGGCCGCCTGAGTCCGTTACGACGACCGGAGCACCGCGCGATTCGGCGCGGCGCTCCGGTCCTGCGGTGGTCAGCCGTCGAGCGGCCACCGCTCGAGGTCGCGCAACCATGCGTCGGCGGTCCCGTCCGACGGGGCCCGCCAGTCGCCGCGCGGCGACAGTGATCCGCCCGCCGAGACCTTCGGCCCGTTGGGCAGCGCCGAGCGCTTGAACTGCGCGAAGGCAAAGAACCGCTTGCAGAAGACCTCGAGCCAGTGGCGGATCTGCTCCGGCGTGTAGGCGATCCGCTCCTCCTCCGGGAAGCCGGCGGGCCACTCCCCCGCGTCGGCGTCGGTCCAGGCGTGGGTCGCGAGGAAGCCGATCTTGGTCGGCCGGAAGCCGTAGCGCAGCACGTGGAACAACGTGAAGTCCTGTAGGGCATACGGCCCGATCTTGGACTCCGTCGACTGCAATTCCTCGCCGGGCACCAGCTCGGGGCTGATCTCGGTGTCGAGGATCGCGTCGAGCGGGCGGTTGACGTCGGCGCCGAACTGGTCCGAGCTGATCACCCAGCGGATCAGGTGCTGGATCAACGTCTTCGGAACCCCGGCGTTGACGTTGTAGTGGCTCATTTGGTCGCCGACCCCGTAGGTCGCCCACCCCAGCGCCAGCTCGGACAGATCCCCGGTGCCCAGCACGATCCCGTCGCGCTGGTTGGCGATCCGGAACAGGTAGTCGGTGCGCAGCCCCGCCTGGACGTTCTCGAACGTCACGTCGTAGACCGGCTCGCCGGACGCGAACGGGTGCTCCATCTCCTTCAGCATCAGGGTGGCCGTCTCGGTGATGTCGATCTCGGCCTTCGTGATCCCCAGCGCGTCCATCAGCTCGTGGGCGTTGGTCTTCGTGCCGGAGCTGGTCGCGAAGCCCGGCAGCGTGAAGCCGAGGATGTCGGTCCGCGGGCGCTTCGCGCGGTCCATCGCCTTGGCGGCCACGATCAGCGCGTGGGTCGAGTCGAGGCCGCCCGAGACGCCGACCACGACCTTGGGATGGCCGATCGCCTCCAGCCGTCGCACCAACCCGGCAACCTGGATGTTGTACGCCTCGTAGCAGTCCAGCTCGAGCCGCTCGCGGTCGGCCGGCACGAACGGGAAGCGTTCGATCCGGCGTCGCAGTCCGAGGTCGCCGGCCGGCGGGTCGAGCGTGAACGGGACGCGCCGAAACCCGTCGGTCCGCGCCGCATGGGTCCGCCGGTTGTCGTCGAACGTGCCCATCCGCATCCGCTCCTGCCGCAGCAGGTCGAGGTCGACGTCGGCCACCGAGCGGCGGTCGCCGTCGGGGAAGCGCTCCGACTCGTCGAGCAGCACGCCGTTCTCGTGGATCATCGTCTGGCCGTCCCACGACAGGTCGGTCGTCGACTCGCCCTGGCCCGCGGCTGCATAGACGTACGCCGCCGCGCACCGCATGCTCGCCGAACGCACCAACAGCCGGCGGTCCTCGGCGCGCGCCACCGTGATCGGCGAACCAGAGAGGTTCACCAGCACCGCCGCGCCGGCCAACGCGGCC
>JADMKN010000296.1 GCA_015478825.1 Patulibacter sp. | reverse complement strand
CCGGCCGCGCCGCTGGTCGGCGCGGCCGGCCAGATCGGCAGGGTGCGGAAGCGGTCGACGACGCCCTTGGTCATGTCGGTGTTGATCGTCACGCCCGAGTAGACCGTGGTGAACAGCACCGCCTGGGCCAGCACGCCCGGCAGCACGAACTGCAGGTAGGCGTCGGTCGACCCCGACACGGCCCCGCCGAACAGGTAGACGAACATCAGCAGGAACATCACCGGCGTGATCGTCACGTCGAGGAGCTGCTCGGGGACGTGCTTGATCTTCAGCATGCAGCGCCAGCCGAAGGCGCGGCAGGCCGCGAAGGCCGACGCGCGCGGCGGGCGCGCGCCCTGGGCGAGGGCGGCGTGCAGCTTGTCCTCGCTGATCGCCGGTGCGGTCTGGGCGGTGGTTCCCGCCTCCCCTGGCGTCGTCGTGCTCATGCCGCCACCTCCTCTTCGGTCGGAACTTCGCCGGTCAGGGCGAGGAACACCTCGTCCAGGGTCGGCTGGCCGAGCGTGAAGCCGGCCAGCGGGATCTCGGCGTCGGACAGGGCACGGACGGCGGCCGCGGCCGCGTCGGCGTCGGGCACCGGCACCGCCAGCTCGGTCGGGTCGCCGGTCCCGGTCACCACGGTGTCGAGGCCGCGGCTCAGCGTCTGCTCGGCCGCGCCGCGATCGGCGGGGTCGGCGACGTGGACGTGGAGGGTGCTCTGCCCGACCGAGCGCTTGAGCTCCGCGGGGGTGCCCTCGGCGATCACGCGTCCGTGGTCGATCACCGCGATCCGGCCGGCGAGCTGGTCGGCCTCGTCGAGGTACTGGGTGCAGAGCAGCACCGTGGTGCCGATCCCGACCAGCGCCCGGACGATCTCCCAGACCTCGTTGCGCGAGCGCGGATCGAGGCCGGTGGTCGGCTCGTCGAGGAACAGCAGCTCGGGGGTGACGACCAGGCTCGCGGCGATGTCCAGGCGGCGCCGCATCCCGCCCGAGTAGTTCTTGGTCAGGCGACCGGCCGCGTCTTCCAATCCGAACGCCGCGAGAAGCTGGTCGGCGCGATCGGCCGACTGGCTACGCGAGTAGCCGAGCAGCCGCGCCAGCAGGACGATGTTCTCGCGCCCGGTCAGCTCCTCGTCGACCGACGCGAGCTGCCCGGTCAGGGCGATCCGGTCGCGGACCGCGTTGGCCTCGGTCACGACGTCGTGACCGAGCACGCGGGCGCTGCCGCCGTCGGGCCGCAACAGGGTAGCCAGCATCTTGATCGTGGTGCTCTTGCCGGCGCCGTTCGGTCCGAGCACCCCGTAGACCGTCCCGGTGGGGACGCTGAGGGTGACGCCGTCGACGGCCCGGTTCTCGCCGAACGTCTTGACCAGGTCGCTGGTCTCGATCGCCGCTGTCGGTACTGCGCTCATGGGATCCTTCCCGATTGCTTCATCCATCCAGACCGGGTGGCCCTCCGGAACTCATCGGTCGCCACGGACTGGGCTCCTGCGGAGATGGGTCCTCGATACCCTGGAGGGTCGATGGCCGACGTGGAGACCGCAGACGACGCCGCGCAGCGCGCCGAGATTACCGCCCGGCGCAATGCCGCGCTACAGGCGATCCGCCAGTGGGGCGACCCGGTGCTGAAGAGTCGCGCCCGCGACGTCGGCGAGTTCGACGAGCGGCTGCGGACCGAGCTCGACGTGATGGGCTCCCTGATGCACGAAGCCCAGGGCGTCGGACTGGCCGCCAACCAGGTCGGCACGCTGCACCGCGTGCTGGTCTACGCGGTCGATGGTGGCGCCGGCCCCGTCCGCAAGCTCGTCAACCCGGTGATCGAGTGGCAGGGCGACGAGGTCGAGGTCGGCCAGGAGGGTTGCCTCTCGCTGCCCGGCGTCCACGTCGACGTCGAGCGGTCGGTGCACCTGCGGCTTCGCGCCCAGGACGGCTTCGGCAAGCTGCTCGTGGTCGAGGCCTCGGGGTTCGAGGCCCGGATCATCCAGCACGAGATGGACCACCTCGACGGGGTCCTGATCCTCGACCGCACCTCGCGCGACCAGCGCAAGCAGGCGCTGCGCGAGCTGCGCGCGGCGATGGCCGACGACGCATGAGCGGCGCGCCCGCGGCCGACAGCGCTTCGACGTCCGCACGACCGACGCCCCGGACGGTCTACCTGGGGACCAGCTGGTTCGCCGCCGACGTGCTGCGACGGCTCGTCGACGCGGGACACCCGCCGCGGCTCGTCGTCACCCGACCGGACCGACCTGCGGGCCGCGGTCGCAAGCTGACGCCACCGGCTGTCGCCGAGGCGGCCACCGAGCTCGGCCTGCCGCTGGTCCAGCCCGAGCGGCTCGACGACGACGCGGTCGCCCGGATCGCCGAAGCCGAGCCGGACGCGTTGATCGTCTGCGCCTACGGGGCGATCATCCGCGAGCCGTTGCTGTCGGCCCATCCGCTGCTCAACGTCCACCCGTCGCTGCTGCCGCGCTGGCGCGGCGCCGCCCCGGTCGAGCGGGCGATCATGGCCGGCGACGCCGAAACCGGGGTCAGCATCATGGAGCTCGTCGAGGAGCTCGACGCCGGTCCCGTGATCGCGCAGCAGCGTGAGCCGATCGCGGTCGACGACGACTACGGCACGCTGGCGCCGCGGCTGGTCGACCTGGGGGCGCGGATGCTGGTCGAGGCACTCGACCGGCTCGCCGACGGACCGCTGCCCGCGGAGTCGCAACCAGACGAGGGCGTGACCTACGCCGAGAAGATCGTCGCCGCCGATCGCGACCTCGATCCGACCGCGAGCGCCCGGCAGCAACACGACCACGTCCGCGCGCTCAGCCCGCACATCGGCGCGCGGCTGCGGCTCGACGACGGCACGGTGCTCGGCGTTCGCCGGACCCGGATCGACGAGGACGGCCGGCTGCGGCTGGTCGAGGTCCAGCCGCCCGGCAAGCGGCCGATGGCCTACGAGGACTACCAACGGGGACGGGGCGAGCGATGAGCGACCGGGAACTGCCCAAGCGGGGATCGGGCCGACCGGACCGCTGGGAGCGGCGGCCCAACCGGGGACCCGGCCAGACCGGCAAGGCGGGCGACGGCGCGCGCGGCGGTGCGCGCCAGGGCGACGGGCCGAAGCGCTCCGGGTCGAGCAAGCCGCCTGGTGGCGGCCCCCGGAACGAGCAGCGCGGCGCGGACAAGGCCGGCGCGGCCCGGCGGGCGGCCCACGAGACGATCGTCCGCGTGCTGCGCGACGGCGCCTTCGCCGACCGTGCGCTGCACGGCGCGGCCGCCGACCTGGACCAGCGCGAGCGCGGCCAGGCCAAGCGACTGGCCTTCGGCGCGATCCAGCGGCGGCTGACCCTCGACACGATCATCGACGAGCGGGTCGACCGCGAGCTCGACGTCGAGATCCGCGCGGCGCTGCAGATCGGCGTCTACGAGCTGCTGTTCAGCGACGGGACGCCCAAGCGCGCCGCGGTCGCGTCGGCGGTCGAGCTGGCCAAGCCGAACCTCGGCTTCAAGCTCGTCAACGCGGTGCTGCGCCAGGTCGCCGAGCAGAGCGACGCGATCAAGCTGCCGTCCGACGAGACGCCGGAGGGCGCCGCGATCCGCCACAGCCACCCGCTCTGGCTGGTGCGGCGCTGGTGGACGTGGCTCGGCCCGAACGTCACCCGCGCGCTGCTGGCGGCCGGCAACCGGCCGACCGACCTGGTGCTGCGCGCCAACGGCCTGCGGGCCGAGGAGGGCGTGGAGATCCCCGGCGAGCCGTTCGACCCCGCGATCCCCGAGGCCCGCAAGGTCGACGGGCCGCTCGACGTGCTCGGCGACCCCGCCTGGCACGAGGGCCGCTACGTCGCGATGTCGTACGGCTCGATGTGCGCGGCCCGGGCCGTCGATCCGCAGCCGGGCGAGCGGATCCTCGACATGTGCGCCGCCCCCGGCGGCAAGACGACCCATCTGGCCGACCTGATGCACGGCGAGGGCACGATCGTGGCGCTGGAGAAGCACAGTGGTCGCGCCCGCGCGCTCCGGCGCACCTGCACGCGGGTCGGGGCCGACAACGTCGAGGTCGTGCACGCCGACGCGCTGGAGTATGAGTTCGAGCCGGGCAGCTTCGATCGCGTGCTGCTCGACGCGCCCTGCAGCGGGCTCGGCACCCTGGCGTCGCACCCCGACCTGCGCTGGCGGATCCAGGAGGGCGATCTGCGCGAGCTCGAGAAGCTCCAGGCGCGGCTGCTCGCGGTCGCCCGGCGGGCGGTCAAGCCGGGGGGCCGGATCGTCTACAGCGTGTGCACGCTGAACCCCGGCGAGGAGCTGCAGCCGGAGGGCGAGATCCGTCGCCTGCTGCCGCACCGCGACCGCACCGACGGCTTCTACATCTCCGCGGCCGGCGGATGACGCCGCCGTTCGGCACCCCTTGGCGCGGCTCGCGGGGCGAGTTCCTATAGTGGGTTCGATGGAGGTGGACCTCGGCCTGCGGTGCCCCGGTTGCAACGAGCCGTGGCTCCGACCGACGAACCTTCCCGGTCGGTACCGCTGCGTCAACTGCCTGCTCCGCTACGAGCTGCGGTCGGTCTGCCCGAACTGCGGCGAGCACTCGACGATCGTGCGGATGTCGAAGACCGCCACGTTGGCCTGCAACCACTGCGGGTCGACGATGCTGGTCCAAGTGTGACGATACGCTCCGAAGAGTGACCGCTACGGACCCCCGCCTCGCCCGGCTGAAGGGCATCGCCCCCTCGATCCTCGCCAGCGACTTCGGTCGGCTGCGCAGCCAGTGCGAGGAGGTCGTCGCGGCCGGCGCCACGGTGATCCACATCGACGTGATGGACGGCCACTTCGTGCCGCCGATCACGATGGGACCGATCGTCGTCGACGCGCTCAAGGGCATCGACGCGGTGCTCGACGTCCACCTGATGATCGAGCGGCCCGAGCGCCAGCTCGCCGACTTCGCCAAGGCCGGGGCCGACGTCCTGACCGTCCACGCCGAGGCGACGCCGCAGCTCCACTTCGCGCTCCAGCAGGCGCGGGAACTGGGCGCGCTGGCCGGACTGGCGCTCTGCCCGGGTACGGGCACCGCGCCCGTGACCGAGAACGCCGGGCTGCTCGATCTGGCGCTCTGCATGACGGTCAACCCCGGCTGGGGCGGCCAGAAGTTCATCCCGACGTCGCCGGACAAGATCGCGCGGATCGCGGGACAGATCGGACCGGGCACGGTGCTCCAGGTCGACGGCGGCGTCGACCTGAGCACGATCGGCGCCTGCGCCGCCGCCGGAGCGACCAGCTTCGTCGCCGGCTCCGCCGTCTTCGGCACCCCGGACCCCGGGGAGGCGGTCCGGGCCCTGACCGCCGCCGCGGGGAGGTGAGCCCACCCTAGGGGATACCCCCGAGACCGCTGGGGATTGCCCTCGAATCACGCGAAAGCGGCGTTGGGCTCTGCTTGGATAGCCCGCATGAGTACACCGCTGCAGGCAAGCCGCACCACCGCGATCGTGCGGGCGACCGATCTGACGAAGCGCTACGGAGCCGGAGACACGGCGGTCGTCGCGCTGGACGGGGTGTCGATCGACTTCCGGGCCGGCGAGCTGACCGCGATCATGGGGCCGTCGGGGTCGGGCAAGTCGACGCTGATGCACTGCGTCGCCGGGCTCGACACGCCCGACGCGGGCGCGGTCTGGATCGACGACGTCGACCTGACGACGCTCGACGACCGCCGCCTGACCGAGCTGCGGCGCGACCGGATCGGCTTCGTCTTCCAGGCGTTCAACCTGCTGCCGGTGCTGACCGCGGAAGAGAACATCACCCTGCCGCTGACGATCGCCGGCGCCCCAATCGACCGGGCGTGGATCGACCAGCTCATCGGCACGTTCGGGCTCGGCGACCGTCGCGACCACCGTCCGAGCGAGCTGTCCGGCGGCCAGCAGCAGCGGGTCGCGGTCGCGCGGGCCCTGGCCAGCCGGCCGACGGTGATCTTCGCCGACGAGCCGACCGGCAACCTCGACTCGAAGTCCTCCGACGAGGTGCTGCGGCTGCTGCGGCGCGCCGTCGACGAGTTCGACCAGACCGTGGTGATGGTGACCCACGACCCGTACTCGGCGTCGTTCGCCGACCGGCTCGTCGTGCTCAAGGACGGCCGGATCGTTCACGACGGCCCCGCCGGCGGCTCCGACGACGTCCACGCGCGCCTCCGGGATCTCGGCTGATGCTCGGCGTCTTCGCGCGCACGCTGCGCAGCCACGTCCGCCGAACGGTGATGACGTCGATCGCCGTGGTGATCGGCGTCGCGCTGATCGCCGGCACGCTGATCTTCAGCGACACGATCAACAAGAGCTTCGACGAGATCGGCACGAGCAGCTACAGCGGCGTGGCCGCCGTCGTCACCCCGAAGCAGACCGCCGGACTGTCGAGCGACGACGGGGGCGTCGCCGTGCCGACGCTGCCGCGGGCGCTGGTCGACCAGGTCGCCGCCGTCGACGGGGTCGAGGACGCCGCCGGCCAGATCACCGGCCAGGCGATCGTCTTCGAGCAGGACGGCAAGACCCGCCTCGGCGGGCAGGGACCACCGTCGCTGCTGTTCAGCGCGGTCCCCGAGGGCTACGGCGCCGTCGAGTACGTCGAGGGACGGGCGCCGCGGGCCGACGGCGAGGTCGTGTTCGATCCGGCAACGGCCGAGAAGGCCGGCGCGCAGGTCGGCGACGCCGTCTCGATCCAGGGCGAGGGTCCGCGGCAGACGATGCGGCTCGTCGGACTCGCGCGGCTCGGCGACGGCGACGTCTCGTTCGGCGGGGCGACGGTCGCGTTCACCACGACCGAGCAGGCGGCCGCGCTGACCGCGCGCACGCCCGAGCGGTACTACTCGGAGGTCATGGCGCTGGGCGCTCCCGGCGTCTCGGACGACGAGCTGGCCCAGCGGATCCAGACCGCGGTCGGCGACGCCGGCACGGTCCGCACCGGCGTCGCGCAGGGAGCCCAGCAGGCCGCCGATATCAAGGACGACATCTCGTTCCTGCCGACGATGCTGCTGGTCTTCGCGGGGATCGCGACCTTCGTCGGCGCGTTCCTGATCTTCAACACCTTCTCGATCACCGTCGCGCAGCGCCAACGCGAGTTCGCGTTGCTGCGGGCGCTCGGGGCCAGTCGTCGCCAGGTGCGGTTGCTGGTCAGCGGCGAGGCGCTCGCGGTCGGCCTGGTCGGCGCGGTGCTCGGCATGCTGGCGGGCTTCGTCGTCGCGCCGGGGCTGCGCGCGATGATCAAGGCGTTCGGCGCCGACATGCCGGCCACCGGCACCGTCTTCGCCGGACGCACGCTGCTGGTCAGCCTGGTCGTCGGCGTCGCGGTGACGATGCTGGCGAGCTTCCTGCCCGCCCGGCGCGCGACGAAGGTCGCGCCGGTCGAGGCGCTGCGCGAGGCGGCCGCTCCCGCGGCCCGCGGAGCGGTCTCCCGCCGGCCGGTCTTCGTCGGCGTCGGCTTCGGCGTGGTCGGGGTGATCGCGTTGCTGATCGGCGCGCTCGGCGTGGTCGAGGGCAACACCGGTACGGCGCTGGCCGGCGGCGGCGCCGGCCTGCTGTTCGTCGCGGCGACGCTGGGCTCGCCGGCGCTGGTCGGACCGCTGTCGGTCGTCGTCGGCCGTCCGCTGGAGCGGATCTTCGGACTGCCCGGGCGGCTGGCGCGCGACAACGCCGCGCGGCAACCCGGCCGGACGGCGGTGACCTCGGGGGCGTTGATGATCGGGTTGGCGCTGGTCGTCTTCGCCACGGTCTTCGCGGCCGGGCTGCGCGACACGCTGCGCGGGGATCTCGAGCAGGTCGTCACCGCTCCGGTGGTGCTCCAGGCCGGCGACGGAGGGTTCTCGGGGATGCCGCGAAGCGTGATCGCCGACGCCGGGCAGACCAACGGGACGGCAGCGGCCGGGGGAATCGGCTTCGGCGAGCTGCGGGTCGGCGAGCAGACGGTGCCCGTGACGGCTCCCGATGCGGTGCTGCTCGACGACGGGCTGGTCCGGATCGAAGGCGCCGAAGGACCGTCGGGCGCCGTGCGCGATCCCGGCGTGGGACGGGTGTACCTGACCGACGCGACCGCGGGGGATCTGGGCCTGCGGGCCGGCGATCGGTTCGAGGCGCTGGGGGCCAACGGCCACCGCGGGTCGCTCGAGGTGGTCGGGATCGTCGAGGGCACCGCGGCGGCCGTCAGCGGGGTGGTGATGACCGAGCGGACCGCCGCGCCGTTCGGGATCACCCAGCCGTTCTTCGTGGTCGTCGACGGCGACCGGTCGACGCTCGCGTCGACCCTCGCGACGGACTACCCGGCGGTCGAGGTCCTGACCAAGAGCGGCTGGGTCGACAGCCAGACCGCACAGGTCAACCAGCTCCTCGGGCTGATCTACGCGCTGCTCGCGTTGTCGGTGATCGTCGCGCTGTTCGGAATCGTCAACACGCTGACCCTGTCGATCCAGGAGCGGATCCGCGAGCTCGGTCTGCTGCGGGCCGTGGGGGCGACGCGCAGGCAGGTGCGACGGATGGTGCTGCTGGAAGCCGTGATCACCGCGCTGCTCGGGGCGGTGCTGGGCGCGGTGCTCGGCTTCGTGCTCGCCGCTGGCGTGGTCGCGACCCTCGACGGGTTCACGGTCAGCGTGCCGATCGGCCAGATCCTCGGGCTGGTGGTGCTCGCCGCGGGTCTCGGGGTGGTCGCGGCGATCCGCCCGGCCCGTCGGGCGTCCAAGCTCGACGTGCTCCGCGCGATCGCCGACGAGTAGCCGGGCGACTACACCGCCGCGGCCCGCAGGCCGCGGCGGTACACCAGGTAGAGCAGGGCGGCGAGCAGCATCGCCGCCGCGCAGTAGCCGACCTCGGCGTTCAG
>JADMKN010000295.1 GCA_015478825.1 Patulibacter sp. | reverse complement strand
CCACGAAACAGAACCTGCGCGGCGAGCCGGGGGGCGAGCCTACCATCGGTCGCGTGCCCTTCTCGGAAGCCCCGCTCCGCCGCCCCGCCCGGCTCCTCCCGCTCGTCGCCGCGATCAGCCTGGCGGCGTTCACCGCGCTCCCCGGAGGAGCCGCGCTCGGAGTACCCACCGCCGACGCGCAGAGCAGCAAGAAGCAATCGTCCAAGAAGAAGAAGGCGAAGAAGCCGAAGTACACCCTGGAGGGCGAGCTGCGGAAGCTGCGCTCGCGCAAGCAGATCAGCAACGACGACTACCGCGAGTACCGCAAGCTCTACCGCGGGACCGTGGCCGACGCCCGCGAGATGTCGAAGGGCCTGCGCCGCAGCGAGCTGGAGAACGTGATCCGCAACACCGAGCAGATCGCCGGCCGACGCAAGCTGACCGGATCGCTGGCGCCCAGCGTGTTCCTGACCCTCTCCGTCAACCGCACGTGGTGGAAGACCCAGCCGATCCCGCCCGCGGGCGGACGCCCGGTCGTGGCGGACAGCCCGCTGACCTGGCAGTACTACCGCGGCGAGGGCCTGCAGATCCAGTGGCTGGCGACCTTCGGCACCGCCAACGCGCTGGCGACGACGAAGACCCCGGCCAAGCTCGAGCAGCTCCGGGCGATCCAGACCGAGGCGCTGCGGCTCGCTTCCGACCGGGCCGGCGGCCCGACGTGGGCGTACCTCTTCGACTTCGGCGGCGGCGCCCCGCCGTGGTCCTCCGGAATGGCCCAGGTGACCGGAATCCAGTCGCTGGTGCGGACCACCGTCAAGTTCGACGACCCCAGCTTTGCGGAGACCGGCCTGGAGGCGATGGCGCTGCTGCGCCGCACGCCGCCGTCCGGAGCCCGGCTGAAGATGGACGCCGGCGACCACATCCTGCTCTACACCTACACGCGGATGCGGGTGCTGAACGCGTTCGCCCAGGCCGTCTCCGGTTTGCACGAGATCGCCTCGACCACCCAGAACGCCCGTGCCCATACCGCCTACGCGCGGGCCGAGCGTCAGCTCCGGGTCGAGCTGCCCGAGTACCTCACGTCCAACTGGGCCACCTACAGCATCGACGGCGCCCCCGAGACCCCCAGCTACCACACGCTCTCGCGCGATCTGCTGCGCGGGCTCTGCCGCACGCTGACCAACGACGCGGAGCTGTTCGTGTCGGGCCAGGTCGTCGCCGGCCGCGAGGCGCCGGCCGATCCCGCGCTCTACTGCGAGACCGCCGAGCGATTCACCGAGCAGCTGAAGCGGACGCCCAACGGGCCGAGCAGCAGCAAGGCGCGGGCGACGAGCCGGTCGGCGGCGCGCGCGGGCGGGCATACGGTCCCCGCCGACGATCCCGCGGCGACGCTCGGGTCCCCCGCGCTGCTGCGGCCGTAGGATCCGGCCCGTGGCCGCGCGGATCATCCTGTTCACCGGCAAGGGCGGCGTCGGGAAGACCTCGGTCGCCGCCGCGTCGGCCCGCCGGGCCGCCCGCGAGGGTCGGCGGACGCTGGTCGTCTCGACCGACGCGGCCCACAGCCTCGGCGACGTGCTCGGCGTCGCGATCGGCGACGAGGTCACCGCCGTCGGCGACGGGCTCGATGCGCTGCAGATCGACGGTCGGGCCGAGCTGACCCGGCACTGGGGGGCGGTGCGGACGTGGGCGACGCGCAGCCTGGTGGCGCGCGGCGTCGACCGCGTGTCCGCGGACGAGCTGACCGTCCCGCCGGGCCTCGAGGAGCTGCTCAGCCTGCTGCGGCTCGTCGAGCTCCAACGCCGCGGCGACCACGACGTGATCGTCGTCGACTGCGCCCCGAGCGGCGAGACGCTGCGGTTGCTCTCGTTCCCCGACATCGCGCACTGGTGGCTCCAGCGGATCGCGCCTCGCGAGGACGAGCTGCTCGGCGCCGCACGGCCGATCGCCCGCGCCCTGCTCGGGATCGGCCTGCCCGAGGGCGACGTGACCGCGGAGATCCACCGGCTGATGGAGAGCCTGCTGGCGATTCGTGCGCTGCTGGTCGACCACGAGCGCGTCAGCGTGCGGCTGGTCGCGACCGCCGACCAGGTCGTGATCGAGGAGACGCGCCGGACCTTCACCGCGCTCGCGCTCTACGGCGTGGCGACCGACGCGGTCGTCATCAACCGGCTGTTCCCCGACGACGTCGGCGCGTACTTCGCCGCCTGGCGCGAGCGGCAGCAGGCCCGGATGGCCGAGATCGGCGACGCGTTCGCGCCGCTGCCGATCCTGCGCGCCCCGTACTTCGACCACGAGGTCGTCGGCGCCGACGCGCTCGACCGGCTCGGCGCCGCGCTCTACCCGCAGGCGCCCGTGTCCGACCGGCTCTACGTCGGCGCCGCGCGCGAGTTCACGGTCGATGGCGACCGGGCGGAGCTGCGGATCGCCGTCCCGTTCGCCGATCGCGAGGACGTGCGGCTGCGACGCTCCGGCGCCGAGCTGATCGTCGACGTCGCCGGCCGGCGGCGGACCGTGCTGCTGCCCGCGGCCGTGGCCGACTATCGTCCCAGCGCAGCGACCGTAGACGGCGGTGTCCTGCGGATCACCCTGCAGGCGCCGGCCCCGACCGACAGCCGATGACCGACGAGCCCGCCCCCGACGATCCGTTCGCCGAGCTCCGCGCCCGGATCCAGGACGCCAAGGACGCCGCCGAGCGGCTTCACCGCGAGACCGACGGCGCCCGCGACGCCGCCGCGTCCGGCGTGCCGCTGCGGGGCTGGGCGACCCCCGAGGACCGCCACGACCGCGCGCACGACGCCCGCGCGCTGGCCGAGCTGATCACCGCGCTGCGCGAGCTGGTTCCGGAGGAGCTGCTGGCGAATCTCAACGACCTGATCCGCCAGCTCCTGCTGCTGGCCCGTGCGATCATCGTATGGGCGGTCGAGCGCATGACGCCCGATCCGAAGGACGCGAGCGGGCGGGGCGGGCAGGGTCCGACCACCCCGTCCGGACCCGACATCGAAGACATCCCCGTCACGTAGACCGCCCGTGTCGAGCACCACCGCCCCCGCCCCGCCGCCCCACCGCCCCGGTCTGCGGGCGGCCTGGGGCGCCCTCGATCACCGTCAACGCCGCGTGGTCGCGGCCGTCGCCCTGGTCCTCGTCACGCTGGCGCTCCCGTGGTACTCCGAGGAGAGCGTGACCCAGCGGGGCCCCGGGTCGATCGTCCGCACCGGGAGCTCGCTGAGCGGCCTCGCCGGGATGTCGTTCATCGAGGCCGGCCTGCTCGTGGTGCTCGCGGGCGTGCTGGCGCTGATGTGGGGCCGCGGCGCCGGACGACGATTCGTCCTGCCCTACCCCGACGGCACCCTGGTCTGCGCCGCCGGCACGTGGATGGGCCTGCTGATCGTCTACCGGTTGTTCGCCCGTCCGCACGGCGAGAGCAGCGCCCAGGAGCACACGCTGATCGGACTCAACTGGGGGATCTTCGTCTCGCTGCTCGCCGTCGGCGTGCTGTTCGCAGCCGGCTTCGACCTGCGCCGCCACGGTCCGCGCAACCCCGTCCCCGGCGAGCCCGGACCGGTCCCGCCCGAGCGGTACCCGGACGTCGATCCGGCGACGATCGTGGTTGGGCCCAGGCCCGACGAGCAGCCGACCGCGGTCGTTCCGTCCTCGTCGCCGTCGCCCCCGCCGCCGACCTCCCCGCCGGGCGAGCAGCCGACGACGGTGGTCCCGGCCCCGCGACCCGACGACGAGCCGACCCACGAGTGGCCGTCGCGGATGCCCCGCCCGCCGCGCACCCCGCGCCCGCAGCCGCCGGACGAGCGGCGGTAGACCGCCGTCTCAGGGGATCGGCTGCTGGCGCGACTCGCGGTAGGTCTGGTCCGGCGGGAGCTGACGGTCGTCGCCACGCAGGGGGTCGCCGACCGGACCGGGGGTGTCCTTCCACGCGCCGAGGCCGCCGAGCATCATCGCGCCGGTCGCGACCACGAGCAGCAGGATCCCCGATACGACCAGACCACGGACCTGCGTGAGATGGCCGAAGACCGCGACCAGCACCGCAAAGGTCATGAGGCCGATCACCACCGAGGCGGGGAGGGAGGCGGCGAGGACGGGTCCGGGCACAGGGGCAGGATTCCACACTCGGCGCGCGCGAACCTCAGCAGCTACCGGCGGTCGCGATCCACCCGCGGGCGTCGACGGTCGGACGGAGCGTCGCGTCGCCCGGCCGCGCGCGTCGCCCGGCCTCGGGGATCGACTCGCGCAGCAGCTCGGCGACCACGCTGCGGACCGTCGGATCGGTCCGCACCGGGCCGCAGCGCGTCAGGGCAGCGCGGCCCCCGGCGTCCTCGATCGTCCGCTGCAGCGCGTCGCGGGTGGCGGCGCGGTCCGCGATCAGCGTCTGCTGGTCACCGAGCTCCCCGCCGGCCAGCACCACGATCGCCGCGGTCACCACCACGGCGACGACCGCCGGGCCCTTCCGTCCGGGTCCGCCCGCCAGCACCACGGCGCCCGCGACCGCCGCCAGCAGCGTCAGCGCCGGGACCAGGTAGCGCGGGTTGCCGGCGAAGCCGAGCTGGGCCATCGTCGCGACCAGCAGCACGTAGGCCGCGACCAGGCCGAGGCAGATCGCGAGGATTCGCCCCTGCGGGCGCCCGGTCCGCCACGTCACGAACGCCGCCGCCAGCGCGGCCAGCAGCACCGGCCAGGTCGCCTGCTCGACCAGATCGGCCCAGACCGACAGGAACGGCACCTCGGTCAGCCCCGCCGACCCGGCGCTCGGCGTGCCGGTCGCGCCCTTGGTCGATTCGAGGCCGGACGAGAGCAGGTCGGGAACGACCCACAGCGCCAGCACCGCGGTCCCGGCGCCGATCGCCGTCCGCCAGGCGATCCGCTCCCGCCACGCCAGCCAGAGCGCGTAGCCCGCGAGGAACGGCCAGACCTCGGGACGGATCAGCGTCCCGGCGACCAGCAGCCAGAAGGCCGTCCGCGGCCGGTCCTCGACGTGCGCGAGCACGGCCCAGACCACGAGCGCGCCGAGCAGCGGGTCGGCGTTGCCGAGCGCGCCGTTGAGCAGCCACCACGGTGACGCGACGATCGCCGCCACGACGATCGGCGCCGCCCACCCTCCCGCGGTCCGCCAGCCGAGCCGCGCCGCGCCGATCACCGCGAGCAGCGCCCCGGCGCGGGCGACCAGCAGCCAGGCGGCGGCGCCCAGGTCGAGCGGCGCGAACGGTGCGGTGACGACCAGCGGCAACGGCTTCCAGGACGGTCCGGCCCCGGTGTCGATGCTCAGCGACCACAGCTCGCGGCCCCAGACCACCCAGGCCGAGGCATCGAACGCCAGCGCGAACCCGAACGGCAGGCTCACCGCGGCGATCACTCCCGCGATCAGGGTCCACGCCACGCCGGGAGAGCTGCGCAGGGCACGCACGGTCACCGCGGGAGCATCCCACAGCCGTCTGCCGGCGCACGGCGACCGGGTCGTGCGGGCGGGATGCCATCTGGTCGCGGGTGGGCGTCGGAGCGACCCCGGGACGGGCCCGTATCATCGGTAGACCGTGACTGCCGTGCCTGCCACCGTCGACGACCTCGCTGCCGGCCTGCGCCGGACGGGCTACCTCCCGGGACCGCGCACCGCGCTCGTATCGCACCTGGCGCTGCACCTCGACAAGCCCGTGCTCGTCGAGGGTCCCGCGGGCGTCGGCAAGACCCAGCTCGCCAAGGCGCTCGCCGACTCGCTCGATCGCGAGCTGGTCCGGCTGCAGTGCTACGAGGGTCTCGACGAGGCCAAGGCGCTCTACGAGTGGAACTACCGCAAGCAGCTGCTGCGGATCCAGGCCCAGTCCGCGGCGACCGACGAGCGCGGCGGCTGGGATGCCGTCCAGGACGACGTCTTCGGCAAGGACTTCCTGCTCGAGCGTCCGCTGATGCGGGCGATCGCCAGCGAGCGTCCCGTGGTCCTGCTGATCGACGAGATCGACAAGACCGATCAGGAGTTCGAGGCGATGCTGCTCGAGCTGCTCTCGGACTTCCAGATCACGATCCCCGAGCTCGGCCGGATCGAGGCCAGCTCGCAGCCGATCGTCGTGCTGACGTCGAACAACAGCCGAGAGCTGACCGAGGCGCTCAAGCGCCGCTGCCTGTACCTGTGGCTCGACTACCCCGAGCTGGAGCACGAGCTCGCGATCGTCCGGCAGCACGTGCCGGAGCTCTCGGCGACGATCTCGCGCCGGCTCGTCGAGGTGGTGGCCGAGATTCGCGACCTCGACCTGAAGAAGCCGCCGTCGGTCGCCGAGTCGGTCGACTGGGCGCGGGCGCTCGTGCTGCTCGGGGCGGACGACCTCGACCGCGAGATCTTCCGCGACACCCTCTCGATCCTCGTCAAGCACCGCACCGACATGGATCTGGTGGCCGAGCGGATCGGGCTGCGGCTTCCCGAGGCGTCGGCCCCCGCCGGCGGCTGAGGTCACGGCCGCGCCCCGCCCCGCTCAGGATGTCCGCCGCGCGCCCCGACGCCACGCCCAACCCCCGCCAGCTCCGGCAGGCGGCGATCCACGCCCGGCTGCCCGCCGGCGGGGTCCCGGACGGCTTTGCCGGGCAGCTCGTGGTCTTCTGCGAGGAGCTGCGCGGCGAGGGCCTGGCCGTCGGCACCAGCGAGCTGCTCGACGCGACGGCCGCGCTCGACGAGATCGGCTGGTCGGATCGCGCGATCTTCCGCGAGACGCTGGCCGCGACGCTCGCCAAGTCCCCCGAGGCGCGTCACGTCTTCGACCTGGTCTTCGACCGGTTCTTCTTCCGCGCCGCCGAGCTGCAGGCCGTCCGCCACGGGGCGACCGACCGCGAGACGCAGGCGCGCGACGCCGAGCAGGCTTCCGGAGACGGCGAGAGCGTCGACGGCGAGGCGGCCGAGGCGGAGGGCGAGGGCGAGGCCGGGGAGCTCGACCTCGACGCGATCCGCGCCGCGATCGCCCAGGCGATCGCCGACGGGTCCAGCGCCCATCTGCGAGATCTCGCGGCGATGGCGATCGGCGGGGTCGGCGGGCAGGTCAACGACACCGGCGTGGTCGGCGTCGACGTGCAACGGATCCGCCGCACGCTGGACCTGCGCTCGGAGCCCGACCCGGACGCGCCCGAGGACGACCCCCGGCGCCAGGGGCTGCCCCGCGACGGGATTCGCGAGTTCGAGTCGCACCTGCGCCGCGAGCTGGAGCGGCGGCGGATCGAGCGGCTCGGCGAGCTGCCGCCGGCCCGCGCGCTGAACCAGCTCGACCGGGCGCTGCCGAGCGCGCCGGGCCAGAACCTCGACGAGATCCACCGGGTCGTCCGTCAGCTCAAGCGGCGGTTGAACACCCAGGGCCACGAGCTGCGCGGGCAGCGGCGGCGGACCCAGGTCGACGTGCGAGCGACGATCCGCGCGTCGCTCCAGACCGGCGGCGTGCCGGTGGTCGTCAAGGAGCGGGCGATCCGTCCGCGGCGCCCCGAGATCTTCGTGCTCTGCGACGTCTCGACCTCGGTGTCCAGCGCGTCGCTGTTCTTCCTCTCGGTGCTGCACGCGCTGCACGACGCGTTCCGCAAGATGCGCTCGTTCGTCTTCGTCGAGCGGATCAGCGAGGTCACCGAGCTGTTCGAGAAGGAGCGCGAGTTCCAGACCGTCGCGCAGGCGATCGGCCGCGATGCCGGCGTGGCCGACGTCACGGGCTACACCGACTACGGTCGGGTCTGGCGCGAGTTCTACGAGCAGGTCGAGGACGACCTGCACCCACGGGCGACGGTGATCGTGCTCGGGGACGCCCGGACCAACGGTCGCGACCCCGCCGAGGCGGCGTTCGCGGCGATCACCGAGCAGGCCGGCCGGACCTTCTGGCTCAACCCGGAGCCGTCGCTCTACTGGGACTACGGGGACTCGGTGATCAGCCGCTACGCGGCCCACTGCAAGGTCTACGAGTGCTGGACGGCGGATCAGCTCGAGGGCTTCGTGGCCGCGCTGACCGGCGTCGGACCGGCGCCCGATCCGGTGCGACCGCCGCGCCGATGACGACGCCGCCCCCCGGGGCGGACGGGACGGACCGGCCGAGCGCGCCGCCTGCCGTCCTGACCGCCCGCGACGTCCACCGGAGGATCGGCGATCTCGAGATCCTCGCCGGCGTCGACCTCGAGATCGCCCGGCGCGAGGTCGTCGCGATCGTCGGACCGTCCGGCAGCGGCAAGTCGACGCTGCTCGAGCTGGTGTGCGGGCTCCAGGTCCCCGATCACGGGACGCTGATCACGCCGCCGGCCGCGCTGATGCCCCAGCGCGACCTGCTGTTGCCGTGGCTGAACGCCCGCGACAACGTGGCGCTGCCGCTGCGGATCGCGGGGGTCGCCAAGGACGAGGCCCGCCAGCGAGCGGACGCGCTGCTGCGCCGGGTCAGCCTCGATGCGTTCGGGTCGCACCGTCCCGACCAGCTTTCGGGTGGGATGCGCCAGCGCGTCTCGTTCCTGCGCGCGCTGGCGACCGACCGGCCGCTGCTCTGCCTCGACGAGCCGTTCGGCGCGCTCGACGCGATCACCCGCGAGGAGCTGCAGCGCTGGCTCGGCGATCTGCTCGACGACCGGCCCCGCAGCGTGCTGATGGTGACCCACGACGTGGAGGAGGCCGTGCTGCTGAGCGACCGGGTCGTGGTCTTCTCGCCGCGCCCCGCGCGGGTCACCGCGACCGTGGTGGTCGATGCGCCGCGGCCGGCGCGGCCGGACCCGGACCGCGTCGAGTTGCGTACCGATGGGGAACACCAGGTGCTCCGCTCCGACCGCGGGCCGGACCGCACCGCGAACCGCGTCGAGTTGCGTACCGATGCGGTACACGACGCGCCGACCGCCCG
>JADMKN010000294.1 GCA_015478825.1 Patulibacter sp. | reverse complement strand
GGCAGGCCCAGTCGGGCAGATCGAGGTGCGGGGAGCCTTCCCAGCCGAGGGGTTGTTCGGGGTCGGCGATGCCGGTGTGCCAGTAGGCGCGGGCCGCGTCGTCGGCGATCTGGCCGACGTCCTGTCCGTAGTAGCGGTCGTGCGGAACGAAGTTCTGGAGGATCACCTCCTGGATGTGGCCGTGCTCGGCCTGGACCGCGGCGATCGCGGCGAGCGAGTCGAACCGCTCCTGCCGCGTCTCGCCGATCCCGACCAGGATCCCGGTGGTGAAGGGGATCTTCAGCCGGCCCGCGGCGCGCAAGGTCGCCAAACGACGGGTGGGGTGCTTGGACGGCGACCCCGCATGCACGGTCTCCATCAGCCGCTCGCTGATCGATTCGAGCATCACGCCCTGCGACGCGGTCACCGTCCGCAACCTGCGCAGGCTGTCCTCGGAGATCGCGCCGAGGTTGGTGTGGGGCAGCATCCCGCGCTGGAGTGCTTGCTCGGAGGCCCAGATCACGTAGGCGACGAAGTCCTGAAAGCCCAGCTCGTTGAGGCGTCGCATCACGGCGGGGTTGCGGTCGGGTTCCTCGCCGGTCAGGATCAGCAGCTCCTTGGTCCGCCGCTTGACCGCCTCGTCGAGGATCTGCTCGACCTCGTCCGGCTCGTGCAGGTGAAACCGGCGGGTCGCAAACGCGCAGTACTTGCAGACCGACGAGCAGGTTCGCGACAGCGACAGCGTGTGGTTGCGGCTGAACGTGACGCGCCGGGGCGCGGTGATCGCGGGGGACTCGGTGGTCACGCTACCCGTCTGCATCGTGCGATCTTCGCACGTAACCGATCGCGGCCGGATTGGTCCTTGGTTGCACGCTCGGCCACGATCTGGGTCCCGGGCACCAAGCGGTCGCCCGCTTGTTTTTATGACGGTTGTTTGGTAGATTGACCGCATCGCAACCGTTGCCCTAGGACCCGGAGGTCTTTGACGTGCGCTTTGGAGCAGGATTCATGTTCGGGAACTACACCGACTGGGATCGGTTCATAGCGCTCGAGCAGGGCGACCCCGCGGGCCAGGCGCCGATGGCGATCCCGGACAGCCAGGTGATGGCCGAGCACTTCGTGCTCACGGACCTGGTCGAGCCGCTCGGCTTCGACACCCTCTGGTCGCTGGAGCAGCACGCCGCTCCCTACCTGATGCTGCCGGACCCCACGCAGTTCCTGACCTACTACGCGGGGCGGACCACGAAGATCGACATGGGGTCGATGATCACGGTGCTGCCGTGGCACAACCCGTTCCGGCTGGCCGAGCAGATCTCGATGCTCCAGCACTTCATGGGTCCCGGCCGCAAGTACTACCTCGGTGTCGGCCGGGGGCTCGCCCGGCGCAACTTCGACGCCATGGGCGTGTCGATGGACGAGTCGCGCGAGCGGTTCAACGAGGTCTGCGACGTCCTCAAGCTCGCGTTCACCGAGGAGATCTTCTCCTACGACGGTGAGTTCTACACGTACGAGAACGTCTCGCTCCGCCCGCGTCCGCTCGACTCCTCGGTGATCACCGAGGCCTGGGGCTCGTGGACCAGCGAGCAGAGCATCCGCAACATGGGCGAGCGCGGCTTCAACCCGCTGACGACCCCGAACAAGACCACCGAGTCCTACCTCAAGGATCTCGACCAGCTCAACGAGATCCGCGCCGAGGCCGGCTACGGCGAGGCCGAGCGTCCGATCCTCCAGCTGCCGCTCTACTGCCGCGAGTCGGCGCAGCAGGCCGAGGAGGAGGTCCACCGGTTCATCGAGGAGCACGTCGACTCGATCCTGCGGATGTACGAGCTCGGCACCAGCCGGTTCGGCAACGCCAAGGGCTACGAGCAGTACACCCAGAAGGGCTCGGACTTCGGCAGCGGCACCAAGGAGGACGCGCACTCCGTGCTCGTCAAGAAGTTCCTCGCCGACGGACTCTGGGGCACGCCGGCGCAGGTCGCCGAGAAGGTCGAGGCGCACCACAAGACGCTCGATCCCTCGGAGATCATGGTGCTCGCGACCTTCGGCAGCATGCCGGCGCCCGACGCCGAGGTCAGCCTGCGGCTGTTCGCCGACGAGGTCGTGCCGAAGCTGGCGCACCTGCGCTCGGCGCCCGTCGCCGGCTGAGGCCCGGCTCCGGCTTCGACCGTGACGACGAGCCTGTTCGACCTGCAGGGCCACGTCGCAGTCGTGACGGGTGGGAACGGCGGTCTCGGACTGGGGATCGCACGGGGGCTCGCCCGGGCTGGGGCCGACGTCTGCGTCTGGGGTCGCGACGCGGAGAAGAACGCGCAGGCGGCCGCGTCGCTCGCCGAGCACGGCACCGCGGTGCATCACGTGCAGTGCGACGTCACCTCGGAGGGGGACGTCGCCCGGGCGCTGGCCGCGACGGTCGAAGCGCTGGGCGGGATCGACTCCTGCTTCGCGAACGCCGGGTCGCTGCAGCGGCCGTCGGCGTTCGTCGACCTCGAGCTTGCCGAGTTCCGCCGCGTGATGGCGGTCAACCTGGAGGGCGCGTTCTTGACCCTGCGCGCGACTGCGGGGCAGCTCCTCGCCCAGGGCCGCGGCGGCAGTCTCGTCGGGGTCTCGAGCACGGCGTCGCTGTACGGCGGGTCGAAGGGCCAGGCCTACCCCGCGTCGAAGGCGGCCCTGAACGCGCTGATCCGCGGGATCGCGATCGAGCTGGCGCCCCGGGGGATCCGCGCGAACGCGCTGCTGCCGGGTTGGAGCGCGTCCCCGATGACGGACCAGATCCTGGCCACCGACGGCATGCAGGCGAAGGTCCTTCCAAGGATCCCGATGCGGCGCTGGGGGTCGGCCGACGACCTCGAGGGCGCGGCGGTCTACCTGGCGAGCGAGGCGAGCGCCTTCCAGACCGGCAGCGAGCTGGTCGTCGACGGCGGCTACACGGTCTACTGAGCTCGCCGGGCGCCAACCGGTCGACCGAGGCGTCCGCTAACGCCGACTTGCCCGTTCGGCGACGACGGTCCCCCGGCTCGCCGACTTGAATTCATACGGCTGTTTGGTAGACTGCGCCCGCCGGGCACCACGGTCTCGGTAGCGATCCTGGAGGGGACCTGATGAGCGGCAACGAGCGCTACGAAGCGGGCATGCGGAACCGGCGGAAGGTGATGGGCGACGAGTTCGTCGACCGGGCCATGGCCAACGCCGACGAGTTCGGCGCGCCGATGCAGGAGCTCGTGGCCGAGTACTGCTGGAACGCGATCTGGGGCCGTCCCGGCCTCGAGCACAAGACCCGCAGCCTGCTCAACCTGGCGATGCTGACGGCGCTCAACCGCCCGCACGAGCTGCGCGGTCACCTGGTCGGCGCCCTGCGCAACGGCTGCACCCCGGACGAGATCCGCGAGGTCCTGCTCCAGGCCGCCGTCTACGCCGGCGTGCCGGCCGGGGTCGACGCCTTCCGGATCGCCCGCGAGGTCCTGGCCGAGGCCGACGCCGCGGCCTGACCAACCCGGGGGCCGTCCGGCCCCACCGCCCCGGGCGCGGTCGGAACGACGCGCTCGCTGTCCATCACGCGACGACCACGGAGTACACCTTGAAGATCGGCTTCATCGGCTTGGGCAACATGGGCCTGCCCATGGCGCGGCGGCTCGTCGCCGCCGGGCACGACCTGGTGGTCTGCGACCTCGACCCGGCGCCCGTCCAGCAACTCGTCGACGCGGGGGCAAAGGCCGCGGCGTCGCCCCGGGCCGTCGCCGACCGGGCCGAGACGATCCTCGTGAGCCTGCCGACCCCGGCCGTGCTGCAGGCCGTCGCGCTGGGCGAGGACGGGATCGCGGGCGGCGAGCGGGTCCGGCGCGTCGTCGACCTCTCGACCGTCGGACCGGCCGTCAGCCGGCAGGTCGCGGACGGGCTGGCCCAGCACGGCGTCGCGCTCGTCGACTCGCCGGTCAGCGGGGGCGTCGCCGGCGCGACCAACGGCACGCTGGCGGTGATGGCCTCTGGCGCGGAGGTCGACCTGGCGGTCGCCGAGCCGCTGCTGAGCGAGATCGGTCGCTACCTCGTGGTCGGCGACGAGCCCGGGATGGGCCAGGTGATGAAGCTCGTCAACAACTACCTGTCGGCGACCGCGCTCGCCGCGACCTCCGAGGCGCTGGTCTACGGCGCCAAGGCGGGACTCGATCCGGCGGTCATGATCGAGGTCGCCAACGCGGGATCGGGGCGCAACAGCGCCACCCAGGACAAGTTCCCCAACCAGGTCCTGCCCGGGACGTTCGCCTCGGGCTTCGCGATCGGCCTGATGTGCAAGGACCTGAAGCTCTTCACCGAGGACGCCGAGGCCCGCCAGGTGCCGCTCTTCGTCGGCTCGGCGGTGCGACAGATCTGGCAGCACGCCAGCGACCGACGGGGCGCGGAGGTCGACTTCACCGAGATCGTCCGCCCGCTCGAGGAGTGGACCGGCACCGAGGTCCGGTCGGAGCGGGACGGCGCGGCATGAACTGGGTCCGCGACGTCATCGAGGCGAAGGACCCCGAGGCGCTGGCCCTGATCGAGCTGGCGCGCGACGGGACGCGACGCACGTGGACGTTCGGTGAGCTCGTGCCGCGGGTCCACGCGATGCAGCTCCGGCTGGCGGAGCTGGGCGTCGCCCGCGGCGACGTCGTGCTGACGCTGGTCGGCAACCGCCCCGAGTGGGTCGTCGCAATGCTCGCCTGCTTTCGGATGGGCGCGCTGGTGCTGCCCTGCAACGAGCAGCTCCGCGAGAAGGACCTGCGGCTGCGCCTGGAGGTCACGGACCCGAAGGCGATCGTCGTCGACGCGCGCAACCTCGACGAGCTGCGCGCCGCCGAGCCGACCTGCCCGCTGGTCGTCGTGCCGGACGCCGCGGTGCTCGGCGCCGTACCGCCGGGGTCCCCCCGGCCCCGGCGGAGCTGGACGACGAGGACGGCTGCCTGCTGACGTTCACCTCCGGCACCGCGGGGTTGCCGAAGGCGGTCGTCCACGTGCAGCGCTACCTGGCCGGGCAGCGGATCCAGGCCGAGCACTGGTTCGACGTGCAGCCGGGCGACGTCGCGTGGTGCACGGCGGCGAGCGGCTGGAGCAAGTCCGCGCGCAACGCGTTCATCGCGCCGTGGATCCGCGGCGCGACGGCGATCCTGCACGACGGGCGGTTCGATCCGGTCGAGCGGCTGGAGATCCTCGCCCGCGAGCGGGTCAACGTGCTCTGCATGGCCCCCACCGAGTACCGCGTGATCGCCAAGCGCGCGACGATCACGCGCCTGCCGGAGCTGCGCCGGCTGGTCGCCGCCGGCGAGGCGCTCAATCCCGAGGTGCTGGCGGTCTGGCGCGACGCGACCGGGCTGGAGATCGCCGACGGCTTCGGTCAGACCGAGACCGGGCAGCTCACCGGGGTGCCGCCGGGCGAGCCGGCGCGGCCGGGGTCGATGGGCAAGCCGTTGCCGGGCGTCGGGCTGCGGATCGACGACGGCGAGCTGGTGCTCGACCCCGCGTCGGTGCCGACCTTCTTCCGGGGATACCTGGGGCAGGACCCGGTGTCGCGCGACCAGCCGTGGCGGACCGGCGACCGCGTCTACGAGGACGACGGCTGGCTGTACTTCGAGGGCCGCGCGGACGACGTGATCAGCTCGTCGGGGTACCGCATCGGCCCGTTCGAGGTCGAGTCCGCGCTGGTCTCGCACCCGGCGGTGGCCGAGGCCGCGGTCGTCGGGGCGCCGGACGAGGAGCGCGGCGAGATCGTCCGGGCGGTCGTCGTCCTGCGCGACGGACGGGTCGGCGACGAGGCGATCGCCCGCGAGCTGCAGGAGCACGTCAAGGCCACCACGGCGCCGTACAAGTACCCGCGGCTGGTCGAGTTCGCCGACGAGCTGCCGCGAACGACCAGCGGCAAGGTCCAACGCGCGCTGCTGCGCCAGCAACACGCCGCGAGGACGGCCCGATGACCACCGGAGAGCAGACGCCCATGAGCACGACGCCCCTCGTCATGTCCGCCCCGGCCCTGGTCCCGCATCGGTCGCCGCTGAGCGCCGCGGAGGTCCGCGCCGTGATCGACGCGACCGCCGACGCGGGGTTCGCCGGCCTGTCGATCTGGACGGAGCACCACGACTGGGCGGTGGCCGACGGGATGTCGTCGGACGACTACGTCGCCTACCACCGCGACCGCGGTCTGACGATTCCCGCGGCGGAGGTCCTGCTCGACTGGGCGGACGCCGCCGACGCCGGGATCAGCGACGCGACCGTCCACGCGCTCGACGTGGCGGCGCTGGCGGGCGCCCGCTACGTGATCGCGACGCTGATCGAGCCGTCCACGGCGCCGCTGTCCGCGGCCGCCGCCAGTCTCGCGCTGCTCTGCGACCGCGCCGCCGAGCGGGGCCTCGCGGTCAGCGTCGAGTTCCTGCCGTTCGCGCGGCTCGCGACGATCGCCGACGTCGCCCGCCTGATCGAGCACGCGGACCGCGACAACCTCGGGCTGGTGCTCGACGCCTGGCACTGGTTCCGTCAGCCCGGTGGTCCGGACCTCGCCACCCTGTGCGACTTCCCGGCCGACCGGATCCACGTCCTGCAGCTCAACGACGCGCCGGCGGAGCGGCCCGACGACGTGATGGTGGAGACGATGACCGGTCGCCTGCTGCCGGGAGCCGGGGACGTGGACCTCCCGGAGCTGCTGTCCGCGCTCGACGAGCTCGGCGCCGCGCCGGTGGTGGCCTGCGAGGTCTTCTCGAGCGCGCTCGGGGCTCTCGGTCCCGCCGAGAACGCCCGTCGCCAGTTCGCGGCGGCCGAGCGCGTGCTGGAGCACCACCACGAGGGGCGGCGGGATGCCTGAGGTCAGCATCGAGGACCGGATCCTGATCCGCGAGCTCTACGACCGGTACCACTGGGCGCTGAACACCGGCGACGCCGACGGGGTCGCCGCGTGCTTCGTGCCCGACGGCAGCGCGGAGTTCGTGCACCACGACGGCGGGACGAGCAGCCCCGACGGGATGGTCCGGGCAGCAATCGCCTGGCAGGCCGACCCGGTCGGCCGGACCCGCCAGCACCACGTCGGCACGTTCGTCGTCGACCCGGACCCCGACGGACGGCCCGACCGCCGCGCCGTCCGCTGCTACTTCCTGGTCACCGAGGTCGAGCATCCGCCCGAGATCCGCGTGCGCTGGAGCTGCTTCTCGCGCGATCTCGTCGAGCGGGTCGACGGCGCCTGGTACATGCGCTCGCGTGCGGTGACCCTGAATCACGACGGCACGGCATGACCGCCGCCCCGCGCCCCGAACCCCGAACGGAAGGTCCCGACCATGGTTGCTGACAACCGCCACCCCGCGGCGATCATCGACGGCGAGCACGTCGTCCTCGACGAGACGATCGACGTCCTGGATCCGGCGACGGGCCAGGTCTGCGGGACGATTCCGCGCGGCGGCGCGAGCGAGATCGACGCGGCGGTCGATGCGGCCCGCCGCGCCTACGACCGCGAATGGCGCCGAACCAGCCCGAAGCAGCGCGGGGACCTGCTGCGCCGCTTGTCGGGCCTGATCCTCGAGAACGCCGACGAGTTGGCGCTGCTCGAGAGCCTGGACACCGGCAAGCCGCTGACCCAGGCCCGGACGGACGTCGCCGTCGTCGCGCGCTACTTCGACTTCTACGCGAGCGTCGGCGAGGCGCTGGAGGGGTCGACGATCGCCGCCGCGGCCGACGCCCACGCCTACACCCGTCACGAGCCCTACGGCGTCACCGGCCACATCGTGCCGTGGAACTACCCGTTGCAGATCACCGGCCGCTCGGTGGCGCCGTCGCTGGCCGCGGGCAACTGCTGCGTGCTCAAGCCGGGCGAGGAGGCGTCGCTGGGCCCGATCCAGATCGGGCGCTTGGCGCTCGAGGCCGGATTCCCCGCCGGGGTCCTGAACGTCGTGCCGGGCTACGGCCACGAGGCGGGCGCGGCGCTCAGCGCGCATCCCGGGATCGGCTACATCTCCTTCACCGGCTCGCGCCCGGTCGGCACGCTGGTGGCCCAGGCCGCGGCAGAGAACATCGTGCCGGTCGCGCTGGAGCTCGGTGGCAAGTCGCCGAATGTCGTCTTCGCCGACGCCAACCTGGAGCTGGCGATCCCGACGATCGTCAACTCGGTCCTGCAGAACGCCGGCCAGACCTGCGTCGCGGGGTCCCGGCTGCTGGTCCACGAATCACGGTACGACGAGGTCGTCGACGCGGTCCACGCCCGGTTCCGCGAGGCTCGGCTCGGCCGCGGGCACGACGACCCCGACGTCGGACCGCTGATCAGCGCCAAGCAGCGCGACCGGGTCGCCGACCTGGTCTCCAACGGCGCCGGCGGCGCCGAGCTGATCCACGGCGGCAAGCCGGCGGTGCTCGACGGACTCGAGGGCGGCTTCTTCTTCGAGCCGACGATCTTCGGCGGCACGCCCGCCGACGCCCCGCTGAGTCAGCAGGAGGTCTTCGGGCCGGTGGTGGTGGCGTCGAGCTTCTCGAGTGACGAGGAGGCGCTGACGCGGGCCAACGACACGGAGTTCGGCCTGGTGTCCGCGGTCTGGACGTCCGACGTCAGCCGGGCTCACCGGATGGCCGACGACCTGCAGAGCGGGATGGTCTTCGTCAACTCGTACGGCGCCGGCGGCGGGGTCGAGGTGCCGCTCGGCGGCTACAAGCGGTCCGGATACGGCCGCGAGAAGGGGGCCGAGGCGCTGCTCGAGTTCTGCCAGCTCAAGAGCGTGGTCATCAAGTACTGACGACGAGATGTCCGGCACGGAGAAGCGCTCCGGTCGGAGGACCCCGCGCAAGCGTCACGCCGAGGTGCTGGACGCGGCCGCCGGGGTCTTCCACCGCAAGGGCTACGAAGCGGCCTCGATCCAGGACATCGCCGACGAGGTCGGCATCCTGAAGGGCAGCCTCTAC
>JADMKN010000293.1 GCA_015478825.1 Patulibacter sp. | reverse complement strand
CCGCTCGGGGCTGGCGGAGGCGCTGGGGGTGGCGGAGGCGCCGGGGGTGCCCACCGCCTGACCCGCCCCGAGCGGGTGCTGATGCCGAGCTTGCCGTAGACCCGCCCGAGGTGGTGCTCGACGGTCTTGCGGGTGATCCAGAGCGCCTCGGCGATCTCGCGGTTCGACAGGCCCTCGACGGCCAGGTCCGCGACGCGCCGCTCGCTCGGGGTCAGGGCCTCGGCCCCGCTCGTGCGCTCCCGCCGCGGGCGCCCGCCGGACGCCTCGATCTCGCTGCGGATCAGGCGGCTGAGCAGCGTCGACTCGCAGCGCGCCGCCAGGTCGAGGCCGGCCCGCAGCGCCTCGCGCGCGTCGCGCCGCATCCCCCGCCGCCGCAGCGCCGCGCCGAGGTCGTGCAGCGCCCACGCGTGCTCCATCCGCATCGGTCCGGGCGCGAGCGTCGCGACCGCCTCGCGCAGCAGCTCGACCGCCTCGTCGTCCGTCCCCAGGGCCCGGGCCCGGACGCGCAACGCGGCGCCCAGCGCCCCGGGCGTCCCGGCCGTCCGTGCCACCGCGATGTCGTGGTCGGCCAGCTCCAGCGCCTCGTCGCGCTCGCCGCGGGCGGCCAGCAGCTCGGCCAGCCGCAGTCGCGCCCGGGTCGCGAACGGCGACGTCCAGCCGCGCGCATCGCCCGCGGCGATCGTGCCACGGAAGTCGTCCTCGGCCTCGGCCGTGCGCCGCAGGTAGGCCCGGACCAGCCCTCGCGACGAGCGCACGAACGGCTCGATGAACGTGCCCTCGGAGCCACCGAGCGGGACGTCGACGACCGCGGCCGCCTCGTCGATCCGGTCCACCAGCAGCAGGTTCTCGGCGGTGATCGCCGCCAGCGCCGGCTCGGTGACGTCCAGGCCGAGCGCCCGCACCGCCTCGAGGCCGAGCTGCGCGCGGGCCGCCCCGGTCGCGACCGAGCCGAAGTCGCGGTGCCAGTAGCCCCACGACTGGTTGACGAACAGCCCGGCGGTGTGCAGCCCCTGACGGACGATCTCGGCCTCGCCGTCGGCGAGCAGCGTGCGGCAGCCGTCGTGGTCCTCGGCGAACCGCACCGAGTGCGTGAGCAGGTTCCAGGTCGAGCCGCCCTGTCCGACGTCGTCGACCAGCGACCGATCCGCCATCGCGCGGCGGGCCAGCTCGAGCGTCTCGGCCGGCGGACGGCCGCTCATCGACCCCTGCACCGCCAGGTGGGCGAGCATCACCGGTGACGGGTCGTCCGCGGCCGCCGCGGCGGCGAGCCGCGCGTCGCGCTCGGCGGCGAGCGCGTCGACGAAGATCAGGCCCTCGGTGACGAACGCCTCCAGCCGCAGGCGCAGCGCGCGGTCCCGTGTCTCGGCGTGGGCACGCTCCGCAGCCGCGAACCCGGCCGCTGGGTCGGTGTGGACCAGCACGAACGCCAGCGACGCCCGGGCCCGCACCGCGTCCTCACCGTCGAGGCCCGCCGCCAGCGCCTGCTCCAGCCGCTCCGCGCCGTCGGGGTCCTGCGCCTGGAGCTCCAACTCGCCCAGCTCCAGCAGCACGCGCGGCCGCTGCTCGGCCGTCGGCGGCTCGTCCAGCGCCCGGCGCAGCAGGTCGATCGCGGCCTCGGGGGCGCCCTCGGCGGCCGCGGTCCGCGCCGCGACGGCCAGGTCGGACACGACGTCGGGGTCGCCGGCCGGAGCCGACGCCAGCCAGTGCGCGGCGACCTCGGCGGGCCGGGCGCCGGCCGCCCGCAGCCGTTCCGCGCATGCGCGGTGCAGGCGCATCCGCTCGCCCGCGGGAATCGCCGCGACGACCGCCGCCCGGACCAGCGGGTGCACGAATCCTCGGGCCCCGGCGGCCACGACCTCGGCGGCCATCAGCGCGTCGAGCGCCGCCCGCACCGCGTCGTGGGTCAGGCCCGTCAGCGCGGCGACGTCGTCGGTCGACCCCCGCTCGCCGGCGACCGCCACCGCCCGGGCGACCCGGTCCGCGTCCGGGCCGAGCGAGCGCAGCCGTCGCTCGACCACCCGTGCCACGCCGCGCCCGCCGATCGCGGTCAGCTCGTCGACCTCGTCCGTACCGCCGCGCAATCCCCGCGCCGCCGCCTCGCGGGCCAGCACCGTGACCAGCAGCGGGTTGCCGCCGGTCGCCTCGCGGGCCGCGGCCACGAACGCCGGCTCGAGCCCGTCGCCGAGCGTCCGGCCCAGCACCGCGGCGACCGCCGCGTCCCCGAGCGCGCTCGGCCATAGCGTCTCGGCCACGGGGGCCGCCGCCAGCTCGGCGAGCAGCGCCGTCGGCGCGCCGGGCTCGTTCGGGCGCAGGCTGCCGACGACCAGCGCCGCGACGCCGTCGATCCGCCGGCCGAGGAACTCGAGGAAGCGGACCGACGCGACGTCGGCCCAGTGCAGGTCGTCGATCCGCAGCACGACGGGGCGCTCGTCGGCGAGGTTGGCCACGAGCCAGAACAGGCCGCTGAGGATCCGGAACTCCGCGTCCCCGCGGGCGGCCGCGCCGGCCGGGTCCGCGCCGTCGTGCGCGAACAGCGGCGCCGCCCGTCGCGCCGCACCGGCGAACGCACGCTCGCGGGCGTCGTCGTCGAGCGCGTCGAGCGCCGGCTCGAGCAGATGGAGCACGACGCCGAACGCGTAGCCGCGGTCGAGCTCCGACGCCCGCGCCCCGAGCACCAGCGCGCCGTGCTCGGCCGCCAGCGGCCCGACGGCCTCGACCAGCGACGTCTTGCCGATCCCGGCCGGCCCCTCGAGCAGCAGCACGCCGCCCCGCCCGGCCACGGCGGCGTCGACGGCCCGGCGAAGCGCCTGCGTCTCGTGCGCGCGATCGAGGAGGGACGAGTCGGACACCGCGCGCCAGTCTACGGCGCCCCGGCGATCGATTCCGAACCGGCCGCGACGGTCGCTCGCCGTCGGCGCTCCGACGCCGAGCGACCACCACGCGAGCAGGCGCACGGTGCGCCCCGCGAGTCCGCTCTCTCCTACCGCTTGAGCGTGACGCTGCCCTTGGCGGCGCCCGCCTTCAGCGTCAGCCGCGCGGTCTTCAGCTTCTTCAGCCGCTTGCGGCCGGCGGCGATGAACTTCACCGTCGCCCGCGCCGACCCCGACCTCGGCACCCGGACGCGCTTGCTGCCGACGGTCTTCTTCCCGTGCTTCGCCACCAGCTTGACCGTGCCCGGCTTCACCCCGGACAGCTGCACGACCAGGCCCTTCCGGAGCGCCGTACGCAGCTTGACCCGCCGACGCAGCGTGATCGCGGCGCCGCGCGGCGGCTGCACCGTCTGCGGCTTCCGGCCGATCGTGCCGCCCGGGGTGCCTCCGCCGCCTCCGGGGGTTCCGCCGCCGCCCGGGGTGCCTCCGCCGCCGCCCGGGGTTCCTCCGCCGCCGTGGTCGATCGGTCGCGCCGGCGGGACGTCGGCGGGACCCCAGTCCGGGTTGGTCGCGCCGGGAATCACCAGCCGCTTGGTGTGCTCCGCCGTCGGTGTGCCGCAGTCGTCGGCGAACGACGGCAGCGGCAGCACGTTGACCCCGGTCGCGTCGGCGTAGGCGAGCATCGTCCCGTCGGGCGACCACGACGGCGAGTTGACCCGCCCGACCGCGTCGTTCAGGCGGTAGCACGCGAACGGCAGGTTCGGGTAGCCGCCCATCGCCCGGTACAGGTGGATCGTCTCGGCGGAGTCGCCGGTGACGAAGGCGAGCTTCGTCTGGTCGCGGGTCATCTCGCCGTCGCGCAGGCCTCCCGGCGCCGATGAGTCGAAGAACCAGCGCGACAGGCCGCCGGGCAGCTCGGCGTTCTCGTCGCCCGGCGTGTGGACGACGACGTCCTCGTTGCCGACCTGGATCGGGTCGGACAGCAGCGTCTCGCCGTCCCGGTTCCACGACGCGCCGACCCAGCCGGTCTGCTCCTTCCAGCCGGGACGGTCGAACGGGCTCGTGCCGTCAGGCGAGATGTAGTTCGTGCCCTGGCGGCCGTAGACCGTCTGGCAGCCGACCGACGGGTTGCAGTTCGGGGTCTCGCCGTACTGCGTGTAGTACCAGGTGTAGGCGATCTTCATCCCGTCGTGCGAGATCGCCGGGTCGAACGGCCCGCGGAACTGCGTGCCGGGCATCGTGTAGGAGTGCGGGGTCAGGATGTCGTGGCGGGTGGCACCGGACGCGTGGACCGGCGAGCCGTCGGGGTTGAGCGTGGTGATCCGGTCGCCGCGCAGCGCGACGATCCGGCCGCTGTCGGCCTGCGAGACGGTCGAGTAGCCGCCGTCGTCGGTCACTTGGTATTGGCGCGCGCCGTCGGGCGTGGTCAGCCAGACGTTGCCGTCCTTGACGTAGGCGATCGAGTCGGCCGAGGCCGCCCCTGCGGCCAGCAGCAGGGCGACCCCGGAAGCCGCGAGAGCGCCACCGAAGCGGCGAGCGATGTGGTGTGTCGTAGTCATGCCCCGATCGTGCGGCGTGGGCTCCGCGACGGCATCGGGGACCCACCCCTATCGGGACCCCAGGGTTTGGCTTGCCTCTGCCGCCGCCCACCCCGGCAAGATGGATCTCCCGATGCCCGATCCCGCGCCTCAGCCCTACGCACTCGTCGTCGGCGACGACGGGCTCGCCCGCCCGATCTGGGCGTCCCGCGACCCGCTGATGCGGGCCTACTACGACGACGAGTGGGGCATGCCGATCCGCGACGAGCAGGGCCTCTTCGAGCGGCTCAGCCTGGAGGCGTTCCAGTCCGGCCTGTCGTGGGCGACGATCCTGCGCAAGCGCCCGGCGTTCCGCGCCGCGTTCGCCGGCTTCGTGCCCGAGCGGGTCGCCGCCTTTGACGACGCCGACGTCGCGCGGCTGATGGCCGACGCGGGGATCGTCCGCAACCGCCGCAAGATCGACGCGACGATCGCGAACGCGCGGGCGACGGTCGCCCTGCGCGAGGACGGCGGACTGGTCGACCTGGTCTGGTCGTTCCGGCCCGACGCGACCCCGGAGCCCGCCACGATGGCCGATGTCCCGACCGTCTCGGCCGAGTCGAAGGCGCTGGCCAAGGAGCTGCGCCGCCGCGGGTTCTCGTTCGTCGGCCCGACGACGATGTTCGCGCTGATGGAGGCGGTCGGGATCGTCGACACCCACCTGGTCGGCAGTCACCGTCGCGGGTCGTCGGGGGTCTGGCCGACCTGATCGACGGACGCGGCTGCGCACTCGTCCCCCGTTCGGCGGTGCCTGCGCAGGGATCTGCCCCTGGACGTTGCGCACGCGCCTCGCCGCCCGGGCCGAGCGCGCACCCCGGCAGGCAGCCGCAGGAGCATTACGTGACGCCCGCCCGTCAGACTCCGCCCGATGCGTGCCCTGATCCAACGCGTCCGCTCCGCCTCGGTGACCGTCGACGGCTCGGTCGTCGGCGAGATCGGCCCCGGCTTGCTCGTGCTGCTGGGCGTGACCCACCGCGACGACGAGCAGGTCGCCGACACACTGGCCGACAAGGTCCGCGCGCTGCGCGTCTTCCCCGACGACGAGGGCCGGATGAACGAGCCGCTCGGCGAGCGGTGCGTGCTCTGCGTCTCCCAGTTCACCCTCTACGGCGACGCACGAAAGGGCACCCGCCCGAGCTACGTCGCCGCCGCCCGTCCCGAGCACGCCGAGCCGCTCTACGAACGGGTCTGCGCCCGCCTGAACGCGGAGCGCGGCGTGTTCGGCGCGATGATGGACGTCGCCCTCGTCAACGACGGCCCGGTCACGCTGATGCTCGAGGTCCCGCCACGCGAGGCCTGACGGTCCGAGTTACCTGCTGCACGACCGGCGGCCCGCCCCAATCCGTGCAGTGTCCGACTCGCTATCCGGTTCACCCGCTGCGCGACCGGCGGCCCGGCCGACTCGCGCAGTCCCCTACTCGCCTCACCCGCCGAATCGCCCTCAGGGGTGCAGCACGATCTTGCCGCGGACCTGCCGGCGGTCGAGCACGGTGAACGCCTCGCGCACCTCCGCCAGCGGGTAGGTCGCCGCGATCGGCACCTCGACGTCCCCGGCGACGACCGCGTCCAGCACCTCGCCGACCGTCGCCGCCGATGCGACCTGCGACGTCCCCATCGTCTGGATCCCGTGCTCGGCCGCGAACGCGAAGTCGATGATCGTGTTGATCCGCTCCTTCGGCACGCCGAGCTCGAGCGCCAGCGCGACGTAGCCGCCGCCGAACAGGTCGACCACGCCGTCGATCCTGCCGTCGGTCGCGGCCAGCAGCCGCTCGCGGAAGCCTTCGCCGTGGGCGATCGGCTCGACGCCGCGACTGCGCAGCCACTCGTGGTTGCGCTCGCTCGCCACGCCGATCACCCGGGCACCGCTGCGGACCGCCAGCTGCGAGGTGAAGATCCCGGTGCCACCGGCGGCCGCGGTGACCAGGATCGTCTCGCCGGGCTGGGGCCGGACGACCCGCATCGAGGCGACGGCGGCCGTCCCGCCGACGAACAACGTCGCCGCGACGTCCCACGACACCTGCGCCGGCTTGCGCAGCATCTGATCACCGGGCACCGCGACCAGCTCGGCGTGCGTGCCGACCGACGTACCCCACTCGAGGTAGCCGAGGACCTCGTCTCCGGCCGTCCATCGCTCGTCGCGCGACGCGACGACGACGCCGGCCAGATCGCTGCCCTGACCCGCCGGGAACTGCTTGGGAAGGCCCATCTCGCGGAAGACGCCCGCGCGGATGTCGCTCTCCCCGGGGTTGATGCTGGTGGCGCGCACGCCGACCAGCACCTCGCCGTCGGCGATCACCGGATCCTCAACCTCGCGCACGTCCAGCGCGTTCACGTCGCCGTACTGGTCGAATCGGACTGCCTGCATCGCGTTGCTCCTGGGGCGGGGACGGGCGACCATCGTAATCGTCAACCGTTGACAACCGCGTCTCCGGGCCCGCGGCAAGGACGAGCTCCGCTGCCCTCGACCCGCGCCCTCAACCCCGCGCCGCCGCCACCGCGTCGTCGAACCGGTCGTCGCCCCAGAACCGCCGGCCGGCGACGTCGATCGTCGGGATCCCGGTGATCCCCGCCGCGACCGCCGCGTCGGTCACCGCCCGCACCTGCTGCTTCGCCTCCGGGCGCTCGGCCGCGGCCACCAGCGCCGCGACGTCCGCCCCGGCCTCGGTCGCGGCCTCGACCACCACGTCGAGGTCGCGCAGGTCGCGACCCAACCCGAGCCCCTGCCGGAACGCCGCCAGCGAGAACTCGCGGACCAGCCCCTGCTCCTCGGCCACCAACGCGGCTCGCACGACCGCCACCGAGTAGGTGCCCAGCGGCCAGTCCTGGGGCCAGTCGAGCGGCAGCCCGAGCTCGGCGGCCCGCCGCTCGCACTCGCGCATCCCCGCTTCCCGCTCGTCGCCCACCGACCACGGCCGCTTGCCGATCGTGCCGATCAGCCCCCCGAAGAGGATCGGCTGCCAGCGCACCGCGACCGGGAACCCCTGCGCTATCCGGTGGGCGGTGAAGTACGCGTACGGCGAGCTGAAGTCGTAGTAGAACGTCGCTTCGGTCATGTGGTCCTCCGGGAAAGGGATGCTCCGTCGCCCGTCATCCTGCCACGCCCGTTCCCACGCCGGGGGTCGCAGCGGATAGCGTCCTACCCGCGGTACGAACCCACGGCATGCGCATGCGCGCCCGCCGCCCCGACCCGGAAGCGATCACGCCATGACCGACGTGCAACTCACCTACATCGGCGGACCGACGCTGCTGATCGAGGTCGGCGGCTGGCGGATCCTCACCGACCCGACCTTCGATCCCCCGGGCAAGCGCTACTTCTTCGGCTGGGGCACGGCGTCGAAGAAGCTCCAGGGCCCCGCGCTGACGTTCGACGAGCTGGGCCCGATCGACGCGGTGCTGATCTCGCACGACCATCACGGCGACAACCTCGATCCGACCGGACGCGAGCTGCTGCCGCGGATGGGCCGGATCATCACGACCGCCCCGGGCGCGAAGCGGCTCGGCGACGGCGCGCTCGGGCTCGCCGCCTGGCAGACGACGACGCTGTCGGCGCCCGGCAAGGAGGACGTCGAGATCACCGCGACCCCGTGCCGCCACGGCCCGCCCGGCTCCAAGCCGATCGTCGGCGAGGTCGTCGGCTTCGCCCTGCGCTGGGCCGGCCAGCAGCACGGCGCGTTCTGGATCACCGGCGACAGCGTGCTCTACGACGGCCTGCGCGAGGTCCCGCAGCGGATCGACGTCGGAACCGTCGTGGTCCACCTCGGCGGCGTCACCTTCCCGTGGGTCTCCGGCCCGCTGCGGTACACGATGAACGCCGAGGAGGCCGTCGAGCTCTGCGGCGCGCTGGATCCGACCACGATCGTCCCGCTGCACTACGAGGGCTGGAAGCACTTCCGCCAGGGTCGCTCCCAGGCCGAAGGGGTGCTCGGTGGATCGCCGCTCGGCGACCGCGTCCGGTGGCTGCCGAAGGGGACGGCGGAGACCGTAACGGCGTGACGGGCCGGACGGCGCCACTGACCGTCCGGGAGTCAATGCAAATATGCATATCGAGATGACCGTTGCGCTATGTTGAATTTGCATTTTTCTCCTCCCGGGCGTACTATGCAGCCGCTGCATAGACGAGCGCCGATGCCCCAGCCGATCCCCATCCGCTCCGGCCGCGATCTCGGCCGCGCGATCACCCTGCTGCGACGGCAGCAGGAGCGGTCGCAATCCGACCTGGCCGACGCCGCGGGCATCGACCAGTCGACGCTCTCGCGCCTCGAGCGCGGCCCGTCGACACAGGCCGACCGCCTGATCCGGGCCCTGCGCGACCTGGGGGCGTCGGTCGTCGTCCTCCCCCCGGACGCTGCCGAGCCGGCGGACGGCGACGCGGACGCCCCGTGACCCGGCGGACGACGGTCTGGCTCGACGACGTCGCCGTCGCCACGTTGGAAGCGCGCGGCGCATTCG
>JADMKN010000292.1 GCA_015478825.1 Patulibacter sp. | reverse complement strand
GTGATCGACCCGGACGGCCTGTACATCGCCGTCAGCCAGTCCGGCGAGACCGCCGACACGCTGGCCGCGGTCGAGGAACTGACCCGCAAGGGCGCCCGCGTGCTCGGCGTGATCAACCAGGTCGGTTCCGCGATCGCCCGGGCCGACAGCGGCGGCATCTACATCCACGCCGGTCCCGAGGTCTCGGTCGCGTCGAGCAAGAGCTTCACGTCGACCTGCGTGGCGTTCGCGATGCTGGCGATCCACCTGGGCCGGATCCGCGACCTGTCGCCCGCCGACGGCGACCGGCTGATCCAGGCGCTGCGCGACCTGCCGGCCAAGATCGCGGCGATCCTCGAGCAGGAGGACGCGATCAAGGAGGCCGCCGAGTGGCTGTCGCAGTTCGAGAGCGCGATGTTCATCGGCCGGGTCCGCGGCTGGCCGATCGCCCGCGAGGCGGCGCAGAAGATCAAGGAGATCGCCTACATGCACGCCGAGGCGTACCAGTCGGCGGAGCTCAAGCACGGCCCGCTCGCCCTGATCTGCGAGTCGATGCCGGTGGTGGCGGTGGTCCCGGACGACGAGCTGCACGAGAAGCAGCGCTCGACGCTGCACGAGATCAAGGCGCGTTCCGGCCCGATCCTGGCGATCAGCCACGAGAAGCTGCCGGAGGAGCTGGCGGAGCGGACGATCGTGGTGCCGCGGACCGAGCCCGAGCTCGACCCGATCCTGCTGAACATCCCGCTGCAGCTCCTGGCCTACCACGCCGCGCTGGCGCTCGATCGCGACATCGACCGCCCGCGCAACCTGGCCAAGAGCGTCACCGTCGAGTAACCGGCAGGTACGTGCCTTGTGTCGCTCACGTCGTCACAAGGCACCCCGGCCGAACGGTTCGGCTCCGCGCGCGAGTGCCGGGCCGAGGGTCTCGCGGACGAACCGTCCGCCGTCCTCCCGCTGCTGACGGTCCGAGTAGGCCAGCACCGTCCACCCGTCGGCGACCAGCCGGGCACGCTTCTCGTGATCATTCTCGATCTGAATCGCGCCGGAATGGCAACGCGGTCGGCGGCAGGACGCCCGCCAGGTCCAGGACGGTACGCGTGGCCACCCCGTGCTGGCGTCCGGCAAGCTCAGCGGCCCGCCGCCAACCCGGCACGAGGCACCGCGGGACGGTTACACCGGTTGGGTGGCCAGCCGCGCGTTCTGCCAGGCCCAGGCGACCGCGACCCAGGTGATCGCCGAGAGCGCGACGTGCACCCAGACGAGGGCGTGGGGCAGCTCGAGGCCGTACTGGATCAAGCCGATCACGCCCTGCAGGGCGACGAGCAGCGCCGCGCCTGTGAGGGTCAGTTGCAGCTGCGGACTTGCCCCTCGGGTCTTGGCCACGACCCAGGCGACGACGATCGCGAGCCCGAAGATCGCGGAGATCGCGCCGTGGCGCTGGACCACCCACTCGAGGGTCCCGGTGCCGTGGATGTCGAAGCGCTGGACGACGTCGCCGGTTCCGGCGCCGCCTCCGTGCGGTCCGGACGCCGTGGCCAGGGTGCCGGCGGCGAGCGCGAGCACGCCGAGCGGCAGCAGCGCGAGCACGGAGCTCCGTGTGAGTCGATCGGGCGCTCCTGGTTCACGCGGGGCCCTGGTGTCCTGCCCCGCCCGCCAGACGAGCATCACGGCGGGGACGAGCAGCACCAGAATCGACACGAGGTAGTGGGCGCTGATCCAGATCCAGTCGAGGTCGTAGAGCACGCTGAGTCCACCGATCACGGCCTGGAGGGCCACGCCGAGCAGCAGCACCACCGACAGCACCGTGAAGTCCTTGCGGTAGCGGACCTGGGTCAGCGCGCAGAAGATCGCAAAGATCGCCGCCGCGCCGACGGCGAACGTCAGCAGGCGGTTGCCGAACTCGATGAAGGTCGGCGCGTGGACCTCGGAGGGCAGCACGCGGGTGTCGCACTTCGGCCAGTTCGAGCACCCGAGGCCGGAGCCGCTGACCCGGACGAGCCCCCCGGACAGCATGATCCCGACGTTGGTGACCAACGCGATCCGGGCCGCGAGCAGCATCCGCTCGGGGCTGCTGGTGAACCGGCGCCGGAGCCAGCCGAGACGACGGGGCTCGGGAGCGCTGGCGGTGTCGTCGACCGCCGAGGGGGACGTGGTGCGAGCCATCGTCGGACAGGATGGCGGATCTTCTCGTCCGACGTTGGCAGCGCGGCGGGCGGCGACCGGCGCGACCGCGGACCGTGCCGTCGACCGCGCGGCCCGCCCCGCGGCCCGGCCTGGTCGTCTCCGCGCCGGCGACGAGTCAGCGCACCACGATCCGCCGGTGCGGCGACACGCCGGTGGTGTAGGGGTAGTCGCCGGACTTGCGGACGCGAGCGCGTAGCTGGAAGACGGCCGGTCCGGGCATCCGGAACCGGTAGCTGGCCCGGAAGCGCCCCGCACGGTTGGCCCGGATCGTCCGGAAGGTGATCCACTTGCGCCCGGGGTTGCGGGCCTGCAGCTCCACCACGCTGCCGACCTTCGGCAGCGGGCGGCCGACGAGCCGGCCGCGCAGTCGCACCGTCTGACCCTGTCGCGCGGTCCGCCGGTCGAGGGTGAGCTCCACCGCCGCGGCCACCTGGAGCCGCAGCGTCCTGCTGGCCGCGGCCACCGTCCCGCCGACGCGCTCGTAGTAGGAGAGCACGATCCGCCGCGACCCGATGCCCTTCGGCAGTCGCCAGCGGAAGCTGCCGGCCGCGTCGGTCCGCAGCGCCTGGTGCTCGACGCGGCTGGCGTTGCGGTGCTCCTGCGTGACCCCGACGCGGATCGCCGCGTCGCGCACGGGACGGCCGTCGGTGGTCGTCAGCTGGCCGCGCAGCACCGGACGCTGGCCGAAACGGGTCTTGCGCAGCGCGGACGCGGTGCCGTCCCAGCGCGCACTGAGCCGCACCCGATTGGTGGCCGGGGTGCCGTTGGGCGGTCCGGGGTCGAGGGCCGATGCGCCGGCCCCGGGAATCGGCCCGACGGTGGGGGGCCCGGTCGGCTCGGGGACGGGGACAGGGACGACACCGCCTCCGCCACCGGGCAGCGGAGCGCCGGGGTCGGGTCCCACGCCGTCCCCACCGGGTCCGACGGCCGCACTGATCCGCTTGCTGATCGGGCCGTAGGCGGTGGTGCGGTTGCCAGCCGCATCCTCGACGAGCACGCGAACCGTGTGCACCCCGGCCGTGAGCTCGCCCGTCGGGATCGTCAGGGTGGTGCTGGCCGTGCTCGGGCACGGCTTGGGCGCCACGAACGCCCGCGCGGTGCCCGGCCAGATCCGGCACGGCGCCGCGGCGACCGGATGCCACTGCGGACCGCCGCCGTCGATCTCGACCCCGATCCGCAGGACTCCGCCGCCCCGGTCCGTCGCGGCAACCGTCATCGCCACGCCGTTCGATGGCCAGATCCCGGCGTTGACCGCGTCTCCCTGGACACCGGTGACGACCGGGGCTTCGGTGTCGCGGAGGGTGATGGTGCTGCGGGTCAGATTGATATCGCCGATGGCCCCATCCGGACCAGCGAAACAGCGATCGCCTTCGCCGCCAAGGCATCCAACGGTCAACGAGACTTCGGACGCACCTGACTCGTCTGTTCCTGCGACAAGTGTCGGCGAAATCGACACGTCCCCCATACTTGAGGTTGAGTGGTTTTCGCCTTCCCGCCGGTACGACTCCGTGAGTCCGTCGCTTTCGCGGATATGGCCAACGGAAACGAGGCCTCGCGCCGAGCCCTGGCCTGAACGCGTCCCGCGGATTCGTCCGAACAGAGAGAGCTCGTAGGACACGATCTCGGTCTTCTCAGGGGGCGTGAACACCCACGCCGACGAGCTACCCCGTGGCTGGGATCCCGAGACCGCATGCGCAACTTCCAGTTCGCCGCTCGCACACTGGTCATCAATCCGGTTCGTGCCACCTGCGTCTATGCCCAGCGATCGAGCCTGCCACCCACCCCCGTCGTCCCGCACGATCGCCGGCGATCCGTCGGGGGCGCGGCACGACCAGACGTCGTAGCTGTCGGCGCCGGCGCCGGCGGTGGGCAGCGCGGCCGCGAAGAGGATGGGTACCGCGAGCGCGAGGCGGGCGGCTGCGGCGTGGGAACGGGATGGAGCAGGTCGCATGCCTGCTTGACCCCGCAGCGCGCCCAAGCTCGCCCCCCGACCTTGCGGCCGGCGGGCCAGACGCTGCAGGGTCCGCGGTCCTCAGTCCCCGTGCAGCCAGTAGCCCGCAGAGCGCGTCCTGCGCCGCAGGGTCCCCCGTCCTCAGCCGCGGTGCAGCGAGCAGCCCGCGGAGCGCTTCCTGCGCTGCAGGGTCCCCCGCCCCGGCCCCCGTGCAGCGAGCGGCCCGCGGGACACGTCGGACGCTGCACGCTCGCGCCGACGTCGAGCGCCGTGCGGCACACGACTCGCCGAGCGGGTCGCCGCCGCGCTCGCGGCCCCGCTCAGTCCGCGGGAAAGGCGAACGGCAGCTCGTCGGCCACGTCGGCCAGCTTCGGGCCGGTGGCGTCCCGCTCGGAGACGATGATCTCGTCGCCCGCCAGCGGCCACTGCACCCCGACCTGCGGGTCGTCGTAGGCGATTCCCCGCTCGACGTCACCGGAGTAGTAGCGCGTCTGCTTGTAGAGCACGTCCGCGACGTCCGAGAGCACGCAGAAGCCGTGGGCGAAGCCGATCGGCACGTAGAGCGCGTGCATGTTCTCGTCGGTCAGGTCGAAGGCCTCCCACCTGCCGTAGGCCGGCGAGCCCCGGCGCAGGTCGACGATCACGTCCCAGATATGGCCCCGGCCGCAGCGGACGAGCTTGGCGCAGCCGTCGCCGATCTGGAAGTGCAGCCCTCGCAGGACGCCGCGCGACGACCGCGAGTGGTTGTCCTGGATCCACCGGTCGTGGATCCCGACGTCGGCGAGCGCGCTCTCGCGGAAGGTCTCGCAGAAGAAGCCGCGGTCGTCCGGGAAGACCCGCGGCACCACCAGCTTGGCCCCGGGGAGCGTCGTGTCGCGGATCTCCATCAGGCGGAGAGCAGCTCGAGGTCGGCCCGGGTCATCAGGCGGATCAGCTCCTCGAAGCTCGTCTCGGGGACCCAGCCGAGGTCCTTCTTCGCCTTCGTCGGGTCGCCGATCAGCAGGTCGACCTCGGCGGGCCGTACGAACTGCGGGTCGATCTGGACGTACTGCTCCCAGTCGCCCAGGCCGGCCTCGTCGAACGCGACCTGCACGCACTCGCGGACCGTGTGGGTCTGGCCGGTGGCGATCACGTAGTCGTCGGCCTTGTCCTGCTGGAGCATCAGCCACATCGCCTGGACGTAGTCCTTGGCGTAGCCCCAGTCGCGCTTGGCGTCGAGGTTGCCGAGGGCGAGCTTCTGGCGCAGGCCGAGCTTGATCGCTGCGGCGTGCCAGGTGATCTTGCGGGTGACGAACTCCAGGCCACGGCGCGGGGACTCGTGGTTGAAGAGGATCCCGCTGGTCGCGTGCAGGTCGTACGACTCGCGGTAGTTGATCGTGATGAAGTGGCCGTAGACCTTCGCCACCCCGTACGGCGAGCGGGGGTAGAGCGGCGTCTCCTCGGTCTGCGGGACCTCGCGGACCATCCCGAACATCTCGGACGAGGACGCCTGGTAGAAGCGCGCCTCGGGGCACGCCTCGCGCATCGCCTCGAGCACCCGGGTCACGCTGACGCCGGTGAAGTCCGCGGTCAGCGTCGGCTGGACCCACGAGAGCCCGACGAAGCTCATCGCCGCCAGGTTGTAGATCTCGTCGGGCTTCGACGCGCGCATCGTGTCGACGAGCGAGCGCTGGTCGAGCAGGTCGCCCTGGTGCAAGGTGATCCGGTCGCGCAGGTGCTCGATCCGGTCGAACTTCTCGGTCGAGGCGCGTCGGACCATGCCGTGGACCTCGTACCCCTGCTCGAGCAGCAGCTCGGCGAGGTACGAACCGTCCTGACCGGTGATTCCGGTGATGAGGGCGCGCTTCGGCATGGCGAGAAGCCTAGATGAGGGCCGCCGTGGGCGCGGTGGCGGCTCCCCGGCGCATAGCCATCGTTTAGGCTCCCAGCCGGAATTGCGCATCCGTACGCGTCGTCGAGCCCTGCTCGCACGCGCCTGCGCGCCGTCCGCCGGTATGACCCGCAACCTCGCCATCGTTCCCGCGTACAACGAAGTCGGCGCGATCACCGCGACGATCGCCGACATCCGTGCGAACGCGCCCGGCTTCGACGTGCTGGTCGTCGACGACGGATCGACGGACGCGACGTCGGCGATCGCGCGGTCGGCCGGGGCCGAGGTGATCCAGCTCCCGTTCAACCTCGGGATCGGTGGCGCCGTCCAGGCTGGATACCTCTACGCCCGCGAGCAGGACTACGACGTCGCGGTCCAGGTCGACGGCGACGGCCAGCACGACGCGGGCGAGATCCCCAAGCTGCTGGCCCATCTCGACGCCCACCCCGAGCTGAACATGGTCACCGGGTCGCGGTTCGTCGACCAGAACCAGCAGGGGTTCCGGTCGTCGTGGATCCGCCGCGTCGGGATCCGCTTCTTCGCGGTGTTGCTGTCGGTGATCACCCGGCAGCGGGTGACCGACCCGACGTCGGGCTTCCGGATGTGCGACCGCAAGGCGATCGAGCTGTTCGCTCGGGACTACCCGCACGACTACCCCGAGGTCGAGGCCGTGCTGATGCTGCACGCCCATCGGCTGTCGCGCGAGGAGATCGCCGTGACGATGCGCGCTCGGACGACCGGCGAGTCGTCGATCCGTCCGCTGCACTCGGCGCTCTACATGATCAAGGTCTTCCTGGCGATCATGATCGGCCTCCTGCGGGCCCGTCCGAACGTCGAGGCCGGCGACCCCGCCGCCGTGTCCGCCGAGCACGGCATCTGATGCAGGCGCAACTCCAGATCGTCTCGATCGTCGTCAGCCTGGGGTTGTTCGGGCTCGTCTTCGAGCTCGTCCGTCGCCGCCGGCTGCTCGAGCGGTACGCGCTGCTCTGGCTGCTGACCACGATCACCCTGTTCGGGCTGTCGCTGTGGAAGGGCCTGCTCGACCAGATCTCCGAGGCGGTCGGGATCGGCTACGGCCCGTCGACGCTGTTCGCCGTCGCCCTCGGGTTCGTGACGATGCTGCTGCTGCACTTCTCGGTGGTGATCTCGCGGCTCGCCGAGCAGAACAAGGTGCTCGCCCAGCAGGTCGGCCTGCTCCAGCGACGGGTCGCCGACCTCGAGGACGACGCGCCGACCGCCGACGCGCCGACGCCCGCGGCGGACCGGGGCCACGTGTCGTGAGCGACGCGATGCCCGGCATCGCCGTCGTGATCGTCACGCATAACAGCGCGGACGACCTGCCGGCCACGCTGACCGCGCTCGCCGCGCAGCGGACCGGGCGCGACGAGGTCGTGCTGGTCGACAACGCGTCGACGGACGGCGGCCCCGCGGCGTTCCGGGCTGCGGCTCCGTGGGCGACGGTGATCGAGACCGGCGCCAACGGCGGGTTCGCGGCCGGCTGTCATGTCGGCGTCGACGCGACCGACGCCGAGCTGATCCTGCTGCTCAACCCCGACAGCGTGCCGCAGGCGGGGTTCCTGGAAGCCCTGCGGGCGACGGCCGGCGAGCGCCCGGACTGGGGCGCCTGGCAGGCGCTGGTCACGTTGCCCGGCGGCAACGAGGTCAACACCTGGGGCAATGCGGTGCACTTCCTCGGCTTCGGCTGGGCCGACGGCCACGGTCGTCCAACCGCCGATGCCCCGACGACCCCGCGGACGGTCGGATTCGCGTCCGGCGCGGCGATGGTGATCCGCCGCGAGGCGTGGAACGCCGCGGGCGGGTTCCAACCCCACTACTTCATGTACGGCGAGGACCTCGACCTGTCGCTGCGGCTGCGCCTGGCCGGGTGGGAGATCGGCGTGGTGCCCGCGGCCCGGGCGGAGCACGACTACGCGTTCACCAAGGGCGACTACAAGTGGTTCTACCTGGAGCGCAACCGCTGGTGGACGATCGTCGGGACGTACCCGACGCGGCTGCTGCTGTTGCTGCTGCCGGCGCTGCTGGTCTTCGAGCTGCTGCTGCTACCCGTCTCGTGGCGCGCCGGCTGGCTGAAGCCGAAGCTGCGCGCGCAGCTCGCGGTCCTTCGCGAGCTGCCGGCGATGCTCCGCCACCGCCGCGCGGTCCGGGCGACCGTCACGGTCGACGCCCGGACCTTCGCGGACGGGTTGACCAGCAGCCTCGACTCCGAGTTCCTGGCCGCCGCCAACGCGCTGCCCGGCGTGGCCGCCGCGCAGCGTGCGTTCTGGCGCGTCGTGCGGGCGCTGCTCTAGCGCGCCCGCGGGTCCGCTAGGGGGCCGGGACCGGCGCGATGTCGTTCGCGAGCGGAAGCACGAGCTCGGTGACCGCGATCGGAGCCGAGTAGAGCACGCCCTGCGCACCGTTGCTCTGGCAGCGGACGGGCAGCGCCATCCGGTAGGTGCCCGGGGTCAGCGTCGACCAGACGCTGGCGGCCCGCGGCTTCGGCGAGACGCCCGGCTGGCTGACGACGAGTACCGCGGGAACGGCCAGATTCGGCGGGAACTCCGCTGTCGCCCACCCCGTGCCCACCTGGCGCTCCCAGATCACCCCGACGCCGTGCTCGAGCACACCGCCGCTGTCGTTCGAGATCCAGAGCGGAGCGATGAAGCCCGCCTTGGCGGTCGTCGGCGTGCCGAGGAACCCCGCGTACGGGTTGCAGACCGGTGCGGGGGCCGGCACGATCGTGTCCTTGGGCGCCGGCGGCTTGGGGCCGGCGACGGTGAGCCGCACCGTCCGGGTCCGCTTGCCGATCCGGATCACGACGCGATACGACGTCCCGGGCGTCTTCGCCACCCGCAGCCGGAACGTCCCCTTCCGCAGCGTTCGGCGCACCACCCGCCGGGGACCTGCGTCCCCCGCCGCGACCCGCGCCGCGGGG
>JADMKN010000291.1 GCA_015478825.1 Patulibacter sp. | reverse complement strand
CCGAGGCTGAGCCGTTCGAGCCGCTTTTGTGCACCCGTTCGGCCCAGCGGCCGGTCGGGCGCCTCAGCCCTCGAGCAGGGCCAGGACGTCGGGCCGGGCCAGCCAGTCGGCCCGGATGTCCTCGGGCAGGTCCTCGGCGACCTGCAGGACGCAGGTGCGGGCCGAGGCCAGCGCCCGGGCGCTCTCGTCGGGGCTCGACAGGGTGGTCAGCGCGCCCAGGAGGGCCCGGGAGCGCCAGAGCAGCGGCAGGGTGCCCAGGCTCTCGGCGAGCGTGGCCGCGCGGCGGAGGGTGGCCGTGGCGCCGTCGAGGTCGCCCTTCTCGACCAGGCCGACGCCCTCGAGCAGCAGCCCCCGGGCCACGTGGCGAGGTGCGCCGGAGGCCTCGGCCAGGCTGACCGCCGAGGCGGCGAGCGAGTTCCGCGCCAGCTCCTCGATCAGCTGCGCGCCGACCTCGCCGGAGTAGTACGCCGAGCCGCAGCCCAGGATGTAGACCCGCTTGAACGAGCGCAACTCGTTCGGCTCCAGGTTCAGCCCGCCGAGCTTGATCGTCGAGAACCGCTCGTCGAGACGACCGCTGAGCGTGCGCTCGACGGCCTCGGGCTGCTCGCCGATCTCCTTGCGCAGGAAGTGGTCGTGCTCGCCGAGGTCGAAGTGCTCGTCGTCCATGTCGACGCGCTCGCTGACCTTCTGGACCGGACGGGCGTCGAGCGTCGACGTGGTGAAGCCCTCCGGCTCCAGCAGCGCGATCTCTCCGTCCTCGAGATGGACGACCTGGCGCGTGTGGCGGACGATCGCTCCGACGTCGGAGGCGACGTACATCTCGCGGTCGCCGAGACCCAGGACGATCGGGCTGCCGAGCCGGGCGACGACGATCCGGTCCGGGTGCTTGGCGTCCAGCACGGCCAGGCCGTACGCGCCCTCGACCCGGCGCAGGGCGGCGCGCAGGGCGTCGACGGGATCGTCGCTGTCGACCGCGGCCTGGCCGATGAGATGCGCGACCAGCTCGGTGTCCGTCTCGGACTGCGGCGTGATCCCGTCGGCGAGCAGTCGCTCGCGGATCTGCGGCGCGTTCTCGATGATCCCGTTGTGGACCACGGCGAACCGGCCGCTGAAGTCGACGTGGGGGTGCGCGTTGCCGTCGGTCGGCGCGCCGTGCGTCGCCCACCGGGTGTGGCCGATCGCGGGCGAGCCCTTGATCCGCTTGGGAAGCGCGGCCTTCAGGTCGCTGACGCGTCCCTTGGCCTTGTGGACCTTCAGGCCGCTGGGAGCGGCCACCGCGAGGCCCGACGAGTCGTAGCCGCGGTATTCGAGGCGCTGGAGGCCTTCAAGGACGATGGGGACACCATTGCTGGTGCCGACGTAGCCGACGATGCCGCACATACGGGGGGATTCCTCCTACGTGTAGACGATCCTGCGGAGCTGCCGTAGGGACAGCTCCGGTGCTGCGAACCGCCGCCGCGCGAGCTCGCCGGAGATGCGGGGAAATATCTCGTCATTGCGAATTCCACGACTCTGCAGCTCGGTGTGGCGACGCCGCACGAACTCGGGAACGTCCTCGTCGAAGTAGGCGATGACCTCGGCGATCACCCGGTCCGCCTCGGCGGGACTGAGCGACGTGCTCTGGCTGAGGTGGGTCTGGAGATCGCCGAACGACGAGGTCGACCGAGAGGCGGTCACAGAGCGGAATAGTGACGGATCGCCGACCGAGACGCAATCTCCTGCCCGAGTTCGGGCAGATATCGCGACTTTCGCAGCGTTTCGGCGGGCCTGCGTCCCACGCGTTTCGAACCACGACCAGGACTCCGCATCGCTGGTCGGACCGCGTCGGCGCTGGCACGCTCGACCGATGCGACGGATCGAGGCGTCACGGATCGACCAGGCGTGGCACACGACCGCGGCGGACCGTGGGTGGCGGATCGAGCGAGCGCGAACCCGACGCGAACGGGCGCGCGGCCTGCTCGGTCGGTCGGGGTTGGCCCCGCGCCACGGGCTGTGGATCGGCACGCGGTCCGTCCACATGGTCGGGATGCGATTCGCGATCGACCTGATCTGGATCGATCGCCGCGGCGCGGTGCGTCGCGTGGACCGGGACGTGCGACCGGGACGGATGCGGACCTGCCTGGCCGCATCGGGCGGGGTGGTGGAGGTCGGCGCCGGCGACGGACCGTGCCTGGCGGCGTTGCTGGCCGAGTCGGATGCTGCACGGCTCCGGGCGGACACCCACCGTGCAGCAGGTGGCCCGGATAGCGGGCCCGGTACTGCACGGCGGCCCCCGAAGCACGGCCGTGCAGCGTGAGGCTCGCCGGTGAACGAGCCTCAGCGGGACCGCGGCAGCTTGTCCTCGTGATCCTCGTCGCGGTCCTCGGGCCGCTTGCGGGTGCCGCGCGCGATCAGCAGCCCGCCCATGCCGAGGACGATGCCCACGCAGACCACGGTGACGAGATCGGCGAGCAGTCCGGCGACGGGCATCGACACGACTCTACGCCCGGGCGGCGGTCCGCAGGGCCGCCCGCAGGCCGTCCTCGACCCGATCGGCCGCGTTCTCCCAGGTGTGCTGCGCCACGAACGCCCGGCCCTCGGACGAGCGCCGCTGCCAGTGGTCCCGGTCGTCGAGCAGACGCTCGAGCGCGTCGGCGAGCGCCGGCACGGTCGGCGGCACCAGGTCGAGCGGCGGGGTGTCGCCGTAGGCCACGTCGCTGCTGAAGCCCGCCAGGTCGACGCACGGCAGGCCGCAGGCGAGCATCTCCTGCGGGACGAGCGAGTAGTTGGTCAGGGAGAGGGTCAGGCCGACCGTCGACTCGTTGTAGAGCGCCGACAGCTCGGCCGGGCTGAGCACGCCGGCGTGCTGGTGGGCGAACGGCAGGTTGAGCGGGCCGTTCCAACCGTAGGCGATCACCCTGACGTCGTCGCGGCGGCGCAGCAGCTCGGTCAGCGCCATCGTCGCCAGCGGCCCGGCGCGGCGCGGCGTGACCATCCGGCCGTAGAGCGCGACGGTGTCCCGACGGCGCTCGATCTGCGGTTGCGGGTGGTAGACGCCGTGGTCCACGCCGAGGTCGAACCAGACCGGGTCGCCGCCGTGCTCGCGGCCGATCAGGTCGGCCAGCCAGCGGCTGGCGCAGATCGGCTGGAGGCCGTAGCCGTAGGTGCGCTCGGCCCACAGCCGCTCGGCCGAGGTCGCGAAGAACTCCGGCTCGTGATCCTGGATCAGGTACGCCCGGGCGCCGGTCCGGGGCAGGCGCAGCGCGGCGTACACGGTGTCCCAGCCGGTGGCGAGCACGACGTTGGCGCCGCTCCAGTCGGCGAAGCCGCGGTGGACGGACGCGCGCAGGCTGCGGAAGTGGCGGGTGATCTCGGCGGCGATCGCGTCGTCGGACTGCCGGCGGTGCATCCCGTACGGGTCGTGCAACCAGATCGAGCAGCGGTGGCCCTTGCGTTCGAGCTGTTCGATCAGGGTGAAGATCGTCGAGTGCCCGCCGCTGCCCGGACGGAATCCCGGGACGACCACGGCGACGTCGAGGCCGTCCGCGTCCGGATCGGCGGCCCACGCGGGGTCGAGGGGCGCGATGCCGTGGGTCTCGACCTCGGCGACCACGGCGAACGGCTCCGCGTACGGAGCGGCCGAGATCCGCTGGCTGGCGACGACGGCCGACGGTTCGTCCGCGGGGGTCGTCGGCGGCGCCGGCGGGGCGGGCGCATCGTCCGCGCTGCGACGCCCTTCGAGCGACACGAGCTGCTGCAGCGGGGCGGGGATCCGGTCGGACCGACCCCCGACGAGCGCGGCCAGCCGCCGCCCGCCGTGGTGCCGCAGGGACCGCAGCATCCAGCGACGGCGGGTGGGCTGCGGCACGTCCTGCTCCTTCAGCCAGGCGCCGTCCGACCGCGCGGCGTTGATCGCGTCGCGGGCCATGCCCTTCGGGTAGAACGAGGTCCGGAACCCGGTGGTCTCGTAGAGCCCCCGGTACTCGTCGAAGTAGCGGCGCATGAACTGCAGCCACGGGTAGTCGTGGGCGTGCAGCGCCGCGGCCTGCGGCTGGTAGGCCTTGAGCCAGCCGGCGGCGAGCGCGTCGCGTGCGAACGCCTGGTCCTCGGCGTAGGCGACGTCGCGGAACGGCAGCTCCAGCAGCACCGAGCGGCGGTAGGCGGCGTTGGCATTGGAGAGGAACCCGGGATTCCAGCCCGGCTCGTCGAGCCGCCGCTGAACCTGGACCCGGCCGTCGGGCGAGAACGGACCGAAGAAGTCGATCAGCTCGCGGGCGATCATCGGACTGGTGTCGGGGCGCGGAAGGTGCGGCCCGAACGCCGCGGCGACCCGCTCGTCGACCTCGAACGCGGCGACGTAGGCGTCGAGCCAGCCGGGGACCGGCGTCGCGTCCTGGGTCAGGAAGCAGACGATCTCCGCGCCGACGTGCTGGATCGCCAGGTTGCGGGTGCGGCCGTGACCGAACGTCGCCGGGTCGATCTCGAGCACCGTCGCGCCGGCCGCGCGGGCGGCGTCGACGGTGCCGTCCGTCGATCCCGAGTCGATCACCAGGAACTCGTCGGCGCCCTGGGCGCTCGCCGCGGCGAAGACCTCCTCGGCCAGGGGCATCCCGTTCTTCGTCGGGATGACGATCGCGGTGGTCGGGCGACGATTGGAGCGAGACACTGCGCGAAACCGTATCGGGCCGCCACGCATCTGCATCGGGCCGTTCACAGCAGGGCATCGCGCGGTCGCGGGCCCAGGCTCTACGCTGTCCGGTTGTGAATGAGCCCGCGCTCGTCGTCCAGGACCTCGACAAGACGTTCCGGATCCCCAAGCAGCACGTGCACACGCTCAAGGAGCGGGCGCTGCACCCGTTCCGTTCGATGGACTACCGCGAGTATCCCGTCCTGCGCGACATTTCGTTCGAGGTCGGGCGCGGCGAGTTCTTCGGGATCGTCGGCCGCAACGGCTCGGGCAAGAGCACGCTGCTGAAGTGCATGGCTGGGATCTACCGGCCGGAGCGCGGGCGGATCCAGGTCGCCGGCCGGCTCGCCCCGTTCATCGAGCTCGGCGTCGGCTTCAACCCCGACCTGACCGCGCTCGACAACGTCGTGATCAACGGCGTGATGATGGGGCTGTCGCCGCGCGAGGCGCGCCGGAGGTTCGACGAGATCATCGCCTTCGCCGAGCTCGAGGACTACCTCGACATGAAGCTGAAGAACTACTCGTCGGGGATGCAGGTCCGGCTGGCGTTCTCGGTGATGGTTCAGGCGTCGGCGGACGTGCTGCTGATCGACGAGGTGCTGGCGGTCGGCGACGCCGCCTTCCAGCAGAAGTGCCTCGACGTCTTCTACCGGCTGCGCGACGAGGGCCGGACGATCATCCTCGTCACCCACGACATGTCCGCCGTGGAGCGGTTCTGCCACCGGGCGATGTTCCTCCAGGACGGCGACATCCGGATGATCGGCGACCCGGCCGAGGTCGGCCGGGCCTACCTGGCTTCGAACTTCGCCAGCGGGGTCGAGGACGAGGAGGTCGCCGCCAACGTCAGCGGCACCGGCGACGGTCGCGTCACGATCGAGACGCGGGTCGAGGACGAGACCGGCGTGCCGGTGACGACCCTCGTCAGTGGCCACCAAGTGGCGGTCGCGGTGCACATCCGGGCGCACCAGACGATCGAGCATCCGACGCTGCTGGTGCAGCTCCGCGACGCGGAGCACGCGGTCGTCACCGGGGCGCGCGTCGAGCTGTCCGCCGACGGTCCGCTGCGCGCCGGCGAGCGGCGGCGGGTCGACGTCGCGTGGGACGTCACGCTCGGCAACGGGCACTACGACGTCGGCGTGCTGCTGACCCAGGGCACCGCCGAGATCGAGGTCGTCGTCGACGCGCGGTCCGCCGCCGAGGTCACGATCCACTCGGCCGAGCGCGACGTGATCGGGTTGGTCCAGCCCCCGACGCGCGTCTCGATCACCACCCCGCAGCAGGAGTCCGCCGCATGAGCCTCGAGATCGAACCGGCCGTCGCGACCGACGCGTCGGCGCTGCGGGAGATGAAGGGACCCGCCGCGATCAGCGGCGGAGCGAAGCGGTTCTGGTCGCTGACCTGGATGGTCGCGGTCACCGAGTTCCGGCTGTCGTACTTCGGGTCGGTGCTCGGGTACCTCTGGACGCTGATGCGGCCGCTGATGATGTTCGGCGTCTACTACACCGTCTTCACGCAGATCATGGACCTGGGGGACAAGATCCCGCACTACCCCGCGATGCTGCTGATGAACATCATGCTGTTCCAGTTCTTCGCGGAGTCGACGTCGAGCGAGGTCCAGTCGGTCGTGGCCCGCGAGAACCTCGTCCGCAAGATGCAGTTCCCGCGGCTGGTGATCCCGCTGTCGGTGGTCGTCACGGCGCTGTTGAACCTCGCGGTCAACATGCTCGCGGTGCTGGTGTTCGTACTGCTCAACGGGGTCGAGATCCGCTGGACGTGGCTGCTGCTGCCGGTGGCGCTGCTGCCGCTGATCATGCTGGCGTCCGGCGTCTCGATGATCCTCGCCGCGTCGTTCGTCAAGTACCGCGACGTGCTGCCGGTCTGGGGCGTGGTGACCCAGGCGCTGTTCTACGCGTCGCCGATCCTCTACACGGTCGACGTCGTCCGCGAACGCAACCTGCCCGCGATCGAGACGGTGCTCCACACCAACCCGCTGACCGGGATCATGGAGGGCGCCCGCTACCTGATCATCGACCCCAACGCCCCCGGCGCGATCTCGGCGTGGGGCGGCTGGCCCCAGGCGGCGATTCCGATCGGGATCATCGTCTTCGTCTTCGTCTTCGGGCTGTGGTACTTCAACCGGCAGGCGCAGACGGCGGCGGAGCTGCTCTAGACGACGTCCTGGCGGCTCGGACACGCGGTCCGGCAGGAGGAGCGCCGCGAAAGCGCGCGGGACCATAGACTCCCGCCGGTGCCTGCTGCATCGTCTCGTGCCGGCGAGGGGCTGACCCGCGACGAGCGGATCCCCGTGCTCTACCTGGCCCCCTGGGTGGACCTCGGGGGCTCGGACAAGGGAACGATCGACTGGTTCCGGTCGATCGATCGCACCCGCTGGGCCCCGTCGCTGATCACCACCCAGCCGTCGCTCAACCGCTGGATCCCCGAGCTCGCGCCGTACGCGGAGGAGATCTGGACGCTGCCCGAGCTGATGCCGGGCGCGGAGTTCGTGCCGTTCGTCCTCGGGTTCATCGAGAGTCGCGGGGTGCAGGTCCTGCACGTGATGAACTCGCGGATCGGCTTCGACCTGCTGGTCGACATCCAGTCGCTGCCCGAGCCGCCCGCCACCGTGGTCCAGCTCCACGCCGAGGAGGCGGATCGCTCCGGCTACGTCCAGTACGTCGCCAACCGCTACGACGCGATCGTCGACGCGTACTCGCTGGTCAGCCAGCACCTCGCCGACAGCATGCTCGACTACGAGGTCGGGCTCGAGAAGCTGCGGGTGCTGCACCTCGGCGTGGACGCCACGGGCGAGTTCGACCCGGCGCAGGTCGAGCCGTTCGAGGAGCGACGCAGCGTGCCCCGGATCCTCTGGCCCGGGCGGCTCGTCGCGCAGAAGGATCCGCTGCTGACGGTCGACGTGGTCGCCGAGCTGGTGCGGCGCGGCGTGGAGTTCGAGCTGACGATCGTCGGCGACGGCGACCTGGCCGACGACACCCGCCGCCGCGCCGACGAGCTGGGCGTCGCCGATCGGTTCGCCTGGCACCCGCCGTCGAAGGAGATGCCGCGCTGGTACCGCAGCTCCGACGTGCTGCTGATGACGTCGGTCTTCGAGGGCATTCCGCTGGCGCTCTACGAGGCGCTGGCGATGGGCGTGCCGGCCGTCGTCCCCGCGCTGCCGGGCAACGTCGAGCTGCTCGACGGCGGGGGCGGGGCGCTGATCGAGCCGCGTGACGACGTCGGCGCCTACGCGGATGCGCTGGAGCGGCTGCTGACCGACGCCGGGCACCGGGCCGAGGTCGGGGCGCTCGCGCGTCAGCGGATGCTCGACGGGTTCACCGTCGAGGCGATGGGCGCCGCCCACGACGCGCTCTACGAGGAGCTGCTGGAGCGCCGCGCCGCGGCGCCGGCGCCGCCGGTCCCCGAGGAGTGGAGGACCGACGAGACCGCGATCGAGGCGCAGGCGGCCGAGCTCGGCGTCCGGCCTCCGCTGCGCCTGCCGCGAGCGTCCGAGGGCGACCCCGATCGCTCGGTGCTCGTCGTGGTGCCGTGCTTCCGCCACGGCCGCTACCTGGAGGGCGCCCTGGAGTCGGTCAGGCGGCAGACGCTGCCCGCGGCCCGCGTGGTCGTGGTCGACGACGCCTCGGACGACGTCGAGACGATCGAGGCGCTGGAGCGCGTCGAGCGCGAGGGCTGGGCGACCGTGCTGCGGCAACCGGAGCGCCGCGGCCCGAGCGCCGCGCGCAACCGCGCGCTCGAGGGCGCCACCGAGCGCTACGTGCTGCCGCTGGACGCCGACGACGAGCTGTTCCCGTGGACCCTGGAGGAGACGGTCGCCCAGCTCGAGCGGGCGGCCGAGAACGTCGGCTTCGTCTACCCCAACGCCCAGCACTTCGGGCACCGCAACGACGCGTACGACGCGCCGTCCTACAACCTGCACATCCTGCTGGACAACAACTACTGCGCCGCGACCAGCCTGTTCGACCGCCGCGTCTTCGCCGCCGGGATCGGCTACGCCGAGGAGCTGACGCACGGGCACGAGGACTGGGACCTGATCCTGACGCTCGCCGAGCACGGGGTGATCGGCGAGCGCGCCACGACGCCGACGTTCCGGTACCGCAAGAAGGGGTTCAGCCGGGTCAGCGGCGTCAACCACGGGCAGCTCTCGCCGGCCGAGGCGATGGCGCGCCGGCACCCGCGGCTCTACGGGCGCCGCGACGAGATCAAGGCGGCGTGGGCCCCCGCGCTGTCGCTGGTCCTGCACGACGGGCCCGACGGCGAGCGCTGGACGGACGCCGACGTGGCGGGCCTGCGGCATCAGCGCCTGCGCGACTTC
>JADMKN010000290.1:2012-9010 GCA_015478825.1 Patulibacter sp. | reverse complement strand
GTCTGGACGCCGAAACCTATGAGCGCGTAAGCGCCGCGGGCTTCAAGTACGCGCCGAAACAGGATTTGTTCGTTGCCCCGGCGTGGTCGCCGTCGCGTGCCGACCTTCTGGTCGAGCTGTGCGGCGAAATCGGAGACGAGGAAACCAGCCTGGCCGAGCGCGCCGAAGAGCGGGCCGACCGTTTTGGCGACTACCAGGGCAAGCGCCTGGTCGACGATCAGACCGTCGAGCTGTGCCCAGTCGGCGTCGTCGATCGACACGATCTGCACGGATCCGTCGGTGGCGATCCCGCCGTCGCGGCAGATCAGCGGGTCGTCCTGGCCGGCGGCGCGGTCCGTGGAGTCCCACGCCTGTCCGGGCTCGAGCCGCACCGCCTCCTGCTCGACCCACGCCTTGACCCGGTGCTGAACCTCGCTGCCCTTCGGCGCGGGCGCGGTGCCCTTGGCCTTCGTCATGACGTGAACCGTGGCGTCGGCGCCCGGGGCCAGCGCGCCGACGGCGCAGTCGACCTGCTGACCGGTGACCGCGCACGGCACGTCCGGATCGCCGAGCAGCGTCGCCGACAGGATCGTCAGCTCGTCCGGCACCGCGTCGCCGATCGTCACGGTCGTCGCCGTCGACGGACCCTGGTTGTGGGCGCGCAGCGTGTAGGTGACCTCGTCCTCGGCCTGGACCACGCCGTCGTCGGCCGTCTTGGCGATCGAGACGTCGGCCGTCGGGTCGACCGGGACGGTGACGTCGTCCTCGTCGTTCTCCGGGACCGGGTCGGGCGTCGTCGTGGTCACCTCGGCCGCGTTGACGACCGGCGTGGTCCGCGCCGGGTCAACCTTCGCCACGACGACCAGCTCGCGCTCGTCACCGGGCTTCAACGTGCCGTAGTCGCAGCTGATCGTCTGCGTCGCGATCGCGCAGCGGGCCGGGTCGCTGATCGAGATCAACGTCAGGTACGCGGGAAGCTCGTCGGCGAGCGTGCTGTCGTGCGCGTCGGACGGGCCGTCGTTCTTCGTCTTCAGCGTGAACGTGACGTTCTGCCCCGGGATCACCCGCGCCGGCAGCGCCGTCTTGGTCACCTGCAGGTCGGCCTCGGCCGCGACGTCCAGGTCGCCGGTGTCGGATGTCTCGTCCTCCGGCGCCTCGTCGGACGACGTGGTCGCGACGTTGGTCAGCTTCGTGCCGTTCAGCACGCCGCTGTCGACGTGGACCGGCAGGGTGATCGTGACCGACTGGTTCGGGCCGAGCGACGCGATCTTCCAGCCGAGCTCCGGGCCGTCGCCGTCGGTCTCGCTGAACCCGGTGCTCGGAGCGGCGGTCGCCGTCCCGGCCGTGTAGCTCAGGCCCTCGGGCAGCTCGTCGCGCACCACCACGTTCCGGGCGGTGGCGCGGCTGTCGGTGTTCCTGACGGTGATCGTGAAGCTGGAGTCGGTGCCGGCGATGGCCTTCGCCCCCGCGTCACCGGCGTCCGGCGTCTTGACGATCGTCAGGTTCGGCTTGACGACGGTCAGTCGGACCTTCGACGACGGGCCGGTGTAGCGGCGGTGCGTCCACGGGTTCGTGTCGCGCTCGAGCTTGGTGCGACCCCAGTACTCGTCGATGTCGGCGACGTTCTCGACCACGTCACCGGCGGTCAGGTCGCGAGCGGCCTTGACGTCGGCGGTGTAGGTGAAGGTCACCGTCTCGTCGACGGCGATCGCCGGGACCTTCCACTCCAGGGCCCGGTCGTCGGCCGACCACATGTTGGTGTTGAGGCTGCTGCTGACGCCCGGCGAGAGCTCGATGTCGGTCAGCTCGACGTCGGGCGCGTCGCGGACGACGACGTCGTAGGCCGGCGACGTGCCGGTGTTCTTCAGCGTGACCGTGTAGGTCAGGCGCTGGCCGCCCTCGACGTGGCCGTCGGGGTCGTCGGCGGACTTGGTCAGCGTCAGCTTCGGCTCGACGACCTTGACCGTCGCCGTCGCGGGACCGACGGTGTCGTCGAACGTGCCGGGAACGGTGCCCGGCGCCGCCGGCAGCTTGTCGCTCCGGTTGGTCCGGACCCGCGCCTGGTTGGTCAGGCTGGTGCCGTCGAGCACCTTGGCCTGCGGCGCGTTGCGGTAGGTGTCGCGGATGTAGCCCTCGACGACCATCGTGTACGTCCGCTCGGCGGTATGCGCCGCAAGGTCACCGAGGAACCACGCCGCCTGCAGCTTGCCGCTGCCCGCGTCGGTCACGTCGAACTCGCGGACGTCCGGCTCGTCGCCGACGCAGCCGGCGGTGCAGGCCGCCGAGACGTAGCGGTCGACGTCGAAGCCGTCCGGCACCGTGTCGACCACGGTCGCGTCGAAGTAGCGCACGTCCTTCGGCAACCGGACCTCGATCGTCCAGGTGATGGGCGAGCCGATCGTGCCGACGGTCGGCGTGACCTCCTTGGTGATCGCGGGCAGCACGACCGCGATGGTGTCCGCGGCGGTGGCCTTGTAGTCCGAGGCGGTGGTCGCCGTCGAGTCCGACGTGCGGGTGCCGCTGACCGTGCCGTCGAGGCTGCGGACGTTCAGCTCGACCGTGTTCGTGTAGGTCGCGCCCACGGTGGCCGGGTTCTCCAGCCGCACGCGGTACTTCAGGTCGGTCGATCCGCCCGGGGCGAGCGTGGCCAGGGCCGGCGTCGTCGCCTTGGTCCAGGTGATCGTGCGGGCCGTGGCGTTCCAGATACCGCCGTGGCCGGGCACGGTCGCGCCGTCGGTCAGGAGCTCACCGCTCGCGTCGACCGGGTCGGTGCCCGCCGGCAGCGTGTCGACCACGACGGCGTCATGCGCGGTCGAGACGTTGCTGCCGGTCGTGTTGCGGGCCGTGACGGTGAAGTCCACGAGCTGGCCCGGCCTGATCCGGCCGCTCGGCGTGTGGCTCTTGGACGTGGCGACCTTCGGCTCGACGATCGTCGTGCTGGTCGAGCCCTCGAGCGTCTTCGTCGCGTTCGTGGGCGTCTTGTAGGTCAGGACGCCCTTGTTCGGCAGGGCAGCGCCGCGCACGTTGGCGGCGTGGTCGAGCACCGTGACGTCGAACTCGAGCACCAGCACCGCGTCCTGCGCGCCGGTCGTGAAGGTCGCCGGGAAGGTCGCCGTCACGGTGTTGCCCGCGACCGCAGCGGAGATCCCGGCGGTCGGCAGCGGCTGGCCGTCGAGGGTCCCCGTCAGGGTGCCCGCGACGTACTGCTGACGGGTCCCGAGCGCGTCGACGACGGTCGGCGTGCCGTAGATCGTGGTGCCCGCGGGGATCCTCGTGGTGACCTTGTACGTGACGGTCTCGCCGATCGTGGCCTGGCTGGCCGCGTCGTTGCCGCTCTCGGTGACCGAGGTGACGCGGGTCTTGGCGACGGCGGCCTTCGGCGTGTAGACGTCGGACGGGTCCTCGGCCTTCGGCGCGTTCGGCGTCAGCGCCGGGTCCTTGACCTTCGGGTTGTCCGGCACGACGACGTACGGGGTGCCGTCGTTGGCCAGGTAGGTGGCCTTGGTCACGCCGGCCGTGTTGACGAAGCTCGTGTCCGGGCTGATGCCGTCGGGCATCGTGACCGCGTACGTCAGCGTCTTGGCCGCTGGCGTCGCCGCGGTGCCCGCGTCGAGCGCGACCGTGGTCCACTCGATGCGGTTGGTCAGCGCGTTGCAGGTCCCGGCGTCGCTGATCGACGCCAGGTCGACCTGGGCGCAGGTGATCCCGATCGGCAGCACGTCCCAGACGTGTCCCTGCTGGATCGGCCCCGCGCCGCGGTTGGCGACGTCGATCCGGTACTCGACCCGGTCGCCCTCGTGGACCCGCACGTGGTCGACGTCCGGCCCGTTGACCGGGCCGGCGCCGTTGATCTGGCGCACGCCCTTGACCAGCGAGAGCTGCGGCAGCTTGAGCGCGAAGTCGGTGCGGTCGCGCAGGGTGAACGCGGTGCCGGCGGTGTTCTCGTAGGAGAACTTCAGCAGGTTGCCCTCGACGTCCCCGGACGTATGACCCTCGACCGATCCGACCGTCGACTGGAACGTGACCTCGAAGACCTGGTTGCCACGGTCGACCAGGTCGCCGTCGCCGATCGCCCAGCGGATCCGCCCGTCGACCGAGCCGTCGACCTCGGTGATGCCCACCGTGTTGGCGGCGGTGATCTCGGCGCTGCCGTCGACGTACTCCAGCCCGTGCGGGAGCAGGTCGAAGACGTCCTGGCTGCGGGTGTCGAGGTTGGTCGGGAACTCGATCCGCAGCTTCCAGCAGACCTGGTCGCCCGGGCCGTAGACCGGCACGGTCTTGCCGTACTGCGCGGCAGCGAGGTCCGAGCACTGGCCGTCGCCGGGGAAGACCGCGGCGACCTGCTTGACCAGCACCGGACCGGACGCCGACTTGCCGGACTTCGACACGTCGAAGTCGAGCTCGCCGTCGGTCTCCTGGTGCCAGATCTTGGTGCCGTCGTCCGTGCAGTCGTTGGGCGCGCTGGAGCAGCGCACCCAGTCGAGCCCCTGGACGGCGACGTTGTTCTCGACGCTGTCCATCGACAGCACCGGCGTCGCGTCGGCGAAGTCCTGCTGGTAGTTCTCGCGCGTACGGGTCCAGAAGGTGAGCTGGCGGGTCTCGCTCGGCTTCAGGTGCGCGAGGTCCGGGAACGTCGACTGGTCCCAGGTCACGACGAACGTGCCGTCGGCCTGCTCGGTCACGTCGGTGAACGGCTGGCTCGGGTCGCGGCCGGCGACCGGGTCGCACTCGGCCTTGGCGGCGGGTAGCCCCGCCCCCGTGCGCTCGTAGTTGACGGAGCCGAGCGGGCAGAGACCGTCCGGCACGGTGTCGGTGATCACGACGTCGTCGAGCGAGCGGTACTCGGAGACCTGCAGGTCGATCGTCCACTTGGTCAGGTCGCCCTGCTCGAGCGAGCCCTTGTTGTTGGACTTCTGGATCGCGATGTCCTCGGCAGTCCGGTCGAGCACGTCCCAGTCGTAGGAGGGGCGCCCCGGCTTGCCGGGCGAGCGGTACGTGCCGTCGGCGTGGGCGCCGTTGCGCAGCAACTGCTCGTCATGGGTCTCGGGCCCGGAGTTGTTGTCCAGGTTGGCCGTCTGCTGGCCGGTCAGGTCCGGCGTTTCGCCGGTCCAGTCGAGCGTGTTCTCGCGCAGCGGAATCGCGGCGGCGTAGCGCAGCGTGGTCGTGCCGCTTGCGACGAGGTCGACGCCGAGCTCCCAGCGGACGTGCGTGTAGACGCCGAACGCCAGCGGGCCGTCGCCGTCGGGATCGAGCCGGACCGTCTCGACGTGGTCGGGGACGATGCAGTCGTCCGCCACCGTCGGCGCGTCGACCTCGATCGGGCCGGAGCCGGGGTACTCGTCGGCCGAGCCGGGGTTCGTCGTCGTGTTGGTCGTGTTGTCGACCTGACCCGCGCAGCCGAGGAACTCGAGGCCCGCCGGGACGAAATCCTCCACCGTGATTCCGGTGGTGGGGTTCACGCTGTTGTTGCGCACCTTCAGCGTGTAGACGGTTTGGTGGTTGTGCAACCCGCGGGGGATCTCACCCTCGGGATGGGGCTCCGACTTCTGGATCTCGATCGCGCTCAGGTCGACGGTCCGAAGACGGTCGGCGCGGGCCGAGAAACTGCCGCTACGCGGGCCGATCGGCTCACCGGCCGGCGAGAAGTCGGCTTCGTCGCGGGCGTCGGCGGAGATGAACGCCCCGCTCTCGATCGCGAACTGCTCCCCCACGTCGTAGTGGGTGGCCGGAGCGTCGGCGGTGGTGCCGTATCGCGCCTCGAACGTCAGCGTGTGACTGGCGTTGGCGACGAGGTCGTCGACGTTGGGCCAGAGCAACGTGGTGCGCCCGGTCAGTGGATCGACGAGCTGACGCGGCTCGCCCGCATCCTTGCCCGCCGAGCCGGCGACGTAGCCGGCGCCGACGGGCAGCACCACGCGGTACGCCAGGTTGTAGCCCTTGGCCGAGCCGGCCGGCAGCGAGGCCGTCAGCTCGACCGGAACGGTGCTGCCGTACAGCACCTGCGACGGGGTGCCGTCGCGCAGCTCGAGGACCGGATCGGCCGCGACCGCGGTCGCGGCCCCGCCGAACGCGAAGCCGGCCAGCACCGCCAACACGAGGCCCCACAGCCGCACGATCGACCCTGGACGCGGACGCACCAGTCCCGTGGCGCGTGGGTGGCTGGTGGGTATTTTCCGCGCGCTCGCCCCGCGCACCACATCGCGGCCGTCCCCCGGGTGATCCCCTTGACGACGAGCCGCTGCAAACGTTTCCCACGCGAACATGAGCGGAGAAAGCTACCGGGAATCACAACGGAATGCGACAAGTGTGCCGCGCCTCACGGAATCCCATGTTTATAGGGCACGTGTACGAAGAAGCGGCGTGGAATTTCAGCCCGGGCGTCCGGGCCTGAGATGCTTGATCGGTGCCCACTCCGTCGCCGCACCTGCTCGCCGTCGCTCGCGGGGACGCCGCCCCGGACCTGCTGATCACCGGCGCGCGGGTCTTCGGCGCGTTCACGCGCGAGTGGCTCGACGCCGACGTCGCGATCGCCGACGGGCGGATCGCCGCCCTGCTCCCCCGCGACACCGACGAGGCCCCTTCCACGTCAAGCGCCGCGACCGGAGCGGGATCCGCCACTACCGTGATCGACGCTGGCGGGCGCTACCTCGTCCCCGGGTTCGTCGACGCCCACATGCACATCGAGTCGTCCAAGCTGCTGCCGGTCGAGCTCGCCCGCACGATCGTGCCGCGGGGCACCACCACGATCGTGGTCGATCCCCACGAGATCGCCGGCGTGCTCGGCGCCGACGGCGTGCGCTGACGAAAAAACGCGAAGGTCAAGGATCGGATCTGCACGGTGTTGGAAGTTAACCAACCCAACCGCCACCCCGAGCTCGACTTCTTTCAGGCCCAAGTGTTTATCGACGACGAACTGAACCTGCCGATCCGCTACATTGCCTATGATTGGCCGCGGCGTCAGGGCGACACCCCGCAGGTCATCGAAGAATACAACTACGTCGACCTGAAGCTGAACGTCG
>JADMKN010000290.1:0-2002 GCA_015478825.1 Patulibacter sp. | reverse complement strand
CGCCCCGCGAGTCGCTCGACGCCGACGCGCTGCGGACCCTGCTCGAGCACCCTCGGATACGCGGGATCGGCGAGATGATGAACGCCCCGGGCGTCGTGCACGGCGACCCCCACGCGATGGCGACCCTGGCCCTGGTCGAGACCGCGGAGCGGGTCGACGGCCACGCGCCGAGCGTGACCGGGCGCGAGCTCGACGCCTACCTGGCCGCGGGGATCACCAGCGACCACGAGTCGACGACGGTCCGCGAGGCCGAGGAGAAGCTGCGCAAGGGCGCGTGGGTGCTGCTGCGCGAGGCGTCGAACGCCCGCAACCTGCGCGACCTGCTGCCGCTGGTGCGCCGCTTCGGGCCGAGCCGGATGGCGTTCTGCACCGACGACCGCGAGCCCGGCGCCCTGCTCGAGGAGGGCCACATCGACGAGCTGTGCCGGATCGCCGTCGCCGACGGGATCCCCGCCGAGGACGTGCTGCTGCTGGCGTCGCTGCACGGCGCGCTCTGCCACGGCCTGGACCGGGTCGGGGCGATCGCGCCCGGCTGGGCGGCCGACCTGCTGCTGCTCGACGACCTGGTCGCGTTCCGACCGACGACCGTCCTCCAGGCCGGCCGCGTGGTGGCCCGCGACGGCGCGCCGTGCCCCGAGGCCGCGCACGCCTGGCCGCGCGAGCCGTTGCCGGGCAACGTCCACCCGACCCCGGAGTGGGTGCGCCAGACGGTCAACCTGGCGCCCGTCGGCCGCGAGAGCTTCGCGCTGCCGGCTCCGCTCGTGGCCGACGGCTCTGGCGGGGCTGCCGGGCCGGATTCGCCTCTCGTCCGGGTGATCGAGGCGATCCCCCACCAGCTCCTGACCACCGAGCGACAGCTACGCCCGACGGTCCAGGACGACCTGATCGTCGCCGACCCCGCGCGCGACCTGGCGAAGATCGCCGTGCTCGAGCGCCACCACGCGACCGGTCGGATCGGCCTGGGCCTCGTCACCGGCTTCGGGCTCCAGGCCGGGGCCTTCGCGGGCACGATCGCCCACGACGCGCACAACGTGATCGCGGTCGGCGTCGACGACGGCGACCTGCTGGCCTGCGTCGAGCGACTCCGCGAGCTCGGCGGCGGCCTGGTCGTCTGCGACCGGGGCCGCGTGATCGCCGAGATGCCACTGGCCGTGGCGGGTCTGCTGTCGGACCGCTCGGCCCGGGACGTCCACGTCGAGCAGGAGCGGCTCGACGCCGCCCTGACCGCCCGCGGGGTCACGCTGCCTTCGCCGTTCATGGCGCTGAGCTTCCTCGGTCTGTCGGTGATCCCCGCCCTGAAGATCACCGACCACGGGTTGGTCGACGCGACGCGGCTGGAGCCCGTCTCGCTGTCCGTCGACTGACTGCGCCGAGCGGGGTGCCTTGTGCCGCGCTGCTCGGCACAACGCAACGCGATGGGGAACCGGGTGACCGACGCGCGCCGCGCGGTCGGTCAGTCCAGGACCTCGACCCGCGCCCGGTGCCCGTGCGCCCGGGCGATCCGCGCGTCCAGGGTCAGCAGCGGCAGGTCGAGCTCCTCGGCCAGCGCGACGTAGAGTCCGTCGTAGAAGCTCACCGACTCGCGGAGCTCCCAGGCCCGACTGAGCAAGGCGACGTGCGGCACGCGCTCCAATCGCAGGTCGTTCAGGTCGCGCAATGCCTCCTGGGCGACCTCGGGGGTCACCGCGCCACGCAGCGCATGGCGCCGCAGCGCATGTCCGACCTCGGCGTCGATCAGGTGAGGAGCCCAAAGGCGCGTGCCGTCCACCAGCACGTTCTCCGCCGCGCGATCACCGATCCCGGACGTTGGGCGGGTAAGGAACGCGACCGCCGCCGAGGCGTCGAGTACCACCCCGTCAACTATCGCGGACCTCACGGATCGCCTCGACGATCGACTCCGTCGTGACCCCGCCGGTGAACGCCGCCCGCTTCCTGGCACGGGCATCGAGCTCGGCGATCGTCGGCAGCGACCTGCGCCTGAACGCCGCCGGCAGGTCGGCGG
>JADMKN010000289.1 GCA_015478825.1 Patulibacter sp. | reverse complement strand
GTAGAACGCGCCTCCCGCTTGCGCCTGTCGCCTCCTGTCGCTACCGTGCGACATAGAGGCGACAAGGGGGAACGATGACGGCGACGATCGAGATCGGGCAAGCGGCGACCGGGCTTGCCGCGGTCCAGGACGAGCTTCGCACCGCGGCGGGGTCGGTCGGAGCCGACGCCTCCGAGGCCTTCGTCATGCGCCGGCTGCGGGACACGTTCGACCGGGCGTTCGCCGCCCTCGAGCAGAACGTCCGCCTGCAGGTTCCGATCGAGCGACGGCGGACGTTCACCGAGGTGATCGAGACCCTGGGGACGCTGGCCAATCGGGGCGACGACGACGTCCTGACCCTGGACGAGGTCGACGGCCTGCTGACGAAGATCGAGGCGGCGCGGCACGTGTTGCGGGACGCGCTCGATCACGCCGACGAGCGGGCGATCGCCGACACCGACGAGCTCGTGGCGCAGCTCGGCGATTGGCTGCCCGGCGTCACGCAGAAGGAGCTTGCGTCGTTGCTCGGCGTGCAGCCCCGCACCCTCCAGCGCTGGCGGTCCGAGGGCGGCCGGCCGTTGAACGAACGACAGCGGCTCGTCGCGGACCTGGTCGCGGTGCTGCGCCACGGGTGGACGCCGCGCGGGGTGCTGCGGTGGTTCGAGCGCCCGCATCCCGAGCTGGACGACGCCGCGCCGGTCAGCTTGCTCGACGACGAGGCGCACGCCCCCGAGCTTCGGGCCGCGGCGGTCGCCGGACGGGCGATGCGTGCCACGTGACCCCCGCCCCCCGACGGTGGCGTTCACCGGGACGGTCTGGCGCTGGAACAGCTACGACGTGGCGTGGTGGGCGGACCGCAACCACAGCGTCGGACGCTGGCACGACGAGCACAGCCCGCCGACGCAATACGTTGCTCTCTCGCCGACCGGCGCGTGGGCCGAGATGGTCCGGTTCTTCGGGATCACGGACCCCGAGGATCTGCTCGAGGCCCGGCACAACCTGTGGCGCGGAAGGCTGCGACTCGACCACGTCGCCGATCTGACCGACTCTGACGCCTGCGAGCGCCACGGTCTGCCACCCGGCGCGTTGACGGCCGACGACCACGGGACCTGCCAGCTGGAGTCCCACCGACTGCGGCGCCTCGGGTTCGACGGCGTGCTGGCCCCGTCGGCGGCCCTGTCGGGCGCCACCAACCTGGTCGTGTGGGGCGCTCGGCGGCCGATCGCGTGGGTTCCGCTCTCGCCGACCGATCCGTCGCCCCGACCGCCCGTCCTGCCGTCGGACCTGCCGACGGAGCGGACGGCGGTCGGGGGGCCGGCGTCGTCGCTCGTCGACCGCGTGGTCCAGCGAACCTAGGTCCTCAGAACTGCTGCTGCCGCTCGCGCGCGTAGCGCTCCTGCGCCAACGCGACGAGCCGCGAGACCAGGTCCGGGTAGGCCACGCCGGTGGCCTCCCAGAGCTTCCCGTAGGCCGATGTCTCGGTGAACCCCGGCATCGTGTTGAGCTCGTTGAGCAGCACCTCGTCGCCGTCGACGAAGAAGTCGGCGCGCGCGAGGCCGTCGCAGCAGGCCAGCGTGAACGCCCGCCCCGCCAGCTCCTCGATGCGGGCCCGCGCCGTCGCGCTGAGCGGCGCGGGGATCCGCAGCTCCATCCCGCCCGGGACGTACTTCGCCTCGTAGTCGTACCAGGCGTCGGGATCGGTGCTGGTCAGCACGATCTGCCCGACCGCCGAGACCTGCGGGGCGTCGACCGACCCGAGCACCGCCGTCTCGGCCTCGATCCCCGGAGCCGAGGCCTCGACGATCACGCGCGCGTCGTGGCGCAGCGCGTCCTCGATCGCGGGGCCCAGCTCGTCGACGGTCCGGGCCGGCGCGATCCCGACCGACGAGCCGAGCCGCGACGGCTTGATCCAGACCGGCAGGCCGAGCTCCGCCAGGCCGGCGAGCACTCCGTCGCGGTCGCGCTGCCACTCGTGCGCATGCACCGCGCGGTACTCGACCTGCGGGATCCCGGCCGCCAGCATCAGGTCCTTGAAGACCAGCTTGTCCATGCAGACCGCGGAGCCGAGCACCGGCGATCCGACGTAGGCGACGTCGAGCAGCTCGAGCAGCCCCTGGACCGACCCGTCCTCGCCGAACGGCCCGTGCAGGACCGGAAAGACCACGTCGCAGTCGAGCAGGCCGCCGCCCGGGGTCAGCGTCACGGGCTGCCCGCCGCGGCGCCGCCACGAGCCGTCCTGGAGCAGGTCGACCTCGACCACCTCGTGCCCGGCGCGCCGGAGCCCGTCGGTGACCGCCGCGGCGGAGCGCAACGAGACGTCGTGCTCCGAGGACCGGCCACCGCCGAGGACCGCCACGCGGGTCACTGCGGCGCTCCGTCTTCGCGCTTGACGGTGGCCGCGGCGTTCTTCGCCGTGGCGGTGGTGTCGCTCGCCGTCGTGTTGGTCCCCGCGCCCGCGTCGCTCGACTCGGACGGCGTCGGCGCGACGTAGCGGCCGACCTGCACGCTGACCTCGGCGCCACGGGACACACGGCCGCCGTTCGGCCGCTGGCCGACGACCACGCCGTCCTGGTCGCGATCGCTGACGTTGGTCCGCGTGACCTTCGCCTCCAGTCCGGCCCGCTCCAGCTCGCGCACGGCGGCCGCCCGCGACTTGCCCTCGACGTTCGGCACCGTGACGTCGTTGCTCGTCGTGGTCGGCGGCGCGGTCGTGGTCGTGGTCGTCGTGGTGGTGGTCGAGGTGCTCGTCCTCGGCCGCCGGGCCAGCACCAGCGTCACCGTCGATCCGGTCTCGACCTCGCTGCGGGCCAGCGGGTCCTGGTCGAGCACCGTGCCCGGCGACTCGCGACGGCTGTTGCGCTCCGAGACCCGGACCCCCAGGCCGAGCGCCCGCAGCGCCGCGGACGCGTCGGCTCGCGACTGGCCGATCAGGTTCGGCACCGACACGGCGTCGTCGGACTCCGACGGTCCGGTCGACAGCCGCAGGTGGATCCGCGTCGACGGCTCGACCTTGGTCCCCGCGGCCGGATCGGTCGCGATCGCGTTGCCCGCCGCGATCCCGCTGCTCGACTCGGTGGTGTCGGTGATGTTCGTGAAGCCGGCGTCGCGCAGCGCCTGCTTGGCCGCGCTCTCCGTCAACCCCGAGACCGCGGGGATCGCTACCGCCGACGGGCCCTGCGAGGTCACGATCCGGACGCTCGACCCGCGGCGGAGCTTGCGGCCCGCGGCCGGATCGGAGCGCAGGACGGTGTTGGCCGGTTCGTTGGACGGCCGGGGATCGACGATCACCTTGAAGCCCCGGTCCTCGAGCCGCTGGGTGGCCGTCTCGGCCGACGAGCCCTTGACGTTGGGGACCGTCTCCATCCGGCCGAAGGCCAGGTAGGCGAGCAGCGCGATCACCATCGCCAGCACCAGCGTGCCGACCGCGGCGAAGGTCCAGTTGCGGCGCCGCCGGGCCTTGGCCTGCTCCTCGGCGTCGTAGCCGGTGATGCCCGCCGGCACCGCCATTCCGGCGGCCGGTTGCATCCAGCCGCCGGTCGACTGGGGCTGCCCGGGGCCGTAGGTCGGGACCGCCGCGGCCGCGACGCCGGGCTCCGGCACCGGCGCGCCCGAGAGGATCCGCTGGCGCACCGTCTGCAGCGCGCCGATGAACTCCTCGGCGTCGGCGAACCGCTCTTCCGGGCTCTTGGCGAGCGCCCGCATCACGACGTCCTCGAGGTCCCGCGGGACGTTCGGATTGACGATCGAGACGGCGGGCGGGTCGTCGTTGACGTGCTGGAGCGCGATCGCGACCGGCTGGTCGCCCTCGAACGGCAGCCGTCCGGTCAGCATCTCGAACAGCACGACGCCGACGGCGTAGAGGTCGGCCGCGGGGGTGACGGGCTGACCGGCGGCCTGCTCGGGCGCGATGTAGTGCGCCGTGCCGACGATCATGCCGGTCTGCGTCATTTGCAGGTCGTCGACCGCGCGGGCGATCCCGAAGTCGGCGACCTTCAGCTCGCCGTCGGGCCCGACGAGCACATTCTGCGGCTTGATGTCGCGGTGGACGAGCCCGCGGCGGTGGGCGTAGCGGAGCGCGTCGAGGACCTGGCTGATCTGGTCGATCGAGCGGATCGGATCGAGCGGCGCCTGGTCGCGGGTGACGTCCTTGAGCGTGACCCCGTCGACGAGCTCCATCGCCATGTAGGGGATCCCGTCCCAGTCGCCGCGGTCGAAGACCTGGACGATGTGCGGGTGCTGCAGGCCGGCAGCCGACTGGCTCTCGCGCCGGAACCGGGCGACGACGTCGGGGTCCTGCGCGAGGTTCTCGTGGAGCACCTTGAGCGCGACGTGGCGGCCGAGCTGGAGGTCCTCGCAGGCGAAGACGTCGGCCATGCCACCGGTCCCGAGACGACGCTCCACCAGGTAGCGCCCGTCGATCGTCTGTCCCGCCCGGTTCATCCCGTTTCCTCGTTCGCCCGAGGTCGGGCGCAGGGCCCACTATGCCGGTCGCGCCCGCGCGGTGCCGTGCCCCTACGCGGTGTCATCCGCCGGAGCTCGATCCGAGGGCCGCCTGCATGACCTGCTTGGCGATCGGGGCGGCCACGGCGCCCCCCTGACCGGGGGTCCGCTCGACGACCACCGCGACGGCCACCTTCGGATCGTCGAGCGGCGCGAAGCCGATGAACCAGAGGTCGTTGATCCCGTCGGCCGGGTCGCCGAGCTCGGCGGTGCCGGTCTTGCCGCCGGCCGCGATCCCCTCCAGCGCGAACGCCGTGCCGGTGCCCTCGTTGACCACGTCGCCCATCATCGATTGCAGCTCGCGGGCGGAGCTCGCCTTCATCACCCGGCCGATCTCCTCCGGCTCGACCTCCTTCTGGACCCGCCCGTCGGCGTCGACGATCTTGTCGACCAGCTCGGGCTTCATCAGCACGCCGTCGTTGGCGACGGCCGACACGACCATCGCCATTTGGAGCGGCGTCACCTGCAGCTTGTCCTGGCCGATCCCGAGCCGGGCGATGTCGACGAAGCGGCTGGTCGCCGGGACGAAGCCCCGCTTGCCGCCGAGGTTGGCGCCGGACGGTCGTAGCTGGCTGTCGGGGTAGTCCAGCGGCGGGGCCTCGCCGAAGCCGAAGCGCTTCATGTAGCGCTGCATCGTCGACTTGCCGAGGTCCTCGGCGACGTTGCCGAACGCGGTGTTGATCGAGTGGGTCAGCGCGTAGCGCAGCGACACCGGGCCCGGGCTCTCGTTTCCGAAGTTGTTCAACGGCGTGCCGCTGAAGACCTGGGCGTTGGTGCCGTCGACCGTGGTGTCCGGCGTGTACTTGCCGCTGTCGAGCGCCGCCGCGGCGGTGACCACCTTGAACGTCGAGCCCGGCGGGTACGCGCCCTGCGTGGTGCGGTTCGTCTCGGCCGCGTCCTTCAGCGTGGCGCGGTACGAGGGATCCTCGATCGCCTTGTTCGGGTCGTAGCCGGGGACCGACGCCATCGCCAGGATCGCCCCGGTCGACGGGTCCATCGCCACCACGGCGCCGGGCCGTCCGGCGAGCCCGTCGATCGCGGCCTGCTGCGCCGCGGGATCGATCGTGATGTGCACGTCGTCGCCGCGCTGATCGCCCTGGATCAACCGGTCGACCGCCGTCGCCAGCTTGACGGCCTTGCCGCTCAGCCACTCGTTCTGCGACCGCTCGAGCCCGCTCTGGCCGAGGTTGACGTCGCTCAGTCCGACCGGAGCGATGTAGTCGGCGCCCTTCGGGTAGCGGCGCTCGTAGATCCGGTTGCTGGTCGAGCGCGACTTCTTGCCGACGCTGCGGGCGAGCACCGTGCCGTCGGCGGCGACGATCTTGCCCCGCGGGACGCGCTCGGCGCGGATCAGGTCGCGGTTGTTCTGGGCGCTGGTGCGCAGCGGCTCGTCGTTGAAGACGGTCCACCACGAGGTGAACCCGAGCAGCAGCGCGAACATCGCCAGGACGACCAGGTAGAGGTTGCGGATCGGCGTGTTCACGTCGGCCTCCGCGCTTCCTCCGAGACCCGCATCAGCAACGCGAGCAGGACGAAGTTGGCCATGATCGACGAACCGCCGTAACTGATGAACGGCAGCGTGACGCCGGTCAGCGGGATCACCTTGGTGACGCCGCCGACGATCACGAAGACCTGGATCGCGAAGACCGCGGTCAGGCCGGTCGCCAGCAGCTTGCTGAACGGGTCGCGGGCGAGGATCGCGACGCGGAACCCGCGGTGGATGAACAGCAGGTAGGCGAGCAGGATCGCCGCGGCGCCGAGCAGGCCGGTCTCGTTGGTGATCAGCGCGTAGATCATGTCGGTCTGCGCGGCGGGCAGCAGCGCCGTGGTGACCGTGCCGTTGTCGCCGACGTTGGTCAGCAGCTCCGCCTGGCCGAACCCCCGCCCGAACAGGCCACCGTCGGCCTGGGCGAACAACGACTGCGCGAGCTGGTAGCTGGTGCCGAACTCCGGCGGTCGCGGCTCGATCGACGAGTTCCCGAAGAGCACCGGGTCGAACGGACGCTGCCACGACGCGACGCGGTCCTGGACGTGGCTGACCTGTCCGCCGACCACGTAGGCGCCGGCGGCGAACGCGGCGAGCCCGCCGAGCGGGTAGCGCAGCTTGCCGGTGGCGACGTAGATCAGCGCCAGGAACGCGCCGAAGAACATCAGCGACGAGCCGAGGTCGCGGATGAAGATCAGCATCACCATCGCGGTGCCCCAGATCGCCAGTAGCGGCCCGAAGTGCCGCAGCGGCGGCAGCATCACGCCGAGCACCTTGCGGCCCCCGTGGATCAGCACCTGGCGGGTGTCGCGCAGGTAGCTGGCGAGGAAGATGACGATCCCGAGCTTGGCGAACTCGGCAGCCTGAAAGGCGAGCGGGCCGATCTTGATCGACAGGTAGGCGCCGTTGGTGGCCTGGCCGATCACCGGCAGTCGCGGCAGCAACAGCAACAGCAACGATGCGACCGCGATCGTGTAGCGGTAGCGCTCGAGCTGGTGGTAGTCCCGCAGCACGATCATCGTGACCGCGAACAGCCCGAGCCCGACGACGAACCACTGCGCCTGGGCCTGGGCGAACGAGACGTCGATCCGGTACAGCTCGACCAGCCCGAAGCAGGCGAGCAGCGCGACGATCGGGAACAGGAACGGATCGGCGTTGGGCGCGGTGAACCGGATCACCAGGTGCCCGATCAGGCAGAGCGCCAGGAACGCCGCGCCGTACGCCAGCGACGCGTCGCTGAGGAACTCGTCGCGCTTGAGGAAGATCGCCGTGAACCCCGCCGTCACCAGCAGCGCCGACGGCAGCAGGGCCAACGCCTCGCGGTTGCGGGCCGTCACGGCGTGACGACCTCTCCCCGCTCCAGTTTGGAGACCAGGTCGTTCGCGTCGTCGAGCGAGCGCACCCGATGGTCGAGCAACCGCTCGCGCTGCGCCTCCTCGAGCGTGTTGACCGGGACCGACGAGTAGTAGTTCGGGGTGTAGAGCTTGACCCCGAACGGCAGCTCGTACGGCAGGCCGCGGTAGACCGTGACCAGACCGCGATCGTTGCCGATGAAGTACACGGTCTGGGACGCGAAGAACGCGCCGACGCCGAGGCAGAAGACCAGGAACAGCACCACGAACGGCCCGGCCCGGACGCCGCGCCGCTTCTTGCGACGGGGCTCGCGCGTGCCGTCGACGTCGTCTCCGGAGATCGCGTCGTCGGTCGTCTCGGGGCCGTTCGGCGAGATCGTCACCGCCGGCATCACGGCGGTCGGCTGCGCGGGGGTAGAGGCCACCCCCGCCAGGGTCGCCGCGGGCGCCTCGGTCGGCTCGGTCGGCTCGTCGCCGGCGGCGGCCGCCGGGGCGGGCGAGGCTCCGGTCCGCTCGACGCGGAACAGCAGCACCGTGATGTTGTCGCGCCCGCCCGCGGCGTTCGCCGCGTCGACCAGCGCGTCCGCTCGCTCGGCCAGCGTCTCGCCGGCGCCGAGCAGATCGGCGATCTGGTCGTCGTGGACCATCGTCGTCAGGCCGTCGCTGCAGAGCAGGAAGAGATCGTCGTCCTCGACGGCCATCACCGCGGAGTCGATCGCGACCTCGGACTCGGGGCCCAGCGCGCGGGTGATGATCGAGCGCTGCGGGTGCTCGGCGGCTTCCTCGGGCGTCAGCCGGCCCTGCCGGACCAGCTCCTCGACCAGCGAGTGGTCGTCGGTCAGGCGCTCGAGCGTCGCCGCCCGGTAGCGGTACAGGCGGCTGTCGCCGACGTGGACGACGACCAGCTCCTCGGTGTCGACGTAGGCGGCGGTCAGGGTCGTGCCCATCCCGGCGTTGCCCTGGTCGGTCCGCGACCGCTCGAAGATCCGCGAGTTGGCGGTCGCGACCTGGTCGGTCAGTCGCTCGGCGACGGTCCCGTTGCCGGCGCCCAGGCCCTCCTGGAGCACGTCGACGGCCATCCGCGAGGCGACCTCGCCGGCCTGGGCGCCGCCCATCCCGTCCGCGACCGCGAACAGCGGGCTCCGCGCCAGGAAGGAATCCTCGTTGGCGGGGCGCTGGCGGCCGGTGTCGGTCCGGTGGGCGTGTTCAACGACGCGAAGCATCAAGGGGTTGCTGACTCAGTCGTCCAGGTAGGTGAACTCGGTGTCGCCGATCCGAATACGATCGCCGAGCTGCAGCGGCTGTGCGCCGATCAGGGGCTCCTCGTTGAGGAACGTTCCGTTGGTCGAATCCAGGTCCTCCACGATCACCACCCCTGCCTGTCGCGCCAGCCGTGCGTGCTTTCCGGACGCGTACGGATCCTCGATCTGGATGTCCACCTGGCTTCCGCGACCGATCATCGCGCCCGACCCGATGTCGTACTCGTCGCCGGGATGGTGACCGATCGCGCGCTCGACGCGCAGCCGGGGTTCGCCGTAGGTCCGCGATCCGCCGTCGGTGGCGACCGTCGCGCCGCCCGACGCGCTGGCCGCCGCCCGGCTCAGATCGACCACGCTGGACCGGGCGACCCACGCGAGGAAGAGGTACAGGACCCCGACGATCGAGAACTTGAGCGCGACCGAGACCGGCTCGACGAGGTCCGCCAGCGGCAGCGCGGTCATCCGTCGCTCTCCACGGAGACCGCGA
>JADMKN010000288.1 GCA_015478825.1 Patulibacter sp. | reverse complement strand
GCCAGACCGCCCCAGGGCCAGACGACCCCGGGACTGGACGGGCCGGCCCCGTCGAGCCGGCTAGAAGATCGCCGGCAGGGAGTCGCGAACGGCCTCGACCGCGTTCATCAGCGGGCCGGGGACGATCCCCAGCACCACCACGGCGACGCCGGCGACCACGGCCACCACGGTGGTGGTGACCGGGACGCGGACGGGCTGACGAGCGGCGGGCACCGCCGCGGCGCCGAGGTCGGTCGCCACCGGGCCGGACGGTCCGACTCGACCCGCCGCCGAGCCGCCGAGACCCGATGCCCCGCGACCGGCACCCGATGCCCCGTCCGAACCCGAAGCGCCGGCCGGACCGGCCTCCCCGCTCGGACCCGAAGCGCCGCCGACCGGGCCGGCGGTCGAGCCGGACGCGACCAGATCGGTCCGCTCGGACGTCGACCAAACCCGCGCGAGCACGCCCAGGTAGTAGACGAACGAGATCATCGAGCCGACCACCAGGATGATCATCAGCCAGGTGTAGCCGCCGTCGACACCGGACTGGACGATCCGCAGCTTGGCGACGAAGCCGACCGTGCCGGGCAGGCCCGCCAGGCCGAGCAGCGCGACGCTGATCGCGATCGCGTGCAATGGACGCCGCCTGCCCAGGCCGACCAGGCCCTGCCCGCCGTCGTTGCCGGTCTCGCGCTCGGACGCGTCGACCACCGCGAACGCCGCCGCGGTCATCACCACGTAGGCGAGCACGTAGAAGACGGTCGCCTCGGCGCCGAGCTGGGTGCCGACGACCACGCCGACCAGCATGTAGCCGGCCTGGGCGACCGACGAGAACGCCAGCAGCCGCTTCATCGACTCCTGACCGAGCGCGCCGACGTTGCCGACGATCATCGCGATCGCGGCGAGGATCGCCAGCAGCGGCCCCCAGACGTTGGACGCGCCGGGCAGCGCGACGTCGAACAGGCGGATCATCGCGATCAGCGTCGCGACCTTGGTCGCCGTCGCCATGAACGCGGTCACCGGGGTCGGCGCGCCCTCGTAGACGTCGGGCGTCCACTGGTGGAACGGCGCGACCGAGGCCTTGAACGCCAGGCCGACGATCGCGAACGCCACGCCGCCCATCAGCAGCGGGTCGTCGGCCAGGCCGTCCTGGCTGATCGCCGCGGCGATCCCCGCGTAGTCGGTGGTGCCGGTCGCTCCGAAGATCATCGCGAAGCCGTAGAGCAGCGTCGCCGACCCGACCGAGCCGACGATCAGGTACTTCATGCCGGACTCGAGCGAGCGCCGGCGGCGCAGCTCGGACGCGGCCAGGATGTAGAGCGGGATCGACAGCAGCTCCAGGCCGAGGAACGCGGTGATCAGGTTCTGCGCGCCCGCGAAGACGACCATGCCGCCAGCGGCCACGAGCAGCAGCGCGTGGTACTCGCCGTGGGCGGCCTCGCGCGGAGCCGCGGCGCCGAACGACAGGAAGACCGCCATCACGCCGGCCACCGCCACGCCGACGATCCCGAACAGATAGAGCGGATCGAGCGCCAGCGCCTCGGACATCAGCGTCCCGCGCTCGTCCCACTGCCAGAGCGCCAGCCCGATCGCGGCGGCGAAGAAGCCGATCGTCAGGACCGGGACGGCCGCGTGGCGGGCGGCGCGCGAGCGCAGCAGCCCGACCATCAGGACGACGACGGACCCGCCCAGCAGGGCGAGCAGCGGGGAGAGCCCCGCCCAGTCGATGTGCGGTGCCTCAGCGGCAGCGAGCGTGATCATCGGCCTGCCCCCTCGATCGTCTCGGCATCCTCTTCGATCACGACGTCACCGTTCTCGTCGACCACCACGTCCTCGTCCTCGACGGTCAGCTCCTCGTCGGCGGGAACCTCGCCCCCACCGGCGCCCTGAGCGCCGCCGGCCGCGCCCTGCGGATCGACCGGCTGCCCGGTGGCCGGGTCGATCGCGGCGTCCTCGGGCGGCACGCCCTGCTCGTCGATCGCCGTAGCGCCCGAGCGGATCGGGGTCTGGAAGCACGACCAGCCGGTGCAGTCGCGGTAGTGGTCCGCCTCGAGCACCATCTCCTCGGCCGCGACCGGGTCGACGACCGCGGCGGACGGGTAGACCGCCTGGGTCGCCGCCAGGTCGGCGGCGCGGATCGTCTGCTGCGGGTGGAACGCCAGCGCCACGATCAGCAGCACCGGGACCGCCAGCAGCGCGAGCTGGGCCTTCGAGGCCTCCCGCGGCTCGGTCTGCGGGCCGACGCGGTTGTGCGCGCTGAGGATGAACAGGCGCAGCGCGTAGACCGCGGCCAGCGCGATGCCGAGCGACGCAACGACCGCCAGCGCGACCGACGGGCCCTCCCAGATACCGCGCAGGATCAGGATCTCGCCGAGGAAGTTCGCCGTGCCCGGCAGCGCGAGCACCGCGTAGGTCACGATCACGAAGAAGACCGCGAAGACCGGCGCCTTGGTGGCGATCCCCCCCATGTCGCGCAGGTCCTCGGAGCCGCCCGCGCGCTGCGACAGGATCGCCACCGCGAGGAACGCGCCGAAGACGGCGACGCCGTGGTTGACCGACTGCAGCAGCGCGCCGGTCGCGCCGTCGGTCCGCAGGCTGAAGACGCCGAGCGTGATGAAGCCGAGCTGGGCGACCGACGAGTACGCCAGCACCAGCCGGGCGTTGGTCGTGGTCAGCGCGATCAGCGAGCCGTAGAGGATCGAGATCACGGCCATGATCAGCACGATCCAGCGCAGGTCCGCGACGCCCTCGGGCAGCAGCGGCAGCGCGATCAGCAGGAAGCCGTAGGCGGCGACCTTCGAAAGCACGCCGCTGAAGACCGCGAGCACCGGCAGCGGCATCGCCTTGTAGCCGTCGGCCAGCCAGCCGTGGAACGGGAAGGACGGCATCTTGACCAGCAACGCCGCGGCGAAGCAGGCGAACAGCCAACCCTGGCTGCCCTCGGGCACCCCGCGCTCGGCGATCGTCTGGATCGAGAAGCTGATCGGCTCGCCGTCCGGGGTCGAGAGCACGCCGATAGCGACGGCTGCCACCAGCATCAGCAGCGAGCCGACGAGCGTGTAGACGACCATCTTGATCACGGCCGGAACCCGGTCGCCGTTCCCGAACATCACCGTCAGGAAGAAGAACGGGATCAGCATCAGGTCGAAGAACGCGACGAACAGGATCACGTCCTGGGCCATCAGCGCGCCGAGCACGCCGGTCTGCGCCAGCCCGAAGTGCAGGTAGAGCTGGCGGGCCCGGTCGCCCGTGCCGTCGTCGGTCGTGGCCAGCCAGCCGGTCGCGAACGCGAAGCCGACGGTGGTCAGCAGGATCAGCCAGACGTTGAGCCCGGTGATCGCCAGCTCGTAGCGGACCCCGAAAGCCGAGATCCAGTTCTCGCTGGTGACGTGCTGGAGCGCGCCGCTGGCGCTGTCGAAGTCGAGCACGTAGGCGACGGCGAGCGCCACCGCGAGGATGCCGCCGCCGAACGCGACCCAGCGGGTGGTGCGGTTGGGCGCCAGCAGGCCGAGCAGGCCGACGGCGAGCGGGAGCCAGAGCAGGATGGAGAGGTGCAGCATGATTCTTCTGTTCCTCTAGCTCTGGACGAGGACGTAGATCAGGATCGCGGCCGCGCCGACCAGCGTGACCGCCGCGTACGAGCGCAGGTAGCCGGACTGCATCCGGCGGACCAACGCCGAGGCGCCGCGCACGGTCCCCGCGGTGCCGCCGACCAGCGTCCCGCTGATCACGACCCGCTCGAAGCCGTCACGAGCGACCCGCCCGATCGTCCGCACCGGGCGCACGATCAGCAGGTCGATCAGCTCGTCGAAGTACCACTTGTTCAGGAAGAACCGGTGGACCCCGGCGAACCGCGCCTGGTAGCCGGCCGAGACGGTGGTCGCCTCGAACGCGACGTTCCCGGCGACCCGCTGACGCGCGGCCTCGTCCTTCGGCGCCGGCGGCACCGCCCACAGGCGGTAGGCGACGAAGATGCCGCCGAGTCCGACCACGGTGCCGAGCACCAGGCCGAGGATCGTCACGCCGCCGCCGGCCACGTGCTGCGGCGCGTCGTGGTGGAAGACCGGCTCGAGGAAGTGCTCGAGCGGCATCAGCACGTGCGGGATCCCCAGCAGGCCGCCGACGGTCGCGAGCACGGCCAGCAGGCCCATCGCGATCTTCATCGGCTTGGCGCGCTCGGCGATGTGGTGCTCCGGGCCGGGGAAGCCGACCGCGGTGTCCTCGATCTCGCCGGTCGCCGGGTTGCGGTGCTCGGCGGCGTGGTGCAGATGACCCTCTTCCAGCTCCTTCGCCTCGGGCACCGGGGTGCCCCAGAAGGCGCGGAAGATCATCCGCCAGGTGTAGACCGCGGTCAGGAAGGCGCCGATGTAGCCGACGGCCCACAGCAGCCAGTACCAGCCGCCCTGATCGGCGACGCCGGCCAGGATCTCGTCCTTCGAGAAGAAGCCGGAGAACGGCGGGACGCCGGCCAGCGCGAGGCCACCGATGATGAACGCGCCGTAGGTGAACGGCATCGCCTTCTTGAACCCGCGCATCTTGTCCATCGACTGCTCGCCGGCCATCGCCGAGATCAGCGAGCCGGCGGCCATGAACAGCAGCGCCTTGAAGAACGCGTGCGTGACGAGATGGAACATGCCGGCGACGTAGACGCTCGCCGAGACGCCCATGATCATGTAGCCGATCTGGGACATCGTCGAGTACGCGATCACACGCTTGAGGTCGGTCTGGACCAGCGCGATCGTGCCGGCCACCAGCAGCGTCAGCGCGCCGATGATCATGCCGACGAGCTGGGCCGTGGCGGACAGCTCCATCAGCGGGTGCAGGCGGGCGATCAGGTAGACGCCCGCGGTCACCATCGTCGCGGCGTGGATCAGCGACGAGACCGGCGTCGGGCCCTCCATCGCGTCGGGCAGCCAGGTGTGCAGCGGGAGCTGCGCCGACTTGGCGAACGCGCCGATCATGATCAGCAGCAGGCCGGCGGTCAGGGCGCCGGTGTTGCCCGACTCGGGACCGAAGGTCGGCTCGGCGATCGCGAAGGTCTCCAGCAGGTCGACCGTGCCCGTGTGCCGGAGCAGCAGGATGACGCCGAGCATCATCCCGATGTCGCCGACCACGTTGATCACGAACGCCTTGATGCCGGCGGTCGTCGCGGTGCCGCGGCGGAACCAGAAGCTGATCAGCATGTAGCTGGCCGCGCCGACGAAGCCCCAGCCGACGATCAGCAGCACGAAGTTGCCCGCCAGCACCAGCACGAGCATCGAGAAGACGAAGAAGTTCAGGTACGCGAAGAACCGCGTGTACCCGGCGTCGCCCTTCATGTAGGCGATCGAGTAGAGATGGATCAGCGTCGAGACGCCCGTGACCACCAGCAGCATGATCAGCGAGAGCGGGTCGACGAGGATCTCCATCTTCACGTCGACGCCGGCGACGGTCGCGTAGTCGTAGAGCGACGACGCGATCTGGCGCTCACCCTCGCCGTGACGCCCGAGCAGGCTGAACAGCGAGACCAGGCTGAAGACGAAGGCCAGGCCGACCGACGCGGTGCCGATCAGGCCCGCCACGCGTCCGGGCCAGACCCGGAAGCCGAGGCCGAGGACGACGGCGCCGATCAGGGGCAGGATCAGGACGATCCATGCGGCATCGGTAGGGCTCATCCGCGCATCTCCCGCAGCTCATCGACATCCACCGCGACACGGTTGCGGTACAGCGCCACCACGATCCCCAGGCCGATCGCCACCTCAGCCGCGGCGACCACCATCACGACCATCGCGAAGACGTGGCCCTCGGCGGCGCCGTGCATCCGGGCGAAGGTGATCAACGCCAGGTTGCCGGCGTTCAGCATCAGCTCGAGGCTGACCAGGATCAGCAGCGGATTGCGGCGCGTCAGCACGCCGATCGCGCCGATCCCGAAGACGAGGGCGGAGACCGCCAGGAACCACCCGCTGCTCATCGTGCTTCCTCGTCGTCGTGACCGTCCTCGGGCGACGCGCCGGTGGGCGGCACCTCGTCGGAGGGGGCCGGCGTCGGCGGATCGAAGCCGGGGGTCCCGGGGTCGGCCGGCCGGGGCGGATCGGAGCTGGGGGTCCGGACGTCGGCCGGGGGCGCGTCCTCGGACGGCGGGGCGTCGCTCGGAGCGTCGTCCTGGCGCTCGCGACGTCGGTCGTCCGCCTGCTCGCCGCGCGACGCGGGCTCACCGGTGGTCGACCCGGACGTGCCCGACGGCGCGCTGGGGCCGGACCACGACGACCCGCCGGAGCGCTCGTCGTCCGGCCCGCCGAGCGCGACGGAGCGAGCGCCCGGGTTGGGGTTGATCGCGCCGACGCCCTCGCGCATCGAGCCGGTGCCGGTCGGGGCCAGCAGCTCGGACGCCGAGATCATCCGCTCCTCGTCGGGCAGCACGCCGCCGCGACGGCGGGCGAGCACGACCGCGCCGACCGCCGCGACCAGCAGCAGGAACGACGCGCCCTCGAACGGCAGCAGGAAGCGCGTCAGCAGCAGCTCGCCGATCGCGGACGGCGATCCGAAGCCCGCCTCGATCGACGACGACCGGTCGTCGATCGCCTGCAGGCCGGTGCCGAGCACGGCGATCCCGACGGTGACGGCCAGCAGCGCCGCGACGCCGTAGGAGAGCAGCCGCAGGTTGGGGCCGCTCCCGCCCTGCGGGACGTTCGTCGACCCGTCGGCGTTGGTGGTCCCGCCGACGTAGGCGTTGACGAAGACGTAGAGCACCATCACCGCGCCGACGTAGACCATCACCTGGACCACGGCGACGAACTGCGCGTAGAGCAGCAGGAACAGCATCGACAGCGCCAGCAGGTGCATGACCAGCGACAGCACCGCGTAGAACGGGTTGCGCAGGGTCACGGCGCCGAGCGCCGCGACCACCGCGATCGGACCGAACAGGAAGAAGAGGATCTCGTCCATCGACTACTCGCCCTCCGCCCGCAGCGGGGTCCGGACCTGCGGCTCCTGGAGCAGCATCTCCTTGGTGAAGATCAGGTCCGAGCGGTTGTAGTCCGCCATCTCGTAGTCGTGCCCCATCGTGATCGCGTCGAACGGGCAGGCGACCTCGCAGTAGCCGCAGAAGATGCAGCGGCTGAGGTTGATCTCGTAGACCGCGGCGTAGCGCTCGCCGCCGGACACGCGGTCCTCGGGATCGTTCTCGGCCGCGACCACGCGGATGCAGTCGGCCGGGCACGCGGCGGCGCAGAGCGAGCAGCCGACGCACTTCTCCAGGCCCGTGTCCTCGAAGGTGTGCAGGCGGTGCCGGCCGCGGAAGCGCGGGTAGACCGGGGTCTTCTCCTCGGGGTACTCGACCGTCTTGGTGCCTTCGACCACGCGGCCGAAGGTCGTCTTGAGACCGCGCAGGGTCTCGCCGAAGACGCGGTAGACCCCGCCGAGCCCACCGGGCTCGGGGCCACGCAGGACTTCGACGACGTCGCTATCGGGATGCCAGGACATGAGGGAATGCCTCCGTGGGACCTAGAACGCCACGAGGACGATCGCGGTGACCAGAGCGTTGAGGGTGGCGAGCGGCAGCAGGATCTTCCAGCCGAACGACATCAGCTGGTCGTAGCGCACGCGTGGGGTGCTGGCGCGGATCCAGACGATCAGCATGACGATCAGGAACGTCTTGCCGAGGACGACGAACGGGTCGACCCAGCCGGGGGCGTCGATCCCGAACGGCAGCGTCCAGCCCCCGAGGAAGAGGGTCGAGAACATCGCGCCGGCCATCACCAGGTGCGTGTACTCGGCCACGTAGTAGAGCGCGAAGCGCCCGCCGCCGTACTCGGTCATGAACCCGGCGACCAGCTCCGAGTCGGCTTCCAGCAGATCGAACGGCGCGCGGTTGATCTCGGCCAGCGTGGCGACGAAGAAGATCACGGCGCCGACGATCTGCGGGATCACGAACCAGAGGTGGTCGCCCTGGTGCTCGACGATCTCCGACAGCGACAGCGAGCCGGCGGTCATCACGACGCCGAGCAGCGCCAGCGCCTGGGCGGCCTCGTACGAGATCAGCTGGGCCGCGGCGCGCATGCCGCCGAGGAACGAGTACTTCGACGACGACGACCAGCCGCCGAGCAGGATGCCGTAGGCGCCGATCGCGCTGAGCGCGAAGAAGACCAGCAGCCCGATGTCGGAGTCCAGCCCGTAGAAGCCGAACTTCGTGCCGAGGATGTCCTGCGGCGTCCCGCTGAACGGGACCAACGCGAACGTCGTCAGCGCCGCGACCATCGAGATCAGCGGGGCCAGGATGAACAGCCAGCCGATCGCGCCGCGCGGCTTGAACTGCTCCTTGAACAGCAGCTTGCCGATGTCGGCCATCGGCTGGAGCGACCCGAACACGCCGACGCGATTCGGGCCTGGCCGGTTCTGGAACCGCCCGAGCAGCTTGCGCTCGAGCAGCAGCGCGACCGGCACCAGCGAGAAGCCGACCCCGAAGATCACCAGGGTCTTCAGGATCTGCGCCCACCAGGGCTCGGAGTAGTTGATCGTCGCGAGCGAGATCATCCGGCCGCCACCTCGCTCCGCACGAGCTCGACCGACACCGTGGGCAAGCCGCCCGCGCCGTCCCGGTCGTCGCGCAGGGCGTCGGCGCTCCCGGCTCCGATGCCGGTCTCGAGGAAGACGCTGCCGCGCGGCGACGAGGTGCGCAGGTGCGCGACCGCGTCGACGGTGACTCCGGCCCCCCCGCCAACCCCGCCCGCCGAGACCCGTACCGGCTGCCCGTGACGGATGCCGCGATCGGCGGCGTCGTCGGGGTTCAGCTCGGCGCGCTGGCGCGGGGACAGGAACTTGAGCGCCGGGGCGTGCTCGACCTCGGGCGACGCCCAGACCGAGCGGAAGCTGCCCAGTCGCAGCGCGCCGTTGATCGGCGGGGCCGCGACCGGCATCTCGAGCGAGAACGGCCCGGAATCGCCGGCCGGGAACGCGGCCGCGGCGGGACGATCCTGCCAGCGCACGCCGAAGCCGCCGATCTCGTCGTGGGTGATCCCCGCGTAGAACGGCACCGCCTCGGCCAGCTCGGACGTGACCATCATCGACGTCAGCGCGGTCGACTCGCCGCCGAGCACCGTCAGGAGCTGGG
>JADMKN010000287.1 GCA_015478825.1 Patulibacter sp. | reverse complement strand
CCCGGTGCCGGGGGACGCGCGCCAGTCGTCCGCGCTGCTGTCGGCCGTTCGCCGCGCGGGCGTCCGGCAGCGGGTCGTGGTCGTCGACGACGGCATGCTCTACGGCCACGGCCTGACCCAGGGGTTCCGGGCGGGCGCCGCGAAGGCACGGGTCGGCGTCGTGGGCGGATACGTCGCGCGTCGTGACGGCAAGGGGCTCGACGCCCTGGCCAAGCGGATCGGCGCGAAGCGCCCGACGGCGATCGTCTACGGCGGGGCGCCGTCGAGCGGGGCGGCGAAGGTGCTGCGGGCGTTGCATCGTGCGGCGCCGAAGGCGCTGTTGTTCGGCGGCGACGCGCTGGCGCACGACAGCTTCGTGCGGCAGCTCGGCGTCGCCCAGACCCGGCTGCGGATCACGACGCCGGCGGCGCACGTCGATCCGCGCAAGAAGGCGGGCCGCGGCCTCGGGTCCCGCCCCGACCCGTTCGCGGTCTTCGCCTACAACGGGATGCAGGCCCTGCTGCGGGCGATCGACCGCGCGGGGAAGGGCGGCCCGGTCACCCGGGCGAGCGTGCGCGCGTCGGTCTTCGACGGGTCGATCCAGACCGGGTTGTCGGGGGCGTGGAAGCTCACCGATCAGGGGGAGAGCGTCTACGGGGTGTATGACCTCCTGCGGGCGGCGTCCAACCGGATCACCACGCCGGTCGATCGCCTGACCGACAAGTTGGTGCGAGCCGAGCTGGCCAAGCGGAAGGTCACGGTCAAGCGCCGAGCGTCCGCCCGTGCCCTCCGTCCCGCGAGCGAGCGGGCGGTCGTCACGTCGCCCGGTCTCTCGGCCCTCACGCTGGACTCGATGGATATCGAGACCGCCCTGATGATGGTTCAGCAGGAGCGCACCCGGCTGCTGGACGCGCAGCTCCGGGCGCAGATCCAGGAGGTGCAGAACCGCAACGAGCAGGTCAAGAGGCTCAATCACGTACTCGCCCGGCTGCACACCATCCTGGCGCGGTTCTCGGGGGCCCCGGCGGCGGGTGCCCGTCTGGACGCGTCGGGCCCGGCCGACCAATATGCCGCTGACGTCGGCGCGCTGCGGGCGGCGATCGGGGAGGCGGACATCACGCTCGACGACCTCGGGACCGACGCGGGTAGCTGGACCAAGGGCGCGCTCGACGCCGCCGTGACGCGGGTCAAGGGCATGATCGACGCCGCCGGCAACTCGCAGCAGATGGACATGCTGCGGCTGCAGTCGATGTCGAACAAGCGCAACGAGGCGTTCGACGTGATGACCAACTTCATCAAGAAGATGCAGGAGTCGCGCGCCAGCATCATCGGCAACATCCGCTAGCGGACCGTCGGCGGCGGGCGGCGCCGCGGCCCGCCGCTCACCGCCGCTCAGTTGCCGGCGGACTCGAGCTGCTTCTTCGCCTCTTCGAGCTGCTTCTTCGCTTCGTCCGGCAGGTCGGTCGACTTCTCCAGGCGCTCGATCGACTCCTCGGCCAGCTTGCGCGCGTCGTTCTGCAGGTTCTGCGTCGACTCCTGGAGCTGCTTCTGGGCGTCCTCGCTGCTCAGCTCACCGCTGCGGACCTTCTCGGCGATCTCGTTGGCCTTCTTCTGGGCGTCGGTGGCCTGCTTCTGGATCTGCTCGCCCTGATTCTGGATGTCCCGGGTGATGCCCTCGGTGTCGTCACCCCCGCAGGCCGTCAGGCCGGTGAGCGCTCCCGCCGCGAGGAGCAGGGCGAAGGATCGGTTGTGGCGCATGGCAGAGGTCTCCTTGGGGTGCGTACGGGGTGAGGGCATCAGTCTGCCCGGTCGTCCGGTCGCTCGTCGGACCCCCCCCGAACAACGGGTTGTTCGGTGTGCGCGTGTGCACGCAGCCGGAGGCTTCGCCATGATGCAGTGGTGAGAGAATGGCTCACGGTTGTGCACCGAGTGCTACCGTGGGTAGGAACAAGTCGCGCGGAGCCCGGTGGGCTCCGTGGCGATCGTGACGCGTTGACCCCGTTCGAGGACACCATGAAGCTGGCAGATCGAGGAATGTCGCTTGGGCTCCGTGCCCTGAACCGGTTCGCCGGCCTGGAGGTGATCGACCGCATCGGCATCCGTCAGTTCTCCGAGCGCGCCGTACAGCGGGCGACGAAGAACGGATTCCGCGCCGCGGGAGTGGTCGGCCGGACCTTCGCCGCGACCCAGAAGCGCAGCGCGCCCGTCCGTCAGGCGCCGGGCTCCGGCAGCGGGCAGTTCGACCTGACGCCCAGCGACGAGCAGCGGATGATGCAGGAGGCGGCGCGCGAGTTCGCCGCCACCGAGCTGCGTCCCGCCGCCGAGCAGGCCGACACCGACGCCGCCCCGCCGAAGGGCCTGATCGCGACGAGCGCCGAGCTCGGCACCACGCTGATCGGGGTTCCCGAGGAGCTCGGCGGCGCCGTCGAGGAACGCTCCGCCGTGACGTCCGTGCTGATGGCCGAGGCGTTCGCCCACGGCGACCTGAGCCTGGCGTTCGCCGCGCTCGCCCCGGCTGCGGTCTCGACCGCGATCGGCCTGTGGGGCGACGCCGATCAGCAGGCGACCTACCTGCCGGCGTTCGTCGGCGAGGACGTGCCCGGGGCCGCGCTCGCGGTGCAGGAGCCGCAGCCGCTGTTCGACCCCTTCACGCTCAACACGACCGCTCGGCGCGAGGGCGAGAGCTACGTGCTCAGCGGCGTCAAGTCACTGGTTCCGGGCGTCGCGACCGCCGAGCTGTTCGTCGTCGCCGCCGCGATCGACGCGATCCCGGCCAACGGTCAGCCCGGCAATCCGGGACGGCCCGCGCTGTTCATCGTCGAGTCGAAGGCCGCTGGCGTGCAAACCGCGCCCGAGCCCGGCATGGGCCTGCGCGCGGCGCAGACCGGCCAGCTGATCCTCGAAGACGTTCGCGTGCCCGCGACGGCGCTGCTCGCCGACGGCGATCCGCAGGTCTACGCGGAGGCGATTCGCCTGGGGCGGATCGCCTGGGCGGCGCTCGCGACGGGGACCGCGCAGGCCGCGCTCGACTACGTGATTCCGTACGTCAACGAGCGTCAGGCGTTCGGCGAGCCGATCAGTCACCGCCAGGGCGTGGCCTTCGCGGTGTCGAACCTGGCGATCGACGTCGACAGCCTGCGGCTCACGACCTACCGCGCCGCGAGTCGCGTCGACCTGGGCAAGGACTTCGCGCGCGAGTCCGCGCTGGCCCGGCGCCTGACCGCCGACAAGGGCATGGAGATCGGCTCGCAGGCGGTGCAGTTGCTCGGCGGCCACGGCTACGTCAAGGATCACCCGGTCGAACGCTGGTACCGCGACCTGCGGGCCGCCGGCCTGATGGAGGGCGCCCTCCTCGTTTGAGGTGGGTGAAACGGAGCGAATCATGATCAATCTCGAGAGCCCCAAGAAGTTCAAGCCCCTGATCAACCAGGCCCATCAGGTCGCCGAGGAGGTGCTGCGCCCGAACTCGCGCAAGTACGACCTGGCCGAGCACGCGTACCCCAAAGAGCTCGACATGCTCGCGGCCCTGATCGACGGGCTGAACGACAGCGGCAACGGCGGGGCGGGCGCGACCGGCGTCCGGCGTGACGAGTCGAAGTCCGAGGGCAACCGCAACGGCACCAACCTGTCGACGGTCCTCTCGATCATCGAGACCTGCTGGGGCGACGTCGGCCTGACGCTGACGATGCCGCGCCAGGGCTTGGGCAACTCGGCGATCGCCTCGGTCGCCTCGGACGAGCAGCACGAGCGGTTCGACGGCAAGTGGGCCGCGATGGCGATCACCGAGCCGGACGTCGGCTCGGACGCGTCGGCGATCAAGACCACCGCGGTCTACGACGAGAAGACCGACGAGTACGTCCTCAACGGCACGAAGATCTTCGTGACGTCCGGTGAGCGGGCCGACCTGGTCGTGGTCTGGGCCTCGCTCGACCTGTCGAAGGGGCGTGCGGCGATCAAGTCGTTCGTCGTCGAGCGCTCCAACCCGGGGATGAAGCTGATCCGCCTGGAGCACAAGCTCGGGATCCGCGCATCGGACACGGCCCAGTTCGTCCTCGAGGACTGCCGCGTGCCGGCCGCTGACCTGCTCGGCACCCCGGAGATCGACGCCAAGAAGTCGTTCGCCGGCGCGATGCAGACGTTCGACAACACGCGTCCGCTGGTCGCGGCGATGGCGGTCGGCGTGGCGAAGGCCGCGCTCGACCTCACCCGCGAGAAGCTCGCCGAGGTCGGGGTCGAGGTCGACTACGACCGTCCCGCCGCCGTCCAGACGTCGGCCGCGGCGACGCTGCTCGAGCTGGAGTCCGACTACGAGGCCGCGCTGCTGCTGACGATGCAGGCCGCGTGGATGGCCGACAACCGGCGGCCGAACTCGCTGCAGGCCTCGCTCGCCAAGGCGAAGGCGGGACGCACCGGCACCGACGTCGCGCTGCGCTGCGTCGAGCTCTGCGGCTCGGTCGGTTACAGCGAGGGCGACCTGCTGGAGAAGTGGGCCCGCGACGCGAAGATCCTCGACATCTTCGAGGGCACGCAGCAGATCCAGCTCCTGATCATCGCCCGCCAGCTCCTGAAGAAGAGCTCGGCGGACCTGAAGTAAGACGAACGTCGGGGCCGCCGTTGGGGTGGCGGCCCCGGAACCTCGTCGACTTCCGTCCCTCTACCGAACAGAACTCGACGCGGGCGATAGCACTCGACGATCTAGGCAGTAATAAGACTCAGTCTCATGTAGTCTCCCGGGCATGAGCTCTTCCCTCGCGCCCGACCGACGCCTGCCCGTCACCGTCCTCTCCGGCTTCCTCGGGGCCGGCAAGACCACGATCCTCAACCAGCTCCTCGCCAACCGCGAGGGGCGGCGGATCGCGGTGATCGTCAACGACATGAGCGAGATCAACGTCGACGCGGCGCTGGTCGGCCAGTCCGGATGGAGTGGCGGCGCGGACGCCGCGCTGTCTCGGGTCGACGAGCAGCTCGTCGAGATGAGCAACGGCTGCATCTGCTGCACGCTGCGCGAGGACCTGCTGGTCGAGGTCCGCAGGCTGGCCGCGCAGGGACGGTTCGACCAGCTCGTGATCGAGTCGACGGGGATCAGCGAGCCGCTTCCGGTCGCCGAGACGTTCACCTTCGAGGACGAGGACGGCGTCGGGCTGGGCGAGGTCGCACGGCTCGACACGATGGTCACCGTCGTCGACGCCGCGCGGTTCGTCGACGACATCGGCTCGAGCGAGGGGATCGCGGAGCGGGGTGAGAGCCTCGGCGCCGACGACGAGCGGACGGTGGTCGACCTGCTGATCGACCAGATCGAGTTCGCCGACCTGATCGTGTTGTCGAAGTGCGACCTGGCGGACGAGGCGCGGATCGCGAGGACCGAGCACACGGTCCGGCAGCTCAACGCCGGAGCGCGGATCATCCGGGCCGCGAACGGGCGGGTCCCGCTCGACGAGCTGCTGGACACCGGCCGGTTCGACTTCGAGACCGCCGCCGAGCACCCCGGTTGGCTGCAGGTGCTGCGCGGCGAGGAGGAGCCGGAGACCGAGGAGTACGGGATCGGCTCGTTCGTCTTCCGGGCGCGACGCCCGTTCCACCCGCAGCGGTTGTGGGACGCGGTCCACGAGGCGTGGCCGGGCGTGATCCGCTCGAAGGGCTTCTTCTGGCTGGCCAACCGCCCGGCGATCGTCGGCGAGTGGTCGACGGCCGGCCCGATCCTCAACCTGGGGGCGGTCGGGACCTGGTGGGCGACCCAGCCCGAGGATGCCTGGCCCGATGAGGCACGCGAGGGCATCCTGGAGCAGTGGGACGATGCGTTCGGCGACCGCCGTCAGGAGCTGGTCTTCATCGGCCACCACCTCGACCGCGACGTCCTCGTGGCGCGGTTGGAAGGGGCGTTGATGACCGACCTCGAGCTGGCCGGCGGCCGGGACTTCGCACGGCAGCTCCAGGACCCGTGGCCGCGCTGGGGCACCGACGCGGTCCACGAGTACGGGCACGCGAGTGGGGGTGCGGGGCAGCAGGCGGCCGCCTGACGGCGCTGGCCTCCGGCAGTGCGTGTCACAACGACGACGGGCGTCTCGTCGAAGGGACATGACCACCCAGAACCAGACCTCCCCCGAGACCCACGCGCCCCGCATCGACCTCCACGCGCGCGTCGGAGCCGTCATGGCGAGCTTGATCCGCGCTGAGCAGCGGATCGAGCTCGACCACACGTTGAAGCACCTGATCAAGCTGCGGGCGTCGCAGATCAACGGCTGCGCCTTCTGCCTGGACATGCACTGGACCGACGCGAAGGCGGCCGGGGAGTGGGACGTGCGCCTCGCCCAGCTCGCCGCTTACGACGAGAGCCCGTACTTCGACGCCCGCGAGCGGGCGGTCCTGGCCCTGACCGATTCGGTCACGCGGGTCTCCGAGACGCACGTGCCCGACGACGTCTGGGACCGGGCGGCGGCGCACCTCGACGAGGACGAGCTGGCTCACGCGCTGGCCCAGATCGCGACGATCAACGCCTGGAACCGGATCGCGATCTCCGCCCGCACCGTTCCGGCGAGCTGGAACGCGGCCTAGCTCCTGCGGGCACGAAACAGCACGCAGGGGGTGATCTGCCGCAGGGGAGATCAACCACCCCGCCCGTATCGACCCTAGACTCGGAGCACCGGAATGCGGACCGACGACACCCTCAACGGCCCGCGGCGAACGGCGTTCGCGATCGCCTACCGGATGCTCGGCAGCGTCGCCGACGCCGAGGACATCGCGCAGGAGACGGTCGTGCGCCTGACGCAGGAAGACGAGGTCGCCAACCCCGACGCCTGGGCCACGACCGTCGCGACCCGACTGTCGATCGATCAGCTCCGCTCGGCGCGGGTCCGGCGCGAGGCCTACGTCGGTCCGTGGCTACCCGAGCCGCTGGTCGTCGATCCACGATCGAATCCCACCCACCCCGTCGATCCGGCCGACCGGGCCGAGCTGGCAGAGACCCTGTCGCAGGCGCTGCTCGTCGCGCTGGAACGGCTGACGCCGGTCGAGCGCGCCGCGTTCCTGCTGCGCGAGGTCTTCGACTACGACTACGGCCGGATCGCCGAGATCGTCGACCGCAGCGAGGACAACGCCCGGCAGCTCGTGACCCGCGCCAAGAAGCACGTCGCGGCCGGCCGACCGCGGTTCGACCCTGACGAGCAGGCGCGGGACCGGCTGTTCGCACGGTTCGTGGAGGCGATCGACGGGGGCGACCTGGACGGCCTCGAGCACCTGCTGGCCGCCGACGTCGTGCTCTGGGGCGACGGCGGTGGCGTCGTCAAGGCGGCGCTGATCCCGGTCGAGGGCCCCGCCGACGTCGCGCGCTTCCTGGTCCACACCGATCGCTACCGGCGGAAGCTGGACGACAGCATCGTCGCGGAGCCGGTCGTCGTCAACGGCCAGCCGGGGCGTCTGCTTCGTCGTACGGACGGCAGCGTCTTCGCGGTGACGACCGTCGACGTCGTGGACGGCCGGATCGCGGCGGTCCGGACGGTCCGCAACCCCGAGAAGCTCGCGCACCTGGTGCGGGAGCCGGGCGCGAGTCTGTGAACTGCCGCTTTTGGGTCCGGTGAACCCTTCAGACGCCCGCCCGGGGCTCTCTGCGGCGTTTGAGCGCTCGATACACAAACACTGCAAGAGCGGGAACGGCGTAACAGACGACGGCCCATAGGGTGGGCCCGGGCCCACCCTGTTCTCGCCAAAGGGTTTCGGCCGACGACACGGTCGTGGTGGCCAGCCAATCAACGTCCTCCAGAAGCGAGGATCTCGTGATGAGATACCCAGCGATCGGCACGAGCATGCCTGAGTAGATCATCGTCAACGTCGCGATCTTCCGGCGCTCTGGGCCAACAGTTGGAAGCGCATTGTCCTCTGGGTTCTCGTGAGCACTGACGATGTGGCTCAGATGGTGGTTCTCGTGGGCGGTTCTGGCCAGAGAGATAGCGTGGACTGACCGGAAGGTTGACCAGATGGAGTACTCCTCGTTACCCGCTGAAGACCATGGGAAGGCACCCGCATTCGGGCCCGTGCGGGTTTGGGAGGCGAGAAGCGCATCCACGGTGTGGCGCATTGGCTCGTCTCTTTCGGTGATCGGGCTGCTGCTCGCGAGGCCGATGACGCTCCAGGCGAGGTTTGGGTGCATGGTTCGTAGTTCGTGACCCGACGAGACGATCGTCCGGAGTTCCAGAGAATGTTGACTTTCCAGCGGCTGACCTTGTTCGATCGTCGTGCGAGCCGCAGCCGACGCGGACGGTACGCCGTGGGCGTGAGCTAGACGCATGGCGAAGAGGCCCATTCCTGTGTGGGCGATCGTTGGGCGGCGACTCGGGTCACCTTCAGGGTTCCAGCCTGATGCGTCGGACTTCTCGTCGAGACAGACGCAGGCATTGAGCCACCCCGCTGCTCGAACTATCAGGACGGACAGGTCGTCACGGAGACTGAGCGGCACGACCGCGCGAACGGCGCTGAACGCCCAGATTGCCATCGCTGTGGGAAAGACGCGCGGGATCTCGGACACGTCCGGCGTGCAACGAACGCCACCTCCACCGTGCATGCAGCGCTTCAAAAAGTCGATTCCGCGGCCGATATGGTCAATCTGGACTTGGCCGCAGGTGGCGAGGGCGATCAGAACCATCGACGTAGCGTCTGCGCACACCTCGTCGCGGGTCTTCCAACCACCGGCATCGTCGTCCTGCTCTTCATAAAGATAGGACGACATAGCGAGCCGGTCTGCGCTGTAGCTTTCGGGTGAAGAGAGATGCAGCAAGAGCATGCCGTCGGCGGTGGCCCACGGTGTGACGGGCCGTCCGTCCATCTCCGCGAGGCTTGGCACGGGATGGACCGCTGATCGGCGGAGGAGCCGCTCGGCGTATGACGATGCAAGCTCGATCGCAGCGTCGAGTTCTCGCACTTGCATGTGGCGCATTGTCGCGACTGTAACGCCGTATGCGGCACGTCGCGAACAAGCGGTGGCTACCTACCGCTCGCCCTCGACCACGCACTTCGGCTGCCGCACGCGGTCACGCAGCCGCGACGCCGCGACGGCGACCAGGTAGACGAGCACGGTGACGGCGGCGATCGAGGCGCCGGCGGCGACATTGGCGTGGAACGAGAGGTAGAGGCCGGCGATG
>JADMKN010000286.1 GCA_015478825.1 Patulibacter sp. | reverse complement strand
CTTGAAGTCGTAGGTGTGCAGCGACACGCCGTCGGCCTTGACGGTGTAGGTCTTGCGCTTGCCCTTGGACTTCCAGTTGCTCTTGAGGCCGAGCACCTCGCGGACGAAGTCCCCGGGGTCGGTCGACTGACCGTGCGGGTAGTTCTTCGACAGCCGACGGGCGTACGGCGCGAGCTCGCCGAAGAGGATCTTCGCGTCCGCGTCGATGTCCTTGATCTCCTCGTAGGCGATGTTGTGCAGCCGGCGGTACATCGTGGCGCCACCCCGCTTGGGGATGTGGCGGTACCAGTTGGGCTCGTTGAGCGGCGCGTAGAGCATCTCGACGTCGGGGAGATCCTCGAACGACTTCGCCACCGAGCGGATGTACTTCTTGTAGGCGCGGGTCGAGATCTTGTCCGACGCCTTCGGGCCGCGCTTCTTGCCCTTCGGATTGAACGACTTCCCGCCGGTGACGGTCGGGGCGATCAGCACCTGCTCGATGTCGTACATCGGCGCGAGCGCGATGGTGTCGCGGATCGCGTTGATCTGGCTGGCGTCCGGCTTGTCGGACTTGCCGTCCCAGCGGGTGTTGAAGCGGAGGAACTTGACGTTCGCCTCTTCCGCGTCCTCGAGGAACTTGATCCGCAGGTCGGGATGGTTGATCGTCATCTCCTGGTCCTGCAGGCCCTTCGCCGGGGCGGCGGAGGCGGGGGAGGAGGGGAGAGCCACTGCGGCGGTGGCAGCGACGGTGACCAGGGCAAGGCTGGCTCGGGTTCGAGTCATACCCTTCAGAACACCACGAATCGGAAAAGGGTTCGGTGCGACCCCGAGCTCGTCGTCCGAGCGGCCGCGTGGGGTCGGTCGGCGCGACCGACCCCACGGTCGACGACTAGCGCAGGCCGACGAACGCGCGCCAGGTCGCGCGGGTGCTGCCGGACCGCGTCTGCAGACCCGACTGCCAGAGCTCGGCGCTGGTCTGCGGGTCACGGAGCTGGTACCAGACGAAGCTCTTGACCTTCTGCTTCTTGGCGATGCTCCACGCCGACTTCAGGTAGCTGGCGGCGCGGCCGACGGGGATCTTGTCCGAGCCGCGCGTCTTGTAGGCGAACTCGGTCAGGTAGATGTTCGAGACCGCCTTGGACGGCAGCCGCTTGGTGCGGGCGGCCTTGCGCAGGTCCGACTTGGCGTACCCCAGGTTGCCCTGCGTCCAGTCGTCGCGGTCCTTGCGCTTCTTGCGCGGGTTGGCCTTGAAGTCGTAGGTGTGCAGCGACACGCCGTCGGCCTTGACGGTGTAGGTCTTGTTGCTGCCCTTGGCCTTCCAGTTCTTGTCCAGGCCGAGCACGTCGCGGACGAACGATCCGGCGTTGGTCGACTGGCCGTTGGGGTAGTTCTTCGACAGCGGCCGCGCGTACGGCAGCAGCTCGCCGAACAGGACCTTGGCCTCGGGATCGATCCGCTTGATCTGCGTGTAGGCGGTGTTGTGCAGGCGGCGGTAGAGCGTCGCGCCGCCGCGCTTGGGCAGGTGGCGGAACCAGTTGGGCTCGTTGAGGGCCGAGTAGTAGCGATCGACCGGCAGGTCGCGGAGCGCGGTGGCGAGCGCCTGGACGTAGGCCGAGTACGCCTTGACCGAGACCTTCGACGCGGCGGTCGGGCCCGGCTTCTTGCCCTTCGGGTTGAACGACGAGCCGCCGACGACGGTCGGCACGACCTCGATCGCGGTGATCCCGCTGTCGCTCGCCGCGGCCTGCTGGACGAACTGGCGGATTCCGGTGATCTGCCCGCCGTCGGGCTTGCTCGACTTGCCGTCCCAGCGGGTGTTGAAGCGGACCAGCCCGACCTTGGCCGTCTCGCTGGCGCTCAGGAACTCCGGGACCATGTCCGGGAAGTTGACGGTCATCTCCTGGTCCTGGAGGCCCTTGAGCAGCGCGGCGTTGGCGCCCGTGGCGGGCACGAGCGCGGCGGCGGAGGCGGCGGAGACGGCGAGAGCGAGGACGGTGCGAGATCGGTACATCGTGCGAAGCATCGTAGGTGAGAGTTCGCCGGCCGGTCGCAGCTCCCTGCTGGCCCCCGCCGCCCTGCCGTACCGCGCGCGTACGGGCGAGATCGATCTGGTCCCGGCGTGCCTGTGTGGTGCAGGCAAGGACGCCGCCGCCCGGCCGGGCGGATAGCCTGAACGGATGGCCCCCGACGAATCAGCGCGTCCGCATCAGTCGGCCGCCGTGATCGCGGCGGATGCCCTCGGGGTGTTCGTCCAGGCGATGGCCGGGCTCGAAGAGGCCACGCCGGACAGCGCGTCGTTCTACGACCGGCTCTGTGCCGCGGTCTGCGGCGCGATCGACGTCGACCGCGCCGTGATGTTCCTCTACGACGAGGGCCGGCGGCGGGTCCGCCCGGTCGGCTCGCACCGGATCGACCGCGACGCCTTCCCGCCCGAGGGCGTGGGGATCGAGGACGCGCCGCTCTCGCGGGTCGCGCTCGAGGAGGACCGGGTCGTCGACGCGCTCGACGGGCCCGGCGACCGGGTCACCCGTCCCGACCTGGCCCAGCTTCCCGAGGGCGACCTCGCCTACGTGCCGATCGCGGCCGGCGGCGTCTGGTACGGCGTGATGGTCGTCGAGCAGACCACCGGCCGCCCGCTCGGCGCGGCCGAGCGCGACGCGCTGTGGATCGCGGGCAAGGTCGTCGCCTTCGCCTCGGTCGCGCGGCGGGCCACGCGGCACCAGGAGCAGGCGCGGCAGATGACGCGCCACCTGACGCTCGTGCGCGAGGTCCACGAGCAGGTGATCCAGCGGATGTTCGGCGTCGGCCTCGTGCTGGCCTCCGACGCGCCGCTCGAGGGCGAGGCGCGCGAACGCGCGCGCAACGAGGTCGAGGCCACGCAGGCCGACCTGCGGCAGCTCCTGCAGGGCCCGGCGCTCGGCGCCGCCCCGCCCACGGAGCTGACGCTCGCCGAGGAGATCGAGCGGTTGCGTCGCGCGCACGACAACGTCGAGCTGCGGGCGACGATCGAGCCGGGCGCGGTCGTCCCCCCGGACCTGGAGTCGCTGGCCCAGTCGGTGCTCGGCGAGGCGGTCCGCAACGCGATCAAGCACGGCCGGCCGACGGTGCTGCAGATCTCGCTGGAGCGCGTCGACGACGCGTTGGCGATGACGATCGTCAGCGACGGGGCGCGGCGCTCCCAGGCGGGCGGCGGCGGGCTCGGCCTGCGGTTGGCCGCGGTGGAAGCGCTCCAGGCCGGCGGTCTGCTGGAGTTCGGGACGCACGGAGAATCCGGTTGGCGGGTGCGGTTGCTGCTCCCGGCGGCCGACGAAGAGGAGCATGCGCGTGACGCGTGAAGTCGGACGGACCACGGTGCTGTTGGTGGACGACCACGACGTGGTCCACTGGGGCCTGCGGTCGCTGCTGTCCAGCCAGACCTGGGTGGCGCGCTGCCTCAGCGCCCACAACGGCCAGGAGGCGGTGGACCTCGCGACGCGGTACTCGCCGCACGTCGCGCTCGTCGACCTGTTCCTCGGCACCGAGTCCGGAGCCGAGCTCTGCGAGCGGTTGCGCAAGGCCGAGCCGCGGACCCGGGTGCTGCTGCTGTCCGGCGCGGGTCGGATCTCGGCGGCGGCGGCGCGCGCGGCCGGGGCGTCGGGCTTCGTGCCGAAGGACTGGCCGGCGGCCGACGTCTGCCGCGCGGTCCAGGCGGTGGCCGCGGGACGCACGGTCTTCGAGGCCACCGCCGGCCCCGCCACGCCCGCCGGGCTGAGCGCTCGCGAGCGCGAGATCCTCGGCCTGATCGCCACGGGCGCGACCAACCCCGAGATCGCCAAGACGCTGCACCTCTCCCCGCACACGGTCAAGGAGCACACGAGCGCGCTGTACCGCAAGCTCGAGGTCCGCAACCGCGCCGAGGCCGTGCGGACCGCCGACCAGCGCGGGCTGCTCTAGCGGTTCGCCGCGGCCCCGCCGGTCCCCCGGCGAGACGACCCCCGGGCAGGGGGTCTTTCCCGGCGGGCGGTCCGCGGCTCGTCGGGCGTGTCAGGCTGTTGGATCGTGAACGTCCCTACCGCGATCCTCTTCCCCGGACAAGGCACGCCGATGGAGGGCGCCGGCGACGAGGTCGCCCGGCTCCGCCCCGATCTCCTCGACGCCGTCGTCGCGGCGGTCGGCGAGGACCCCTTCCCGAAGACGGCGGAGAGCACCCGCTACGCGCAGCCGGCGATCGTCTGCTCGTCGCTGGCTCGGCTCTCGGCGCTCGAGCTCGACCCGCCGGTCGCGTACTTCGGTCACTCGCTGGGCGAGATCGTCGCCCTGGCTGCGGGCGGCGTGATCACCGAGCAGGAGGCGATCGTGCTCGCCGCCGCCCGCGGCGCCGCGATGGCCGACGCCGATCCGGACCAGCTCGGCAGCATGGCCGCCGTCCGCAAGGCCGACGTCGACGAGGCCCGCGCCCTGGCCGAGCAGCACGGCCTGGTCGTGGCCTGCGACAACGCTCCCGGCCAGGTGATCATCGCCGGCCGGATCGACGCGCTCGACGCGGCGGCCGAGACGGCGAAGAGCCGCGGCAGCCGGGTCCGCCGGCTCGACGTCGCGGGCGCCTTCCACTCGCCGCTGATGGAGCCGGCGATCCCGCGGCTGCAGGCGGCGGTCGACCGGACGAGCTTCCGCCCGGCGACGACCACCGTCTGGTCGGCCGTGACCGCCGCCCCGATCGACGACGTCCCGCGGCGCCTGATCGACAGCCTGACCAACCCCGTGCTGTTCCGGCCGGGCCTGCTGGCGCTGCGCGCGGCGGGCGTCCGGCGGTTCGTCGACGTCGGCCCCGGCGACGTCGCCGCGGGACTCGCCCGTCGTACGTTCGACGGCGACGACGCGGTCGAGGTCGTGGCGCCGGAGCTCCCGTCGGCCGGTGCTGTCGAGACGACGCGCGACAATACCCCGGATGCCTGACGCGAGCCCGTCCCCAGCCGTTCCCTCGACGGGCGTTCCCGGTCGTATCCGGGTCGCGCCGCTCGGCGTCGGCTCCGCCCTGCCCGAGACCGTCGTGACGTCCGCCGAGATCGAGGCCCGGCTCGGACTGGAGCCGGACTGGCTGGTCTCGCGGACCCACATCGAGGAGCGCCGGATCCTCGGCGAGGGCGAGCGGATCACCGACTTCGCGCTGCTCGCCGCGCAGCGCGCGCTGGCCGACGCGCGAATCTCCGCGAGCGAGGTCGACCTGGTGATCGCCGCCACGCTGCTGAGCGACGACATCGCCCCCGCGATGGCGGCGGTCGTCGCCGCCGGCCTGGGCACCCCGCACGCGGCCGCCTTCGACGTCTCGTCGGGCTGCAGTGGCTTCGCCGCGTCGGTCACGGCCGCCACGGCGATGCTCGAGACCGGGCGGGCGACGACGGCGGTCGTGATCGCGGGCGAGGCGATGAGTCGCCTGACCGATCGCACCGACAAGGCGACCGCCGGGCTGCTCGGCGACGGGGCCGGCGCGATCGTGCTGCGCGCCACCACCGCCCCGGGCGTCGGCGAGGTCGGTCGCTCGGTGATGGGCTCCGACGGCGCCAACGGCGGGACGGTGCGGGTGGCGACCACCCACCCGTCGGTCTTCGACGAGGGGCAGTTCGGCGCCGGGAAGCCGTTCGCCGTCCAGATGAACGGCTACGACACGTACAAGACCGCGGTCACGCGGTTCGAGTCGACGGTCCGCGACACGGCCGACGCCAACGGCGTCACCCTCGACGACGTCGACCTGATCGTCCTGCACCAGGCCAACGGCCGGATCCTCGAATCCGTGCGCCGGCGGCTCGGCATCGACGAGCAGAAGCTGGCCAACTCGGTCGATCACCACGGCAACACCTCCGCCGCCTCGATCGTGCTCGCGCTCGCCGACGCGCGGACCGCCGGCCGCCTGCCGCGCGGCACGCGCCTGCTGCTGGCCGGCTTCGGAAGCGGCCTCGCATGGGCCGGAATCACCATGACCTGGGAGGGCGCCGCGTGAGCGCCAAGAAGTTCGTCTGGCCACCTGCCAAGCCGGAGGACGGCTGCGCGCTCGTCACCGGCGGGTCCGGCGCGATCGGTGCGGCGACCGTCAAGGCGCTGGCGGCCGACGGCTGGCCCGTGGTCGTCCACTACGGCCGGGGCGCCGACCGCGCGCAGCAGGTCGTGGCGGACGTCGAGGCGGCCGGAGGCGCCGCGGTCGCGATCGCGGCCGACCTGGCCGACCCGTCGGCGCCGCCGCAGCTCCTGGAAGCGGCCGTCGCGGCGCTCGGGCCGGTCCGCGTGCTCGTCAACAACGCCGGGATCACCGCCGACAACCTGGCGATGCAGCTCACCGACGACGACTGGCAGAGCGTGATCGACGTCGACCTGACGGCGGCGTTCCGGCTGATCCGCCCCGCCCTGAGCCCGATGATCCGCGCGCGCTTCGGCCGGATCATCAACGTGTCGTCGGTGATCGCCCTGCGCAACAACCCCGGCCAGGCGAACTACGCCGCCGCGAAGGCCGGCCTGCTCGGGCTGACCCGCTCGGTCGCCGCCGAGGTCGCCCGACGCGGCGTCACGGTCAACGCGGTCGCGCCGGGGTTCATCGAGAGCGAGATGACCGAGGGCCTGCTCGGGGATCTCGTCGGCCACATCCCGGCGCGTCGCGCCGGCCAGCCGGAGGAGGTCGCGGCGACGATCCGCTTCCTCGCGTCCCCCGAAGCGTCGTACGTCACGGGCTCGACCCTCGTCGTCGACGGTGGTCTCGGCGCCTGAGCCGATGCAACGACCCGACGGCAGGGGGGTAGCACCCCCCAGATGGCGGTACTGCGCCGCCGTCGCCGTCCTGGCCGCGCGCGACGCGTGTACCCATACGTGCGTGGCCCGCCCTTCCCGCAGTTCTGCCCGCTAGTCAGCCACACAGGAGATACCCCAACGTGTCCACCGCAGTCACCCGCGATGACGTCGAGCAGCTCGTCCTGAGCTCGCTCGAGGAGCTCGGCGCCGAAGCCGATGCCCTCAGCCCGACCGCGACCTTCGAGGATCTCGACGTCGACTCGCTCGACCTGGCCGAGCTCTCCCAGATCGTCGAGGAGAAGTACGCCGTGAAGCTGCAGGGCGAGGACGTCGCCAAGCTGCGCACGGTCGAGGACGCCGTGAACCTGATCGTGGAGCGCGCCGCCCAGTGATCAACGCTGCGATCACCGGGGTCGGCGCGGTCACGCCCCTGGGCGTGGGCGCAGAGTCCCTCTTCACGGGCTGGACGGCGGGTCGTTCGGGCATCGTGGACGGGGAGGGCGCCTGCCGCGACTTCGATCCGACCGACGTCCTGACCCGCAAGGAAGCCCGGCGCGCGGACCGCTCGAGCCAGCTCGTGCTGGCCGCGAGCACCGAGGCGCTGGCCCAGGCGGGGTGGACGGACGCGGACGGCGGCGGCGAGCTGCCGTACGCGTCCGAGCGGATCGGCACGGTGATCGGCAGCGGTATCGGTGGGTTCATCACGCTCACCGAGAACCACGCGGCAATGCTCCAGGGCAAGCCCGTGTCCCCGTTGGCCATTCCGTTGCTGATGGCCAACGGCCCGACCGGACAGGTCGCGCTGCGGCACGGCCTGCGCGGGCCGAGCTACGGCGTCGTCAGTGCCTGCGCCGCCGGCGCCGACGCGATCGCCGCCGGCCTGCGCGACCTGCGCGCCGGCGCGGTCGACGCGGTCGTGGTCGGCGGCACCGAGGCCGCGATGGTCGACCTGGCCCGGGCCGGGTTCGGCGCGATGGACGCGCTCTCGACCACCGGCCAGTCCCGCCCGTTCCACACCGAGCGCGACGGCTTCGTGCTCGCCGAGGGCGCCGCGGTGCTCGTGCTGGAGCGCGAGGACCGCGCCCGTGAACGCGGCGCCGAGATCCTCGGCCTCGTGCGGGGCAGCGGCTCGTCGCAGGACGCACACCACCTGACGGCGCCGACCCCGGACGGCTCCGGCGCCTCGCGAGCGGTGCTCGCGGCGCTCGACAACGCCGGCGTCCCGGCCGAGCACGTGGACTACATCAACGCCCACGGCACCGGCACGCCGCTCAACGACAAGGCCGAGACGGGGGCGATGCAGATCGCGCTTGGCACGCATCTCCAGCAGACGCCGATCTCGAGCCTGAAGTCGGCGCTCGGCCACAGCCTCGGCGCGTCCGGCGCGATCGAGGCCGTCGCGACCGTGCTCGCCCTCGCCGCCCGGGTCGCGCCGCCGACCCTGAACCTCGATCAGCCCGACCCCGAGCTGGACCTGCTGCACGTGATCGGTGAGCCGATGCCGCTGCGGGACACCGCCGGGCGGGCTCCGGTTGCCCTGTCGACCTCGTTCGGCTTCGGCGGCCACAACACCTGCATCGTGCTCGGAGGTAGCTGATGAGTGGACGCACTGGGACCCCGACGATCGTCGCGGAGCGGATCGCGCCGACGACGGACCACGACGGCCGCGACAGCGGCGACGAGACGCTGACGCCGCTCCAGCGGCTGGAGTCCCTGTGCGATCCCGGGTCGCTGCGGCTGATCCGCACCGCGGTGACGTCGCCCGCGCTCGGCGCGCGCGCCGTCGCCGGTGACGGCATCGTCGCGGGCCTCGGCACGATCGGCGGCCGCCCGGTCGCCTGCTACTCCGAGGACCAGACGCTGCTCGGCGGCAGCCTCGGGGCCCGCCACGCCGAGACGATCGTCCGGCTGCTGCAGATCGCCGGCGAGTCGCGGATCCCCGTGGTCGGCTTCCTGGCGTCCGCCGGCGCCCGCCTGCAGGAGGGCCTGGAGGCGCTGGCTGGCTACGGCCGGATCTTCGCCGAGCTGACGCGGCTGTCGGGCCAGGTCCCGCTGATCTCCGTGGTCTCGGGGACCTGTGCCGGGGGCGGCGCCTACACTCCCGCGCTGACCGACGTCACGATCATGACCCGCGACGCGGCGATGTTCCTGACCGGTCCCGGCGTCGTCCGCGAGGTCACCGGCGAGGACGTCTCGGCGACCGATCTCGGCGGCCCGGACGTCCAGAGCCAGAACGGCGTCTGCCAAATGGTCGCCGACGACGACCGGCACGCGATCGCGCTGACCCGCGAGCTGCTCGCGCTGCTGCCGCTGCGCTCCGGCGAGGAGCCGCCGCAGGTCCGTCCCGTGCCCGCGCCGGCCTTCGATCCGTCGGTCTTCGTGCCGACCGAGCAGCGCCGCGGCTACGACGTGCGCGACGTCGCCACGGCGATCGTC
>JADMKN010000285.1 GCA_015478825.1 Patulibacter sp. | reverse complement strand
GCGCTGTCCGGGACGTTGGTCTGCTGGATCGCGCCGTCGGTCCGCAGGTCGCCGGACTCCTCGTCCGGCTGCGTGATGTACAGGTTGAGCTCCAGCCGCTCGTCGCGGGCGTGGACCTCCTTGTAGATCCGCTTGATCTGCTTCTGATCCGGGTTCTTGTGGTGGAACAGCGCGGTCTTCGGCGTGACCTTGCGGCGCAGCAGCGCCTTGGTGATCACCGGCAGCGAGGCCAGCATCTCCTTGGCCGCGGCCGGCGCCAGCTTGCCGCCGTAGGAGTCCGGAACCATGTTGGTCTCGTTCAGCGTGCCGTATTTCTCGACGCTGTTGACGATCGCCATCTCGTGCCGCTCGCCGTTGTTGCGGTCGACGATGTGGTGATCCTGCGACGCGATCCGGCGCAGGCGCATGATCTGGCTCATCGGCGCCACGCCCTTCGGGCACGCGTCGATGCACTTGAAGCAGTGGGTGCAGGCGTAGAGGCCGTGCGGATCCTCGGCGAGGTCCTCGAGCCGCTGCTTCTGGCGGACGTCGCGCGGGTCGCCGACGAAGCGGTACGCCTTGGCGAGCGCCGCCGGGCCGATGAACAGCGGGTCGATCTCCATCGACAGGCAGTCCGACACGCACGACCCGCACTGGATGCAGGCCATCGACTGCGTGACGTCGACCATCGCCTCGCGCGAGACGATGTGCTCCCGCTCGGGCAGCGGATCCTGGGCGAGCAGCCACGGCGTGACCCGCGCCTGCTTCTTCCAGTGGACCGCGTCCATGTCGACGATCAGGTCTTTGATGACGGGCATGTTGCCCATCGGCTCGATCGTGATGACCTTGGAGCCGTCGGTGTTGCGCTTGACGGCGTCCGAGAGATGGGTGTGGCAGGCCAGGCCCGGCTGCCCGTTGATCCGGGTGCCGCACGATCCGCAGATCGCGGCGCGGCACGAGCAGCGGATGCCGATCGAGCCGTCGGTCTCGGCCTTGGCCTGGAGGATGCCGTCGAGCACCGAGCGGTGCGGCTCCAGGTTGATCTTGAACTCCTCGTAGTACGGCGCGTTGCCGGACTCCGGGTCGAAGCGCCGCAGGCGGAGCGTGAACTCCTCGATGCCCTCGGCGACTTCCGGCTCGTTCTTGGGGGATTCGATCGTCGACATGACTAGTACGTCCGCTCCATCGGCTCCCACTGGGTGAACTTGATCGGCGCCTGCCCGAGCTTGGCCGGCGCGTCGGCTCCTTCACCGTCCTGGGAGACGGTCAGGTGGAAGAGCCAGTCCTCGTCGTTGCGGTCGGGGTAGTCCGTCCGCGAGTGCGCCCCGCGCGACTCCTTGCGCTCCAGCGCCGCCAGCGAGATCGCCTCGGAGCAGTCGAGCATGAAGTCGAGCTCCAGCGCGCCCAGCACGTCCTGGTTGAAGACGGTGCCGGAGTCGTCGATGTAGGCCGTCTTGGCCTCTTCCTGCAGGCGCCGGACGACCTCGTGACCCTTGGTCATGCCCTCCTCGTCGCGGAAGACGGCGCAGTACTGGTTCATCGACACGCCGAGCTCCTCCTTGATCTCGGAGATCCGCCGGCCGGTCTTCGGCCGGTCGATGATCGTCTTGATCTTGCGGGTGTCGTCGCGTAGCTGGGCGTCGGAGACCTGCGGCATCGCCATCGACGCGGCGACCTCGGCGGCGTGCTCGCCCGAGCGACGGCCGAAGATCAGCGTGTCGAGCAGCGAGTTGGCGCCGAGGCGGTTGCCGCCGTGGACCGACACGCAGGCGACCTCGCCAGCGGCGTACAGCCCGGGGACGTCGGTCTCGCCGTTGACGTCGGTCTTGACGCCACCCATCGTGTAGTGCTGACCCGGGCGGACCGGGATCGGCTCCTTGGTGATGTCGATCCCGGCGAAGTCGCGGCCCAGGTTGACGATCTCGCGGAGCGCTTCCAGCACGCGGTTCTTGGGCACGACCGTGACGTCGAGCAGGACCGAGTCCTTGAGCGGCCCGGTCCCGCGGCCCTCGTTGATCTCCTTCTGCTCCGCGCGGGAGACGACGTCGCGCGACGCCAGCTCCATCTTGTTCGGCGCGTCCTTCTCCATGAACCGCTCGCCGGCGGCGTTGAGCAGGTGCGCGCCCTCGCCGCGGGCGCCCTCGGTGATCAGGAACCCGTTTGCCGTCATCGTCGTCGGGTGGTACTGGATCATCTCCATGTCCATCAGACGCGCGCCGGCGCGGTAGGCGAGGGACATGCCGTCGCCCGTGCAGATCAGCCCGTTGGTCGTCGGCTTGAACGCCTGGCCGACGCCGCCGGTGGCGAGGATCGTGGTCTTCGCCGTGAAGGTCTGCATCTCGCCCGTGCGGATGTTGCGGGCGACGCAGCCGACGCAGCGGCCCGAGTCGTCCTTGACCAGCGAGGTGTTGAACCACTCCTCGTAGCGGTCGACCGTCTCGCTGTGCTTCATGAGCTGCTCGTAGAGCACGTGGAGGATCGCCTGGCCGGTGATGTCCGCGACGTAGGCGGTGCGCTTCATCGACGCGCCGCCGAAGGCCCGCAGGTCGAGGTGGCCGGTCTCGTTGCGGTGGAACGTGACCCCGATGTGCTCGAGATGGAGGATCTCGTTGGGAGCCTCCGAGCACATGATCTCGATCGCGTCCTGGTCCCCCAGGTAGTCCGAGCCCTTGACCGTGTCGAAGGCGTGCGAGCGCCAGTCGTCGGCCGGGTTCATCGCCGCGTTGATGCCGCCGGCGGCGGCGACGGAGTGCGATCGGACCGGGTGAACCTTGCTCAGGATCGCCACGGTGGCGCCGGCGTTGGCGGCGGCGAGCGCTGCGCGCTGACCGGCCAGACCAGCCCCGATGATGAGGACGTCATGTGCGGGCATGGGCCTCCTTGGGCCAAGTGCTGAGGGAACCACGCGGATCGTATACCCCTCACTTCGCGTTCGTGGTGCCCTATTCGCCGACGATTTTGGTCGGAATATCCGTATGCGCTCCTGCGGTGGGTGTGCGACCGACGGTCGCAAAATCGGTGCGGTCGCGGACCGGCCGGTCGGGGCGTCCCGGTCTGGTCGGAGCTCCGGGCCGCGGCGGCCGGCCGTCCCGTCGGGATCGGCGATATCGTCTTCGCGCCGCTGACCGGCGCCCTGGGCCTCGGCGTCGCTCGCCCCCCGCGAATCCGCGTCCGATCGAACGGCGCGATCGGGTGGCTGCGGGCGTGTATTGCGTGGTGAGTCGGGCTCGGAATTTTGGGCAGGTCACGCCGGATCATGGGTCGCTCGGTATTACTCTTTGTGGTGCGCGGTGTTTCCGGTGGTCCCGATCGTGGTTCCGGCCCGGCCGCTCGGGCGGGTGGGTTCGACCGTGCGGTCGAATCGGCTGTCGCAGTGGTCGATCCCGCACTTTTGCTACTTGCGGTATGATTCGCGGCGTCGACGGCAGACGGTCACCCGTGCTCCCGCGATGGCAGACGGTCGACGGTGGTTCTGTGACCCGAATCACGTAGTACGTACAAGATAATGGCCGCCTAATAGCGGCAGATCATCGGCGCGCCTGTGGGCGTAAGATCCGTGCCCTCGTGGCAACTGGATCAAACATCCGTAGGCGTACGTGGCTGGGCGAGGCCTGGGACTCCACCCTGGGCAAGAAGCTGTTCGCGGCGGGATCGGCGGCGGTCCTCGTCGCGTACCTGTTGCTGCACATGCTCGGCAACCTCACCGCGCTCGGAGGCGTCGGCGACGGATCGCCGCAGATCGACCGGTACGGTGAGTGGCTCCGCGAGTTCGGGACGCCGCTGCTGCCGCACGCCGGCTTCCTCTGGTTCGTCCGCGGCATCCTGCTGATCGCGATCGCCGTCCACGTCACCGCGGTCGTGCAGCTCGCCCGCCGTAATCGCGCGGCGCGTCCGACCGGGCACGGCGCGAAGCGGATCGGCCGGTCGTGGGCCGCGCGCTCGATGATCGTCACCGGGCCGCTGCTGATCGGCTTCATCGTCTTCCACATCCTGCACTTCACGACGCTGACCGTCGACGTCACGCCGCTGCGCCACGGCGAGGTCTACGCGAACCTCTACGGGGCATTCCAGAAGTGGTACTTCGTGCTGATCTACCTGGTCGGCGTCTTCCTGATCGGGACGCATCTCCGCCACGGGCTCTGGAGCATGCTGCAGACGCTCGGCCTCGACGACCACCGCCGCCGCGAGCGGGCGAAGGCCGGCGCGACCGTCGTCGCCGGCGTGCTGGTCGCCGGCTTCGCGCTGATCCCGATCCTCTTCTGGACGGGCGCGCTGCCCGAGCCGGCCGGGTCGGCGCACGCGACCGTCCACGCCCTCTCCGCCCTCACCGCAAGGATCTAACGTGCTCGATCCGCAGCCGCGAACGCTGGACGCCCGCATCCCCGCCGGCCCGATGGCCGGCAAGTGGCGCCGCTGGCTGGACGGGCACCAGCTCGTCGGCCCGCGCAACCGGCCGAACTACCGGATCATCGTGATCGGCACCGGCCTGGCGGGCGCCAGCGCCGCCGCGACGCTCGGCGCCCAGGGCTTCCAGGTCGACAGCTTCTGCTTCCAGGACTCGCCGCGCCGCGCGCACTCGATCGCCGCCCAGGGCGGGATCAACGCCGCGAAGGACTACGCCAACGAGGGCGACGACGTCCAGCGACTGTTCTACGACACGATCAAGGGCGGCGACTTCCGCTCGCGCGAGGCGAACGTCTGGCGGCTCGCGGAGGTCTCGAAGAACATCATCGACCAGGCCGTGGCCCAGGGCGTCCCGTTCAACCGCGAGTACGGCGGCCAGCTCGCCACCCGCTCGTTCGGCGGCGTGCTCGTCAAGCGGACGTTCTACTCGCGCGGTCAGACCGGCCAGCAGCTCCTGCTCGGCGCCTACAGCGCGCTGCAGCACCAGGTCAACGCGGGCAGCGTCACGGTCCACAACCGGCACGAGATGCTCGACATCGTGCTCGTCGACGGCGTCGCGCGGGGGATCATCGCGCGCAACCTCGAGACCGGCGCGATCGAGCGTCACGCCGCCGACTGCGTCGTGCTCGCGTCGGGCGGCTACTCGAACGTCTTCTACCTGTCGACCAACGCGATGGGCTCGAACGTGACGGCCGCCTGGAAGGCCGCGCGCCGGGGGGCGATGTTCGCCAACCCCTGTTACACGCAGATCCACCCGACCTGCATCCCGCAGACCGGCGAGTACCAGTCGAAGCTCACGCTGATGAGCGAGTCGTTGCGCAACGACGGCCGGATCTGGGTCCCGCGCGACCCGGGCGAGCAGCGGCCGCCGGCCGAGATCCCCGACGCGGAGCGCTACTACTTCCTCGAGGAGCGCTACCCGGCCTTCGGCAACCTGGCCCCGCGGGACATCGCGTCGCGCGCCGCCAAGGTCGTCTGCGACGAGGGGCTCGGCGTCGGCGGCACCAAGCGCGGCGTCTACCTGGACTTCCGCGACGAGATCGCGCGCCAGGGCCGGGACGCGATCGCCGGCAAGTACCTCAACCTGTTCCAGATGTACGAGCGGATCACCGGTGACGATCCGTTCGAGACGCCGATGATGATCTACCCGGCGCCGCACTACACGATGGGCGGGCTCTGGGTCGACTACGAGCTGCAGACGACGGTCCCCGGGCTGTTCTCGATCGGCGAGTCGAACTTCTCCGACCACGGCGCCAACCGGCTCGGGGCGTCCGCGCTGATGCAGGCGCTCGCCGACGGCTACTTCGTCGCGCCGCACACGGTGATGGACTACCTGGCGAAGACGCCGAAGCTCGCCGTCGACGAGACGCACGAGGCGTTCGTCGCCGCCGAGACCGGGGTGCGCGACCAGATCGACCGGTTCCTCGCCGCGACCGGCACCAAGGCGCCGCAGACGATCCACCGCGAGCTCGGGCAGATCATGCTCGACAAGTGCGGCATGCTCCGCACCGCCGAGGGCCTGCGCGAGGCGATCGCCGAGATCCGCGCGATCCGCGCCCGCTTCTGGGACGAGGTCCGCGTCGACGGCCAGGCCGACGAGATGAACCAGAGCCTGGAGTACGCCGGGCGTCTGGTCGACTTCATCGAGCTCGCCGAGCTGATGTGCGAGGACGCGCTGCGCCGCGAGGAGTCCTGCGGCGGTCACTTCCGCGGCGAGCACCAGACCGACGACGGCGAGGCGCAGCGCGACGACGAGCGCTTCGCTTCGGTCACGGCGTGGGCCTACCCCGACGCGGGGCTCGACGGCGGGTCGTTCGAAGCGGTCGACGAGCCGCTCGAGTTCACCGAGGTCCAGCTCGCGACGCGGAGCTACAAGTGACCGTTCCGCGCCCGCCCCACACCCGCTGGACCCCGTCACCCACCAGCCCCGCCCCGGAGGCCACGTCGTGAAGTTCCGACTGGAGATCTGGCGCCAGGAGCGCCGCGGCGAGCCCGGCCGCTTCGAGTACAAGGACGTCGACGGGATCGATCCCGACGCCTCCTTCCTGGAGATGCTCGACACCCTCAACGAGGGCCTGGTCTCGCGCGGGGACTCGGCCGTGACCTTCGACAGCGACTGCCGCGAGGGCATCTGCGGCGCCTGCTCGCTGGTGATCAACGGGATGCCCCATGGGCCCAACCAGGTCACCACCTGCCAGACCTACATGCGCGACTTCGAGGACGGGTCGACGATTCGCGTCGAGCCGTTCCGCAACAACGCGTTCCCGGTCGTGCGCGACCTGATGGTCGACCGCTCGTCGCTCGACCGCGTGATCCAGGCCGGCGGCTACGTCAGCGTGACCACCGGTCCGCAGCCCGAGCCGAACGCGATGCCGGTCTCGCCCGCCGTCCAGCAGGAGGCGATGGACGCCGCGATCTGCATCGGCTGCGGAGCCTGCGTCGCCGCCTGCCCGAACGGCGCGGCGATGCTCTTCACGGGCGCGAAGGTCACGCACCTCAACCTGCTGCCGCAGGGCCAGACCGAGCGCGCCGACCGCGCCCGCAACATGGTCCGGGCGATGGACGCCGAGGGCTTCGGCGGCTGCACCAACTACGGCGAGTGCTCGCGCGTCTGCCCGCAGGGCATCGACATGGACGTGATCGGGATGCTCAACCGCGAGTACCGGCGCGGCATCCGCAAGAGCAAGGCCTGAGAACAGGTTCTACGGGCTACTTCGCGTCGGAGCCCGGCAGCGCCGCGGCCAGCGCGTTGCGGGTCTGGGTGATCGTCACGATCCCGAGCATCACGCCGTCGGGGTCGAGCACCGGCAGCGCGCCGAACCGCTGCAGCGCCTCGTCGCCGAGGAGCTGCTCCAGCGACGCGTCCGGCGTCGTCCGCGGCGCGTCGTCGGCGAGCAGCAGGTCGCGGGCGGGGACCTCGGGCCGTCCGGCGGACAGCTCGGCCTGGACGTCGGGGGCGGTCACGATCCCCAGGTACCGGCCCGAGGAGTCGAGCATCGCCGCCCACGGCACCGCGAACGGCACGAAGGTCTCGTGCTGGGCCTGCAGCACCGTGATGTCGTCGGGCAGCCAGGCCGGCTGCGTGTCCATCAGGTCGCCGGCGGTCCGCTCGTGGAGCTGCGCGCTGACCTCGCTGGTCATCACCGCGGCCCGGGCGGCCCCGCCGATGAACCACGCCAGGATCAGGAACCAGAGGCCGTCGACGAGCTGGTCGTTGAGCAGGAAGTAGACGCCGGCGGCGCCGAGCAGGATCGCGAAGCCGCGGCCGAGGAACCCGGCGACGTTGGTCGCCTTCCGCCGGTCGCCGGTGAGCTTCCAAGCGATCGACCGGGCGATCCGCCCGCCGTCGAGCGGGAACGCCGGGATCAGGTTGAAGACCAGCAGGATGCCGTTGACCAGCGTCAGCCAGCCGACCAGCGCGACGGCGGCGGTGGTCGTCGCGTCGGTCAGCCGGACCGCGTCGGTGATCTCGTCGCGGCCGGTCAGCAGGAGACCGACGCCCACCCCGATCAGGCAGATCGCGAACGTCACGGCGGGCCCGGCCGCGGCCACGAAGAACTCCTCCTTGGGGTTCTTCGAGTCGCGACTGAGGCGGGCCACCCCGCCGAGCAGCCAGAGGTCGATCCCCTCGGTCTGGATCCCGAACCGCCGGGCCATCAGCGCGTGGCCGAGCTCGTGGGCGACCAGCGAGACGAAGAACAGCAGCGTCGCCCCGACCGACAGCGCGTAGGCCTCGGCGGGACCCGCCGCGGGCAGGACTCGCTGGAACTGGTCGCCGAGCAGCACGATCATCAGCAGCAGGATCAGGAACCAGCTCGGATTGGCTCCGATCCGGATCCCGAAGAGGCGAGCGAGCGTCACGGTGCGCGTGGCGGGCATGTCCCGGCATCGTCGCAGGTCGCGCAGCGCCGAAGCGCGTGCCGCGGCCGGGGAGGCCGAACGCGCCCCGTGCGGTCCGGGGGATACGATCAGCCGGCACCCGGACCGTGGGCGTCCTCCCAAACGTGACGCGACGCCGCTCCGACCCGTACGTCTGCAGGAGTCCCAGATGACCCAGTCGCCCGTCAACGTCACCGTCACCGGCGCCGCCGGCCAGATCGGCTACGCGCTGCTCTTCCGCATCGCCAGTGGCCACCTGCTCGGCCCCGACGTTCCCGTCAAGCTCCGCCTGCTGGAGATCCCGCAGGGGCTCAAGGCCGCCGAGGGCACCGCGATGGAGCTCGACGACTGCGCGTTCCCGCTGTTGAAGGGCATCGACATCACCGACGACGCCAACCGCGCGTTCGACGGCTCCAACGTCGCGCTGCTGGTCGGCGCTCGCCCGCGTACGAAGGGCATGGAGCGCGGCGACCTGCTCGAGGCCAACGGCGGGATCTTCAAGCCGCAGGGCGCAGCGATCAACGCCGGCGCCGCCGACGACATCCGCGTCCTGGTGGTCGGCAACCCCGCCAACACCAACGCGCTGATCGCCCAGGCCCACGCGCCGGACGTCCCGGCCGAGCGGTTCACCGCGATGACCCGGCTGGATCACAACCGCGCGATCTCGCAGCTCGCCAGCAAGCTCCAGGTGTCGGTCTCCGAGATCAAGAAGCTGACGATCTGGGGCAACCACTCGGCCACCCAGTACCCCGACGTCTTCCATGCCGAGGTGGGTGGCAAGAACGCCGCCGATCTGGTGGACGACGAGGCCTGGCTGGACGACAGCTTGATCCCGACGGTCGCCAAGCGCGGCGCCGCGATGATCGAGGCCCGGGGGGCGTCGTCCGCCGCGTCGGCCGCCAACGCCGCGATCGAC
>JADMKN010000284.1 GCA_015478825.1 Patulibacter sp. | reverse complement strand
GGTGAACGATTCCGCTGCGGGATCGTCTGCTACACCGGCGCGTCGACCGTCGCCCTGGGCGACCGTCTTTGGGCGGTGCCCGTCTCTGCCCTCTGGACCGCCGGGTAGATCCGCCCTACCCCGCCGTCGGCCAGGGGCCCGTCGCGTCGTCGTCCGGCTGGACCGTCGGTTCCTGGACCTGGGGCTCGATCCAGGTCTGCTCGAGCCAGACGTCGTCCGGGGCGAGCTTCGCCATCCGGGCGGCGTCGATCGCGCCGACCGGGTCGAGCGGCACGATCGCCGGCGGGAGCCGCTGCGCCTGGATCTCGGGATCGACGTTACGCGTGTCCCGTCCGCGGCCCCGGGCCACGATGCGCAGATCGAGGTCGTCGTCCTCGCGGGCGGGCGCGATACCCAGGTCGTCGTCGGCGGCGCGCGCGTCGAGCACCACGCCCTCCTCACGGCGACGCCGCTCGCGCTCGAGCTGCTCCTCGCGCCAGGCGTCGCGCGGGCTGGCCGGCTCGTCGGCCAGGCCGTCGAGGATCTCCTCGGCGATCTCGACCAGATCACCCGAGAGATGGCCGCAGACGCTGTCGCGCAGCACCGCCCGCAGGCAGTCGGCCAGCTCGTCGACCTGCTCGGGAAGCTCGCGGTCGACGCGCCGGCTGCCGGCGATCACCTCCTGCTCCTGCAACGCCAGGCGGGCGAGCCGCCGCGCCAGGTAGGTCCGTTCGTCGCCCGTCGCGCACAGCGCGGCCAGTCGTCCGGCCAGCCTCCCGCTGCGCGGGCCCTCGGGCTCGAGCAACGCCCGGCCGGCGAGCAGCAGGTCGGTCAGCGCCTCCTCGGGGCGGTCCCGGTCGAGCGCCAGCGTCCAGCGACGCAGCGCCCAGGCGACCTCGCCGCGCTCGGGCAGGCGCCGAGCGACCAGGTCGACGAAGGTCCGCAGCTCGGGGACGTCGTCGGCGTCGACCGCGACGCAGCCGCGCGATGCGAACGTCCCGCCGAGCGCCATCGCGTGCCACGGACCGCTGGCGGCGCGCAGCCAGATCAGCGGCCCCGCGGCGGGCGCGCCCCCCGGGAAGTGCAGGCGCAGCGCCGTCACCAACCGGCGGGCCGCCTCGCGCGCCCGGCGTGGCGCGTCGGACGAGCCCGGGCGGGCGGCCCAGCGCAGCGTCGCGACGGCGTCGGCCGGGGTCCCGTCGGGACCGGCGAGCGCGGCCTCCGGCAGCTCGCCGCGGACGGCGTCCGGCCGCTGCAGCGCGACGCCCCGCGTGATCGCCACCGTCGGCATCACCGGCTCGACCCCGACCAGCGGGATCGCCACCACGGTCTCGGTGGCGTTGGCGGTCAGCACCGCGTCGAGCTCGCGGAAGGCGCGCTCGAACTGGTCGTCCTCGAACGTGAAGTCCGGGCTGTCCTCGAAGACCCGCTCCAGGAACAGCCGAACCGCCAGCGCGGCGCGGTCGTGCGGGTCCGACGGAGGACCCACCACGCCCTGCGCCTGGAGGTACGCGTCGACGCCCCAGACCGCGACCATCGTGTGGCGAGCCTCGGTGATCGCGGGGAGCTGCTCGAGCGCCTCGCTCTGCCGCTCGACGTAGAGCCCCACCAACGGCCGGTACGAGTAGAGCGTGGCTCCGCCCTGCCGGGCGCGGGAACGGCGGGCGTGCTGGAGCAGCTCGTAGGGGACCTCGTCCCCGTCGGTCACGCGGAGGCCGAGCTCGCGGCCTGCATGGAACGCCGCCGACCGCAACGCCGCATAGAGCTGGGGATGACGCATGGGTGCGCCTTCGGCCGCCGGGTCGCGCTTCCTCGTGGCTGCACGTCGTCGTGCAGACCGCGGCTCGTTCCGTTCCACCCCGGCTACGATGGAGGGAATGACGGCGACCGAGCGACGCAGCTCCTGGCGGGACCGGGCCGAGGAGCGCCTGACGGCGGCGGGCTACCGCCGCGGCGGAGCGCGGACGGTCCTGCTCGACCTGCTGGACGCCCAGCGCTGTGCCCGCACCGTGCTCGAGATCGAAGACGAGCTGCGCGCCAGCGACCGCGCGGTCGGCCGGGCCAGCATCTACCGGGTGCTGGACGAGCTCGAGCAGCTCCACCTGGTCCAGCGGATCGAGGTCGGCCAGGGGATCGCCCGCTACGAGCGGATCGCGCCGGACCACCACCACCATCATCTCGTCTGCCAGAACTGCGGCGTGATGGTGCCGTTCACCGACGACGCGCTCGAGGACGCGATCCACCGGCTGAGCACGGGCGCGGGCTTCGAGGTCACGTCGCACGACGTGGTGCTCTACGGTCGCTGCGCCGATTGCCGGGCGGCGGCGGACGCCGAAGCCGGCTCGACCTGAGCCGCTGACCAAGCGGGGCGCAGCGCCGCCGATCGGCGGCGCGCCGATCGTGGTACGCCGTCCTCGGCCGGTTCCTACCCCACGCCGCGCAGGTAGCGCCGCGGCGATGCCCACTTCTTGCGGGCGATGGTGACCTCGGCGGTCACGTGGTGCATCCCGGCCCTGCGGACCGGCAACGTGCCGGAGAACCGGCCCTTGCTGACCTTCAGCTCGCGCCGGCTGACGACGACGTATTTGCCGTTGACCTTGCGGCGGAGCACGACGTCGACCTGCTTGACGCCGCGGGCGCGTCCGCGCACCGTCACCGACGAGCCGCGGGAGACCCGGCGGGTCGGCTGACTCAGGCTCAGGTTCGGATCGAGTCCCGGGATCAGTTGCGGGGAACGCACGCCGTCGGCCTGGGCGCGGATCGCGGCGGACGCCTTCCAGCGGATCGGGGTCGTCCAGTTGCCGTCGGCGTCGGTCGCCGTCCGCGCGATCGTCACCCAGCGTCCGGACGGGCTGCGCTTCTGCAGGGCGACGCGGGCGCCCGCGACCGCGACGCCGCCGTTTGTGAACCGTCCCGAGACGTCGAGCACGTCGTCGTACTCGACGGCCGTGGACGGCACCGTGACGCTGAGGCTGCGCGGGTCCTGGACGGCCGGGATGTTGCCGACGCGCGCTCGGATCGTGTCGAGCTGGCCGTAGAGCGTGGTGCCCGGACAGCTCGTCGAGCAGCCGTCCTTGTGCCCGCCGATCCGCGGCATGTCGACCGCCGCGCCCTTCGCCCAGCGGTTGCCGGCCCCGCCGGCCGAGACGAGCGGGACCGTGCCGCCGGTCGGAGCGCCGTGCAGCGGGAGCTTCCAGGCGATCAGCGCCGCCACCGCGTTCAGCGCGGCGTCCGGCACGGTGTCGTTCTCGAACGTGCCGATGATCGCGATCCCGGTCGAGATGCTGTTCCAGCCGACGGCCTGGGCCCCGACGACGGCCTGGTCGATTCCCCCCGCGCGGCCTTCGTAGACCTGGCCGTAGCGATCGACGAGGAAGTTGTAGCCGATGTCGTTCCAGCCGTTGGAGCGCATGTGGTAATCGGCGATCGCGCGGACCACCGCGGCGCTCTCGGTCGGTTGGTAGTCGTTGCCGTTGACGGTGTGGTGGACGAACGCCACCTCGACCTTGCCGGTGCTCGGCGAGCCCTTCGGTCGTGGCGCCGCCCAGGCGCTCCGCGGGATGATCGTCGGCAGCCCGGCGGCCGACGGCGCCGTCGGGATCGTGCTGCCGTCGGGGGCGGTGATCCCCCCCGTGCGGGCAGCCCGGCTGCTGGCCCGGGCCGTCGACCGCTTCGTCGACGCGGCGACGGTGACCAGGTCGAGCCGCAGATCTCGGGCGGGACGCCGGCGGACCGTGAGCTGCAGCTCGTCGACGTCGCCGCACCAGATCGGATCGCTCATCCGGGCCCGCCGGCCGTCCGGGGCATGCCCGTCGTGGGGCTCCAAGCGGTGCCACGCGCTCCAGCGTCCGTGGCGACGGCGGGTGCGGATCTCGACGCCCGTGCCGTGCAGCTCACCGACCGCGGCGCCGAGCAGGTCGAACCGCCGGGGAGCGGCGATCGGGTCCGTGATCGCCCCGGGACGCAGGGCGGAGCGCGGGACCCGGATGGTGGAGATCCCGTCGCCGGCGGGCGCGGCGTACGCGACGGTCGTCGGCAGCAGGGCCGCGGCCCCGAGCACGAGTCCTCCCCCGACGACGCTCCGCCGGGTCAGACCCGGCGCCTCGGGCGCCGGCGCGGAGCCGCTCGGGGACGACGCGTCAGCGAGCGGCAACGGCGGGTCTTCGGGGGACGGCACACGAAACACCACGGTAGTACCAACCAGGTACGGCGCCGAGAGTTCCGGTCCCTGGGTCCTGCAAGGAGCTGCCCAGGAGCGCGCGCCGCCCGCGGGGCACGTCGCCGCCGGGCGGGACGCGGCGAAAGCGAAGCCGCCGCCGCGACGCGAGACGGACGTCGGGCGTCAGGCCGAGACGGTCAGCCGGTCGTCGTCGGACGCGCACGCCGTGACGTCGACCAGCGCGGGGTCGGTGACCCCGTCGGCGAGCCAGCGGTTGCCGTACTCACGCATCCCCTCGATGATCGGCAGCAGCGCCCGTCCCTTGTCGGTCAACGCGTACTCGACGCGCGGCGGGACCTCGGGATAGGTCTGCCGGGCGACGATCCCCTCGTCCTCGAGCGCACGCAACCGCAACGAGAGCGTCCGCGGGCTGATCCCGACGAGCGAGCGCTCCAGCTCGCAGAAGCGGGTGTTGCCCTCGGCGAGGTCACGGACGAGCAACAGCGTCCACTTCGCGCAGACGATGTCCGCCGTGCGGCAGACGGGGCAGCTGGGGTCAACGGCCATGCCAAGACTTTACCGAATGAAGCGGTCGGGCTAGTACGGAACGGCGAAGGGCGCCCTTTCGGACGCCCTTCGCATACGGTCCCTAGAGGCGTTGCTTACGCAACATCCCTCAACTTCTGCGCTTCCGCCAAGCTCTGCAGCTTCTTCAGCGACTGGTTCTCGATCTGGCGGATCCGCTCGCGGGTGACGTTGAAGCGGTGCCCGACCTCGTCGAGGGTGCACGGCTTCTCGCCGCCGAGGCCGTAGCGCAGCTCCAACACGCGACGCTCGCGGTAGCTCAGGTTCTCGAGGGCCTCACGGAGGTGCTCCTTCGTGAGGATCTCGGCCGCGCGCTCGTACGGGGACTCCGCACGCTCGTCGGCGATGAACTGCCCGAACTCGGACTCCTCCTCGTCGCCGACCGGCTTCTCCAGCGAGACCGGGGCCTGGGCGGAGCGCTTGATCGACTCGACCTCCTCGGGGTCGATGCCGGTGACCTCGGCGATCTCCTCCGGGGTGGGCTCGCGACCGAGCTCCGTGACGAGCTTGCGCTCGGCGCGGCCGATCTTGTTGAGCTTCTCGACGACGTGGACCGGGATGCGGATCGTCCGGGCCTTGTCGGCGAGCGCGCGGGCGATCGCCTGGCGGATCCACCACGTGGCGTACGTGGAGAACTTGAAGCCCTTGCGGTAGTCGAACTTCTCCGCGGCACGGACCAGTCCGAGCGTGCCCTCCTGGATCAGGTCGAGGAACGGCAGGCCCTGGTTGCGGTAGTTCTTGGCGATCGAGACGACCAAGCGCAGGTTGGACTCGACCATCTTCTGCTTGGCGTCGAGATCGCCGCGCTCGATCCGCTTGGCCAGGTCGACCTCCTCGGCGGCCGTCAGCAGCCGGACCTTGCCGATGTCCTTGAGGAACAGCTGGAGGCTGTCCGTGGTCATGTCGGGACGGAGGTCGAGCGGCGTGGCGACGCGCTTCTTGCGGGTGCGCTTGTCGGGCGCACGCTCGACCTGGGTGGCCGAGTGCGCCGGGTCGATCTCCTCGACCAGCTCGATCTCGCTCTTCTCGAGGTAGGTGTTGAGCTCTTCGACGTCGGACTCGTCGAAGTCCAGCTCGGCGATCGCCTTCTGGACCTCGGCGTGCGTGAGCACCCCGAGCGACTGGCCGCGGTGGACCAGTCCCTTGACCTCTTCGAGTTCCTGGAATTCGACTACAGACATATAAGGAGGCGTCTTATCGGCGCGCCACCGGAAGCCGGGGGCACGCGGGTGAAAAGAGAAGAGGAGTTACGCGTCGATCGAGTCAGATCTTCGGCACAAGCGGCCCAGGCTATCGACAGCGTTCCCGAAGTGTACCACCCCAGACCGCGAAATCCCGGTTCCGACCGGAGGTTTCGCGGACTGAGCAGCGGTGTTACCTGTATCTACCCGCACCAACGCAAAAAGGTGCGCCCGAGAGCCCAAGAACGTGCGCAAACGGCTCGATCTGTGAGACATCGCACGTACAAGTGGCGTATACGCCACCGATCCGCGAGGATGGCGGCCATGGACGGCGTGGATTCCCCCGAGGCCGCTCGCGACGACGAGCCCGGCGTGATGGGTCGCCTGCCGACGACCCGACCGCAGCACCGCAGCACCCGTCGCTCCGCGGCTCCCCCGAGAGCGTCGTCGCCGGGTGCGGCTCGGACCCCGCCTCGCCGGTCGTCGGCGACGACGACCGGTCCCCCCGCCACCCCCACGCCGCCGAGCGCGCCAACCGACGAGCGGCCCACCACGCCCGCGGTCCCGGCCCCGCCGAAGGCTCCCCGGTCGGGCTGGGCGACCCCCCAGTCGGAGAGCGCGTCGTCCGCCGGACAACCGCCGCTGGTCGCGATCGTCGACGGCGCCGTCCGTACCGGCGAGCAGGTCGTCCGCGGCGTCCTGCGGCGACTGCCGTTTCGCTAGCCGACGGGGGCGGCCCGGCGTCCCCCGGCGTCCTGCAATAGACTTTGCGTCGCCGAACTCGTCGGGCTCTGTGCGCGACGGGACGGGGGAACCACCGTGGTCGGTCCGGAAGAGCCGGCCACTGGGGCGAATCGGACCGCTTTCTGGTCCGTAGCGCACTCGTTCAGCGCGAGCCCGACAGCTCACCTCGTAGGCGCAGGACGAGACCCACTGGATGCCTTGATCGCTACGAGATTCGCGCGGCGTGCCGCCCTGCCCGGGCTGCTGCTCGTCTGCGCGCTACCCACGACCGCCACCGCGTCGACCACCGGGGGACTGACCGCAGCCCCCGCGGCCCCGCCGACCGCGGCCGGCTCCGCGGACCCCGCCGCGGCCGCTCCGGCGCCCGACGCGGCTGCGGCCCCCACCGCGGATCACCAGGAGAGCCTGCCGGGCGCCGGGACCTGGAGCGCTCCGCGAGCCACCACGGTCGGCCGACCGCTCCGGGTTACCGGACGCTTCCACGAGGCGCTCGTCGGGCGCGCCGTACGGCTCCAGCGCAAGACGCCCGCCGGGCGCTGGGTCACCGCCGCCACCGCGCACGTGCGCAAGGACGGGACCTTCGCGGTCTCGTGGCGAACGCGCGCCGCCCGCAACCACGAGCTGCGACTGGTGCTGCTCGCGGTCCGCGGCTCCGCCCACACCACGGTGCCCGCCGGCTCCACGGCCGCCAACGCGTCCGTCCCCGTCCGGGTCGCCGTGCTCGGCCGGACCCGCGCGAGCTGGTTCGGGCCCGGCTTCTACGGCGGCAAGACGGCCTGCGGCCTGGTCCTGCGCAAGCGGACCGAGGGCGTCGCGCACCGCACGCTGCCGTGCGGCAGCCAGGTCGAGATCCGCCACGAGGGCACGTCGGTGGTGGTGCCGGTGATCGATCGCGGACCGTTCGCGAACAAGGCCGACTTCGACCTGACGAAGAACGTCGCCGACGAGATCGGCCTCGACGGCGTCGAGGCGATCGAGTACGTGGAGCGCCGCGACCTGCCGCGGATCGCGACGCCGTACCGCGCCCCCGCCCTCCGCCGCTAGTCCCGCGCCGGGGCGCTGACGTCGCGCGCCCGCCGCGCGCGGCCTCCGCAGCAGCACATAAGCTGCCGGTTCCCGGTTCCCGTCACCGACCCTCGTGAGCATGACCACCACGCCTGACCGCACCCTCGCCATGGAACTCGTCCGCACGACGGAGGCGGCGGCGCTCGCCGCGTCCCGGCTCGCCGGACGGGGCGACAAGATCGCCGCCGACCAGGCCGCCGTCGACGGCATGCGCCACGTGCTCGAAACCGTCGCGATGGACGGTCTCGTCGTGATCGGCGAGGGCGAGAAGGACGAAGCGCCGATGCTCTACAACGGCGAGCGGGTCGGCAACGGCGAGGGTCCGCAGGTCGACATCGCCGTCGATCCGCTCGAGGGCACGACGCTGACCGCCAAGGGCCAGCCCAACGCGCTGGCCGTGATCGCGATCGCGCCGCGCGGCTCGATGTTCGATCCGGGCCCGTGCGTCTACATGGAGAAGCTGGCCGGCGACCGCGACATCGCCGACCTGCTCGACCTCGACCGGCCGCTGACCGAGACGATCGGGCTGGTCGCCGAGCGCCGCAAGAAGGACATCAACGAGGTCCTGACGGTCGTGCTCGACCGTCCCCGCCACCAGGAGCAGATCGAGGCGATCCGCGAAGCCGGCGGCAAGGTCCGGCTGATCTCGGACGGCGACGTCGCCGGCTCGCTGCTGGCCGTGATGGACGAGTCCGCCGTCGACCTGCTGTGGGGCATCGGGGGCACGCCGGAGGGCGTGATCTCGGCCGCGGCGATCAAGTGCCTCGGCGGCGCGATCGTCGGCCGGCTCTACCCCCGCAACGACGAGGAGCGGACCGCCGCGCTCGCCGCCGGCTACGACCTCGACCGTCAGCTCACGCAGGACACGCTGGTCAACGCCGACCAGTGCCTGTTCTCGGCCACCGGCGTGACCGACGGCGAGCTGCTCCAGGGCGTCCGCCGGACCCCGCGGGGCGGCGCGACGACCGAGTCGGTCGTGATGCGCGCCGGGTCGGACACCGTCCGCCGGGTCCACGCCCGGCACCGTCGCCTGAAGCTGGCGGACATGCCGGGCTACGGCATCTCCTGATCCGCCTCCGTCGGGACGGTTGGCTCCACGAAGCCCCGGGGAGTCACTCGTCCGGGACGGCCATGTCCTCGGCGATCCAGTTCGCGAACCGGCCGACGGCAGACTCCGGCAGCTCGCCGCGGCCCAGTGAGCGGATGAAGCCGTAGGCGAGCAGCACGTGGTACCGCGACTGGGTGTGCTGGTAGATCCAGTAGGCGAGTCGCGAGGACATCCGCGGGTAGAAGTGCGCAACCTCGAGCTCGACCTCGACCCGGGTCATCGGCTCGCCGTCGCTGGCCAGCGCGACCCCGTCCTGGCGCTGGACCTCGAGCTCGAGGAACCCCTGGTCGCGCCCGCGCGCGACCAGCAGACCCTCGCGGATCGGCCACCGGACCAGCCCCCGGCCGCTGCCGAACTCGTACTCCGGCGGTCCGAAGCCGAGCAGGCACAGGCGCCGGTGCAGCAGGCAGACGTAACGGCCGTCGTCGTCGTAGAAGACCCGGATCATGTTGAGCGAGAACCGCTCCATGTACCGCCAGTAGGCGCGGGCGAAGCGCTCCAGGTGCGGTGGGCTCCAGATCTCGTCGAGCCGCGCGGTCGGCGTCGTGACGGTCGCGGTCTGGATCGAGTGGACCGCTCCCGTGT
>JADMKN010000283.1 GCA_015478825.1 Patulibacter sp. | reverse complement strand
TCCTTGACGTCGTCGAGCCCGTGGTGGTCGTCGTCGAGCACGCGGCGGGCGTGCGCCAGGTCCAGGTCGTCGTGGGTCCGGTCGTTCCACGGCAGCGAGACGATCCACTCCAGGTAGGTGCGGATCACCCCGTGCTCGGCCGACGCCTGCGGGATCATCTCCAGCCGCCGCAGCTCGCGGTCGGCCTGCTTGGCGACCATCTCCGGCAGTCCGGCCGCCTCGATCTGCTCGCGCAGGTCGCTCAGCTCGGCCTCGAGCGGGTCGACCTCGCCCAGCTCGTCCTGGATCGCCTTGAGCTGCTGGCGCAGCACGAACTCGCGCTGGCCCTTGTCGAGCTCGGACTGGACCTGGGTCTGGATCTCCGATCCGATCGAGATCACGTCGAGCTCGCGGGCGAGGATCGCGGTCAGCCGGCGCAGCCGGGTCTTGACGTCTACGACCTCCAGCAGCTCCTGCTTCTCGTCCATCTTGAGCCGCAGCGAGCCGGTGATCAGGTGGCTCAGGGCGACCGGGTCGTCGATGTTCGAGACCGCGAGCTGCAGTTCCTCCGGCAGGTACGGGACGGCCTCGACGATCTTCGCGAAGGTGTCCTGGACGCTGCGCTGGAGCGCCGTCAGCTCGACCGACGGCCGCCCGTCCTCGTCCTCCCCGTCGACGACGTCGGGCAGCTCCTCGATGTTCGCCACCAGGTACGGCTCGGTCGACTCGTACTCGGTCAGCCGCACGCGGTTGTTGCCCTGGACGAGCAGCCGCAGCGTGCCGTCGGGGACCTTCAGCATCCGCACGATCTGGCCGACGACGCCGACGTCGTGGACCTGCTCGGGGCTGGGCACCTCGACGTCGGGCTCGCGCGACGCGACCATCACCAGACGGCGGGCGCCGGCCAGCACGTCGTCGACGAGCTTGACCGAGCGCTCCTGGCCGATCGCCAGCGGGATCATCGTGTCGGGGATCGGCACGACCTCGCGCAGCGGCAGCACCGGCAGGACGCTCGGCACGCTGCTCGTGCCGGCGCCGCCGACGTCGACCTCGCGTGGGTCGGTGGCTTCGGAGACGATGTCGATCACGCGCGGTCCTCGTCCTCGTCCTCGGTCACGACGATCGTCACGCCCTGCTCCTCGACGACCGGGGTGGCCAGCGGCAGCTCGACCCGCAGGATCCCGTCGTGGTAGGTGGCCTTCGCCCGGTCGACGAGCACCTCCGCGCCGAGCGGCACGACCCGCCGGAACGGCCCCGTCCCGATCTCGACCTGCTGGTAGGCCCGGCCCTCGGCGTCGCCCGCCGGGCGGCTCCCGGCCAGCACCAGCTCCCGCCCGCGGATCTCCAGGCCGACCTGGCCGATGTCGATCCCGGCGAGGTCTGCCTGCACCACGACCCGCGCGTCGCCGCCCTCGGGTGACTCGTAGAAGACGTCGACCGCGGGCTCGAACCCGACGCGACGCACCCGGCCGCCCAGGCCGCGATCCAGGACGCCGCCGAACAGCTCGTCCATCTCTCGTCGCATCCGTTCGAAGTTGGCGAAGAGGTCGCCTTCGCGGGAACGCATACGGGCAATCTACTCCCGCGACGGCACGAATCTGCGCCGGCAGCGCGTACGAGCGGCCGGGAACGAGCTCTAGAGCTCGTAGACCGCGTCGGTGGTCGCGATCTCGACCGGGACGGAACCGGCCGTCTCCGTCGCGGCCCGCAGGGCGACGTCGCGGTTCTCCTCGTCCGAGATGTGGGTCAGCACCGCACGTCCGACGCCGGCGCGACGCGCGTGGTCCCCGGCCTCGGCAGCGGTGAGATGGCCACGCGGGCCGGTGCGCTCGGGCCGCGGCAGCGTCGCCTCGATCAGCAGCAGATCCGCCCCGGTGGCGAACTCGACCAGCTCGTCGTTCGGCGCGCAGTCCGACCCGTAGACCAGCCGGCGGCCGGTGGCGGTGGACGTGACCTCGATCGCGTAGGCCGGCAGGAAGTGCGGGACGGCGCGGAAGCGGATCGCGAACGGCCCGACGTCGAGCACCGCGTCCGGGTCGTACTCGTCGGCGACGAACGCGCGCTCGACCAGGTCGGGCATCCCCCACGCGGTCATGATCGTCCGCATCACCTTGATCCCGCCCGGCGGCAGGTGCAGGTCGGGGCGCGCCGGGTCGTCGGTTCCGGGCCACGGGGGCACCGGCACGGGCTGTTGCCGCGGCGCGAACGCGAGCGCGTAGCTGTACGGGACCAGGTCCAGCGTGTGGTCCGCGTGGCAGTGCGAGATCACGCAGGCGTCCAGATCGGTGTAGTCGATCTGCTTGCGCAGCTTGCCGAAGACGCCGTTGCCGCACTCCAGCAGCAGCCGGAACTCGCCCTCCTCGACGAGGTACCCGCTGCAGGCGCCGTCGACGTCCTGCCAGGCCGGGGACTTCCCCAGGACTCTTACGCGCACGCGGATAGCCTCGTCACGATCGGCACAGTGTAGGGACTCGTCTCGAAATCAGTGGTTGGCCGGTAAAACGGGTTCGGGCGTCCGCCGAAAAGCAAAAACGCGGGTGGCCCCGACCGCAACGCGATCGGGGTCACCCGCGGAGGACACCGGGAGCCGCTTACGCGGCCGCCGGGACCTCGTCGGCGTAGACCTCGCCGGCCTCGGCCTTGGCGACCAGCGACGCCGGCGGATCGAAGCGCTCGCCGTACTGCTCGGCGAGCTCACGGGCCCGCGCGACGAAGCCCGCCGGGCCGAGCGGCTTCTTCTCGGGGTCGGTCGGATCGACGTAGCCGTTGATGTACTGCAGCACGCCGCCGGTCCAGGCCGGGAAGCCGATCCCGAAGATCGAGCCGATATTGGCGTCGGAGACCGTCTCGAGCACGCCCTCGTCGAGGCACTTGACCGTCTCGATCGCCTCGCGGAACAGCATCCGCTCCTGCAGGTCGATCAGCGAGATCGTCTTCGGGTCGGTCGTCGACGGCACCGACTGGCTGCCGAACGTCTCGGCCAGGCCGGGCCAGAGGCCCGTGCGCTTGCCGTCCTCGTAGTCGTAGAAGCCGGCGCCGGCCGCCTTGCTCGGACGGCCGAGCTCGACCATCTTGTCGATCACCGCGAACGACGGATCCTCGGGGAACGTGCCGCCCTCGGCCTCGATGGCCTCCTTCGACGCCTTGCGGATCTTCTGCATCAGCGTCAGCGTCAGCTCGTCGGCGAGCTGCAGCACCGGGGCCGGGTAACCGGCCTGGCTGGACGCCTGCTCGATCGACGGCGCGGGCACGCCCTCGGCGACGAACGACAGGCCCTCGTTGATGAACGTGCCGATCACGCGGCTGGTGAAGAAGCCCCGCGAGTCGTTGACGACGATCGGCGTCTTGCCGATCTGCTTGGCGAAGTCGAGCGCCCGGCTGGTCGTCTCGTCGTTCGTCTTCTCGCCCTTGATGATCTCCAGCAGCGGCATCTTGTCGACCGGGCTGAAGAAGTGCAGGCCGATGAAGTCGTCGGGCCGCGAGACGCCCTCGGCGAGGCCGGTGATCGGCAGCGTCGAGGTGTTGGAGCCCAGCAGCGCGTCGGGCTTGAGGAACGGCTCGATCTCGGCGAAGACCTGCGCCTTGACCTTCGGATCCTCGAAGACGGCCTCGATCACCAGATCGGCGTCCTGCGCGTCCTCGGCCTTGTCCGTGGCCAGGATCCGGCCGAGCAGCGCGTCGGCCTTCTCCTGCGTCGAGCGGCCCTTGGCGACCTGCTTGTCGACGATCGCCTTCGAGTAGCCCTTGCCGCGCTCCGCCGCCTCCAGCGAGACGTCCTTGAGCACGACCTCGATGCCGGCCTTGGCGCAGACGTAGGCGATCGCGGCGCCCATCATCCCGGCGCCGAGCACGATGACCTTCTCGGACGTCCAGCGCTCACGGCCCTTCTCGCGACCGCGCGGACCGTTGACCGTCTGCAGGTCGAAGAAGAACGCCTGGATCATGTTCTTCGCCACCTGGCCGGTGACGAGGTCCACGAAGTAGCGGCCCTCGATCTCGAGCGCCGTGTCGAAGTCGACCTGAGCGCCCTCGACGGCGGCGGCCATGATGTTCTTCGGCGCCGGCATGTTCGTGCCCTTGATCTGCTTGCGCAGGTTCGACGGGAACGCCGGCAGGTTGGCCGCGAGCGCCGGGTGGCTCGGGGTGCCACCGGGGATCTTGTAGCCCTTGACGTCCCACGGCTGGGTCGCCTCCGGATTCTCCGCGATCCACTTCTTGGCGGCCGGCAGCAGATCATCCGGGCTCGCGACGAGCTCGCTGATCAGGCCGAGCTCGAGCGCCTTCTGCGGTCGCAGCCGCTGGCCCTGGAGCAGCACGCCCATCAGACCCTGGGCGAGGCCCAGCAGGCGGGTCACGCGGGTGACGCCACCGCCGCCGGGCAGCAGGCCGAGGCTGACCTCGGGCAGGCCGAGCTGGATCTTCGGGTCGTCGACGACGATCCGGCGGTGGGTCGCCAGGGCGATCTCCAGGCCGCCGCCGAGCGCGGCGCCGTTGATCGCCGCGACGACCGGCTTGCCGAGCGTCTCGAGCCGGCGCAGGTCGGCCTTCATGGCGCGCACGTGCTCGGCGACCTCGGCCGCGTTCTCCGGCGTCGCCTGCTTGAGGTCGTTGAGGTCGCCGCCGGCGAAGAAGGTCTTCTTCGCGGAGGTGATCACGACGCCCGTGATCGCGTCCTTCTCGGCGACGAGCCGGTCGACGGTGGCCTTCATCGACGCCGCGTAGGCGGCGTTCATCGTGTTGGCCGACTGGTTGGGGTCGTCGAGGATCAGGTTGACGACGCCGTCGCCGTCCTGCTCCCAGCGGATGGTGGTGCTCTCGCTCATCGCGTTCTACTCGCTCTTCGAAGTCTCAGGTCGGGCCGGAGCGCTAGACGCGCTCGACGACCGTGGCGATGCCCATGCCGCCGCCGATGCAGAGGGTCACGAGGCCGTAGCGCTTGTTGCGGCGCTCCAGCTCGTCGACGATCGTGCCGAGGATCATGCCGCCGGTCGCGCCGAGCGGGTGGCCCATCGCGATCGCGCCGCCGTTGACGTTGGTGATCTCGGGATCGATGTCGAGGTCGCGGATCAGCCGCAGCGCCACCGCGGCGAACGCCTCGTTGATCTCGACCAGGTCGAGGTCGGACGGCTTCAGGCCGGCCTTCTCCAGCGCCTTGCGGCTGGCCGGCGCGGGACCGGTCAGCATGATCGTCGGGTCGGCGCCCGAGACCGCGGTCGCGAGGATCCGCGCGCGGGGCTTCAGGTTGTAGCGCTCGCCCGCCGCGGGGCTGCCGATCGTGACCAGCGAGGCGCCGTCGACGATGCCGGACGAGTTGCCCGGGGTGTGGACGTGGTCGATCTTCTCGACCCAGTGGTACTTCTGGAGCGCGACGGCGTCGAAGCCGCCCATGTCGCCCATCATCGCGAACGACGGCTTGAGGCCACCGAGCGTCTCGGGCGTCGTGCCGCGGCGGATGAACTCGTCGCGGTCGAGCACGACCTGGTCGTTGAGGTCCTTGACCGGGACCACCGAGTTCTGGAAGTACCCGGCGTCCTCGGCGGCGGCGGCGCGGCGCTGCGACTCCGCGGCGAACGTGTCGACGTCGTCGCGCGTGAAGCCCTCGACGGTCGCGATCAGGTCCGCGCCGATGCCCTGCGGGACGAAGTACGAGTCGTAGTTGGTCTCCGGATCCATCGCCCAGGCGCCGCCGTCGCTGCCCATCGGCACGCGCGACATCGACTCGACGCCGCCAGCGAAGACCAGGTCCTCCCAGCCGGACGCGACCTTCTGGGCCGCGATGTTGACGGCCTCCAGGCCGGAGGCGCAGAAGCGGTTGAGCTGGACGCCGGCGACGGTGTCCGGCAGGCCGGCCTTGGTCGCGGCGCCCTTGGCGATGTCGCCGCCCTGGTCGCCGACCGGCGTCACGCAGCCGAGCACGACGTCGTCGACGCCGTTGGGGTCGAGCTGCGGGTTGCGGCCGAGCGTCTCGTGCATCAGGCCGACGACCAGGTCGATCGGCTTGGTGCCGTGCAGGGAGCCGTTGCTCTTGCCCTTGCCGCGCGGGGTCCGGATGGCGTCGTAGACCAACGCTTCTGTGCTGCCCATGGTGGAACTCCTGTGCTGGGATCGCCCCGCGAGCCTCGCGGGCGGGAACCCCTCGTTCCCGCGTGAGCAGGCGGAGCGGGTACCCCGTCCGGGGGGCTCGACGGTCGCGGCAAGTCGCGGCCGTCAGCGGGATTTGACGGTGGCTGACCGCATCTTAGCTAGCCAGCCAGCTAATGACCAACGGCGGAGCGACCGAAGCGCGCTCCCGCTGCCCAGCAATCCTACGCGCCGTAGCTTGGGCGCGCTAGGTCGGACCTACGCGGCGTAGCGCCGCGCCTGCGCGGCGGCGTCCGGAAACGCGAACGGCGTCCCCGTAGTGCGCTCGGGACGGAACGCGAACGCGAGCTGCCGCGGCGGCTGGAGGCCCTCCTCACGATCCGGCCGGAACGTCGCGCACGGATCGGTGCGATCGAGCGCGCAGAGCGTGTGACGGCGGAAGAAGCATCCGTCGCACGTGGGGGCCGCGACGGTCCGTGAGCGGGTCTGGGAGGCGTGGTTCACTGGTGCGTTCTGGGGGAAGCGAGACGGCGGCAGGGGCGACCGGTGGGCGCCGGGATGCGGCGTCCACGCGGAAAGGACTACGAGGCGGACCGAGCCTGGGAGACGGCCGGGATCCGCACCGAGGGGCGGGGTCGAGGAGTCGAACCCGCGAACTGGAGGCATCGAACCACAACGGGGCCCGCTCCGCGAGCCTTGTTCCCGCAACTTGGTCACTTTTCGTGTCGATCCCGATGCAGGAAGTCCGCAAATCACGAAGAACTGCAACCGTTGCTCCATGCTCACCCTCGTGACGGGAGCGTCCGGGTTCGCCGGGTCGCTGCTGATCGACCCGCTGCGACGTCGCGGCGACGACGTCCGGGCCTTCGCCCGCGATCCCTCCCGCGTCACGCACGACGTCCCGGTCTTCGTCGGCGACGTCTCCACCGGGGCCGGCCTGCCCCAGGCGCTCGACGGCGTCGACGTCGCCTACTACCTGGTGCACTCGATGGAGCCGGCGCCGTCAGGAAGCACGTTCGAAGACCGCGAGCGCGAATCGGCCGAGCGGTTCGCCGACGCCGCGCACACCGCCGGGGTCCGCCGGATCGTCTACCTCGGCGTGATGATCGACGAGACCCGGCCCCTGTCCGCCCACCTCCGCAGCCGGCTCGCGGTCGAGCAGCTCCTCGGCGCCGCGACGCCCGAGGCCGTCGCCCTGCGGGCCTCGATCGCGATCGGCGCGCGCTCGCGCTCGTTCCGCTTCCTCGTCCGCCTGGTCGAGCGGATGCCCGTGCTCGCCCTCCCCCCATGGCACCGCTTCCGGACCCAGACGATCGACCAGCGCGACCTCGTCGCCGCCCTGCTGGCGGCCTCCACCACCCCGACGGCGAACGGCGCCGCGCTCTCGCTCGACGTCGCCGGCCCCGACGTCCTCAGCTACGGACAGATCATCGAAGGGATCCGCGACCTGATGATGCTCCCCCGTCCCACGCTGACCGTCCCGCTCGACTCGACCCCGATCTTCGGCAGGATCGCCGCCGCGATCACCGGGGAGGACGAGTCGCTGATCCTGCCGCTGATGGGCGGACTCACCGGCGACCTGTTGGCCCGCGACGATAGCTGGAGCACCATCCTCGGCGTGCGCCCTCACACGTTTTCCCACAGCGTCGACCGAGCACTGTTCGAAATGGAACGTGTGGAGCCGCTCCGCGCCCGCTGACCGGAGCGCGGGCGGGCGGGCCGCCCGAAACGACACGGTCGGCAGGGACATCGCACACCGCGCCACCACGGCGCCCCCGACGACCCGAGTAGTGTTGCGCCGCATGACCGCCGTCGAGGCCAGCATCGAACTCCCGGCGCCACCCGACGAGGTGTGGCCGGTGGTACTCGACCCGCACCGCCTCCACGAATGGGTCACCATCCACCGATCGCTGAGCTCGGCCGACCCAGGCCCGCCGCGAACGGGCTTTCGCATGGCCCAGTTGATGACGATCCGCGGAGTCCCCGTCTCCGTTTCCTGGATACTCCGCGAGTGCCAGGCTCCGCACCTCGCGCGCTGGGAAGGACGCGGCCCCGCCGGCGCCCGCGCGCGAATCGAGTATCGGCTCGACCCCTCCGCTAATGGCACGCGGTTTGTCTACACCAACGAGTTCGCCCCGCCGATGGGACCCCTCGGACGGATCGCCGCCAACGCCCTCGTCGGCGGCACACCCGAACGCGAAGCCCACGCGTCGCTGGAACAACTGCGTAACCTCTTCGCCTCCCGCTAGGATTCCGCCGACCGCAAACGATCGCGCCGGAGTTTCTGTTAGGGTCCCGTCTGCGCAGGGCGCTCGTCAGCGGACGGCAGGTACCGACCCGCCACGACGGGCTCACTTCCCCCCGACCGAAAGCAACGAATATGTCTGATTTTCTCTCTGAGAAGCGCGACGAAATCCAGTCCCGGCTCGACGAGCTAGCGCCGCTGATCGCGGAGCACGAGCGGCTCAAGCGCGCCCTCGACGCCCTCGACGGCGTGGACCCGGTCGGCGGTCGCGGAGCCGGTCGCCCGGCCCGCGGCGGAACGGGCCGCTCGGCCGGTCGCCCGCGCGGCAGCGGCGAGCGCTCCCGTCAGGCCCTCGCGCTGCTCAAGCAGGAGCCGGGCCTCGGCGCCGCCGAGGTCGCCCGCCGGATCGGCGTGCACCCCAACTACGCGTACCGCATCCTCCCCGGCCTCGAGGAGCAGGGCCTGGTCGAGAAGCGCGATAGGTCCTGGTACCCCACCGAAGCCGCTGAGTAGCCCAGGAGCGCGTCGCATCTCGGCACGCCCGTCGCTCGGCAGTACGTCCGTACAGCTCTCGCTCGGGCGCACCGACCTGCTCGGCTCCTGAACTCCTCAGTCGAAATTGAACGAGGAAGGGCCAGCGAATCCGCTGGCCCTTTCTCGTTGGTGGGGCGCCCCACCGGTCACGCGCGCCGCAGGCCGGCGCGCGTTGAGTGGTTGTTCAGCCGAGCAGACCCAAGCCCTTGACCGCGTCCCGCTCCTCGACCAGCTCGGCGACGCTGGCGTCGATCCGGGTACGCGAGAACTCGTTGATCTCGAGGCCCTGGACGATCTCGTACTTGCCGTCCTTCACCGTGACCGGGAACGACGAGATGATGCCCTCCGGCACGCCGTAGGAGCCGTCGGACGGAATCGCCATCGAGGTCCAGTCGCCCTCCGCCGTGCCGTTGACCCAGGTGTGGACGTGGTCGATCGCGGCGTTGGCGGCCGACGCGGCGGACGACGCCCCCCGGGCCTCGATGATCGCGGCGCCGCGCTTGGCGACCGTCGGGATGAAGCTGTCGGCCAGCCAGGCCTCGTCG
>JADMKN010000282.1 GCA_015478825.1 Patulibacter sp. | reverse complement strand
ATCGCGGCCCTGGAACGCGCCATGCCGGGCCGCTTCGAGCAGGCCGAGACCGCGCTCTTGGGCGGATCGGATGTCTACGAGACGGTGATGCCGCTGGTCGCGAACGGGATCGCGGCGTGCGACGAGCCCTTCGTCTTCGCGGTCGACGACTTCCACGTGATCCACGCCCGCGGTTGCCACCGGATCGTCGCCGCGCTCATCGATGCGGTCCCCGCGGGCGCGTCCGTGATCGTGACCAGCCGGACCCTGCCGCCGTTGCGGCTGGCACGGCGTCGCGTGAGCGGGACGCTGTCCGAGCTGGGGCCCGGGGACCTGCGGTTCTCGCTCGAGGAGTCGGACCGGCTGCTCAACGGGTCGCTCGCCCTCGGGCTCGAACGCGGGCAACTCGAGCAGGTTGACGCCCGGGTATCGGGATGGGGAGCCGGCCTGGCGCTGATCGCCATGGCGCTCCGGCGCCACCACAAGCGCCGGGGCATCCTCGACGCACTCGCCTCGTCGACCGTGAACATCGAGACCTACCTCGTCGAAGAGGTCCTCGACGGCTCGTCGCCCGAGCTGGGTCGGTTCCTCCGCCGTACGGCGATCCTCGGGCGTCTCAACGAATCGCTGTGCGCGGCGGTCGTCGACGATCCGGACGCGCGCGACATGCTCAACGCGATCCGACGCGACAGCCTCTTCGTCTCGGCCCTCGACCCCGCCGGCACGTGGCTGCGCTATCACGACCTGTTCGCCGCCACGCTCGCACGCGAGCTGGAGCGCCGGGAGCCCGGGATGGTGGCGCGGCTGCACGTCCGGGCCAGCGGGTGGTACGAGGACGCCGGAATGCTCGACGAGGCGATCGAGCACGCGCTCCGGGGCGGCGATGGTCCGCGGGCGGCCCGACTGCTGGCGGCCACGTGGCCCACGCTGATCGGCGAGCGTCGCCACGCAACGGTGCGGTCGATCCTCGACCGCCTGCCGGAGGATCGCGGCGAGCTGACGGTGCTGTGCGAAGCGGTCGACGTGCTCTGCATGATCTCGGAGGGCGTGGACCAGCGGTTCACGTACGAGCGTGCGGAGGGGGTCGTGACCCGCGGTGGAGAGGACCTGCGCGTCCGTCGAGCGATCGATCGCGTGCTGGTCAGTCCGTTCTGCGGCGACATCGGCCGGGCCGTCCGGTTGGGGCGGGAGGCGTGGCAGCGCCACGCCGACGTTCCGGACGCGCAGATCGAGCTTGCGCCGCAGATCGGGATGGCCCTCTGGCTGGCGGGAGATCGGATCGAGTCCCGCCGGCTGCTCGAGCCGCGGGTGCGGCTGCCGCAGCCCTCGGCGATGCGCGCCTGGATCTTCGCGACGCTGGCGATGCTCGCGGCCGAGGAGGGCGATGTCGCCCTCGCGGACCAGCACGCACGCGAAGCAGCGGACGAGGTGGAGGCGGCGGGCGCGCAGACCGCTCCGGAGCTGGCCGGCGTCCACTGGGTGCGTGGTGAGGTCCTGCGCTGCGCCGGGCGGCTCGCAGAGGCCCGCGGTCACCTCGACCGCGCGCTCTCGATGGAAGAGCGCCTTCCGGGCTCGTTGGGCCACCTGATCGCACTCGTGCTCGACGCCCAGCTCGCCCTGGCCGAGCGTGACCGGATCCGTGCGCGGAAACGGGCTCGGCGGGCGCGCTCGATCGTCGACCGGCACGCCGACGTGGGGACGTTCGCGGCGCGGCTTGCCGCGGTCGAATCGGCGTTGGAATCGCGGAGCGAGACCGCTCCGCTGCTCGGCTCGACGCCGACGAACGCCGAGCTGCGAGTGCTGCGCCAGCTCGACGGCGGGAAGACGGTCGCCCAGATCGGCGCGGACCTCTACCTCTCCAGCAATACCATCAAAAGCCACGTCCGGCGGCTCTACCGCCGGTTCGGCACGAGCACCCGCGAGGACACGGTTGCCGCGGCGCGCGAGCGCGGGCTGCTCGGCGCCAAGCAGCGGGACTGAGCGCCGCCGAAGGTCACGGACGAGCGGCCCACCCGCTGCCGAGGCGGCCGCCGTCACGCTACACGGTCGCGAGGGCCGATATCCGTCGGTGAAGACGGCCGCTGCGGCGCGCGTGACCGTGGTTGCCGGTCACGCGCGCCTTCAGCGGATCAGCCGGTGACGCCGCCCGGCCGGACCGAACCGCCGACCACGCGGACCGTCCGCTTGGCGCGGAGCGTGCGGGAGTCCGGCGAGCTCGCGGTGGCCGTGTTGACCTTGCGGCCGCTCGTGCCCTTGACCGCGCGGACCGTCATCCGGTACGTCTTGCTCTTCCCGGCCGAGAGCCGCTTGACCGCCGGCCAGCAGTAGCGTCCCTTGGACAGCTTGGCGCGCGGGCTGGAGCTGACATAGACCAGGCCGGACGGCAGGTCGTCGCAGACCCGGACGTCGTGCGCGATTCCCCGGGTCGGGTTGCTCACCCGGATCGTGTAGGTCGCGGTCTGGCCGGCCCGCAGCACCGTGCGGTCGACCCGCTTGGTCAGCCGCAGGGCCACCTTACGGACCGTGATCGTCTCACGCGCGAGATTGTTCTTCGGGTCCCGGTCCGTGCCCGAGGCCGTCGTGCTGACCACGTTGCGCTTGCCGGTGCCGGTGCTCGTCGGCCGGATCCGGATCGTGACCTCGACGCGGCCCCCGGACTCGACGGTGCCGAGCTCGCACTGGACCGGCGTCCCGCGGCGGCAGGTGCCCTGGGTGGTCCGTACAGAGAGCACCCGACCGCGCGCCCCGAACGTGTCGACCAGCTTGGTGTCGGGCGCGGCCGCGGGACCGCGGTTGGTCACGGCGATCCGGTAGGTCACCGGCTGGCCGGTGGTCACGGTCCTGCGGTCCGCGCGCTTCGTCACGACCAGGTCGAAGGTCGGGGGCTCGGTGATCGTGGTGCAGACGGTCGCCGACGCGCGGTTGTTGCGCAGGTCGGTGTCCTCCTCGTTCCCCGAGACCGTCGCGGTGTTCACCGGGCACGCCGCGCCCGCGGGCGCGGTCGCGGTGACCAGAACCTGCATCGTCGCACCCGCTTCGAGCCGGCCGATGTTGCACGACACCACGCCGCCCAACGTCGAGCAGGTGCCCTTGCCGGCCTGTGCCGAGACGATCGTGAGCCCCGCGGGGATCGGATCGACGACCTTGACGCCGGTCGCGTCGCTGGGACCGTCGTTCTCGACCGACAGGGTGTACATCACCTGACCCCCGGCCGCGACCTGCGGGGCCGACGCCGTCTTGCGGATCGAGAGATCCGTCTTGCCCTCGAGTGGCGGGCAGACCGTGGCGCTGTTGTTGCTCGGATCGGTGTCGGCGGTCAGCGACGAGATCGTCGCGCTGTTGCGCGGGCAGTCGGCGAGCGAGCTCGGCGCCTTCATGGTCACCGTGAACTCCTGCGAAGCTCCCGCCGCCAGCGACGCGATCGTGCAGGTCAGGGTGCCCCCGGCGTTGACGCACCCGTCGCTGGCCGAGACGAACTCGAGCTCGCTCGGCAGCTTGTCGGTGACCACCGTCTGGACCGCGGCGTGCGGACCGGCGTTGGACGCCACCAGCGTGTAGATGACGTCCTCGCCCGGAACGACCGGGGTCGGCGACGCGGTCTTCACGATGCTCACGTCCGACTGGGCCGGCGGGACGCAGATCGACGTGAAGTTGTTCGCCGGCACCGAGTCGTAGGTGTCACTGTCCACGGCCGCGGCGTTGGGAATGCAGGCCGTCGCCGTGGTCGCGACGCGGGTCGTCACCGCAAAGTTGCGGCTCGCGCCGGCGGCGAGGGTCGGCAGGGTGCACGTGATCGTCTGCCCGGCCACGGCGCAGGCCGGGTCGGTCGACACGACGGTCAGGTCGGCCGGCAGGGTGTCGACGACGACCGGGGCCACGGCGGTGTCCGGTCCGCGGTTCTCCACCGCGAGCGTGAACGTCAGCTCGCCACCGGGCTGGTAGACGGCCGGCGACGCGCTCTTGCCGATCACGAGGTCGGCGCAATTGATCTGCAGCGTGCCGGTTGCCTGCACCTCGGGCAGCTGCGCCCAGGTGTCGATGTAGTCGGTGTTGCCTGTGTCGGCGGTCCAGGCGTTGAAGCCCGGGCCGCTGATCCCGTTGGCGACCGTCGCCGGCGTCCCGTTGGTGACGACGAAGCCGTTCTTGAACGGGTCGCGGTTGTCGTAGCTCGCCGCGAGCGGATCGCCCAGCGACGGGTCGTTCGGCAGCGAGAGGCGTTCGATCCGTGTGCCGTCGCTGTTCTCGACGTCCTCCATCGCGAAGTGCACCTCGCTCAACGTCGACCGCACCCGGTAGGGAACGGCCCCGCAGGCCGGCGGAGCGCCAGCGGCGTCGAGACCGTTCCAGACGTAGGCGTTGGTGCCCGTCGTCGACAGCTCACCCTCGGTGACCACGTCGGTGCCGTTGCCGAAGGTTCCGTCGTTGTTCGTGTCGATCTCGAGCTCGTAGCCGAGTCCCTCCATCGCCGGGGGCGACGTGAAGTCGATCGTCCCGCCGGCACCACGGTTGGTCGCGTCCGGCTGCCCGTCGGTCCCGGTGAACGATGCGGAGAGCGGGTTCGAGGCTGGGGAGATCGGCGCGGACGCGTAGTTGCGCGTCGCGGCCAGTCCACCCGCCCCGGTGACCGTCACCGGGTCTGTCGGAGCGAAGAACACCGGGTAGCGACGGTCGACGGGACCGAACTTGGCGTCGAAGTAGACGCAGGGGCGTCCGATGCTGGGATCGGCTTCGTCGCCGCACGCGAACGACGCGAACAGGCGCTCGTCGGTGGCGGCGTTGAGGATGCCGACGTCGTCCGGGGCAAGCTTCCAGTTCAGGCCCGCCTGCCGGTAGAAGTCGAACCGGTAGCTGTAGCCGGTCTTCGTGTACAGGAACGCCCGGAAGTCGCCGGCTTGGCCCTGGAGCTGCGTCGTCCGCAGGTCGAGGGCGAACGAGTAGGCACGACCGGGCTGCTTGGCCCCGGCGGCGTCGCGGACGGTCACGTCCCACATCGAGGCGCTGTGGCCCTGAGCGGCGTCGGCGGTCGGAGCGTCGACCGTGCCAGGATTGCCGAAGTCGAGGGACGATCCGGACAGGACCACGGAGTACGTGCCGCTGGTCGGGGCGACGAACGTGCACGGCACGTACGCGTCGGGATCGGCGCTCGGCTGGGGGCCCGCGAGCTCGGCGGCCCGGCTGCCGATGCGACCGGCGGCGGGCTGATCGGCGAGGCAGTCGAGGATCGGCGTAGCGCCGGGCGGGTTGTCACCCGGCGCGTACAGGCGGACGGTGCCGCCGATGCCGATCAGGCTGCTTGCCATCTGAATGGTCTCGCCGGCCTGCGCGTAGACCTGCAGCACCGAGCGGGGGCCGGCGGTGATCGAGGCGCCGGTCATCAGCGCGTGGCGGATGTTCGCGCCTGGGCCGCGGTTGACGTCGACCGAGCCCTCGGCGAACGCGCGGTCCGCGGGGAGGGACAGCATCGCGAGAACAGCGAACAGGATCGGGAGCAACCAACGCGCCGGGTGCTTGGCCTCCGCGTTGGGTGGGGCTCCGTCATCCAGGTCGCGCTTGAGCGTTCCTGCGTCCATGGTGAGTCTTTCGTGTGGGTGCTCTGACCGGTCCGTATCGACCGGGCGTGGACATGGGGCTCCCCCTGACACGACGGGTCTGTGATCGGACGCGCGGGGGAAGAGCGTCCCGTCGGGCTGTCCCGTGGGGGTCCGCCTGACGTCCGTGGGCGGCCGGCGCTCCTCGGCAGCCGTTCCGCGGTCTCGGGGCGGAAAACCCTGGACGTTGCGGAGATAACCACACGTTCCATTGGGTATGAAGGGCATTCGCGCGCTTCACCCGGGTGAAGCGCGCGGGGGCGCACACGCGACCGGGCCCACTGCGAACGCGGGCGCGGATCGTGCCGACGAAGCCCGTTGGGTAGCGTCCGTCACCCCGATCTCTGTAGGAGCCAACCGATGTCCGCCGAGCCCGTCTTTCCGCAAACGCAGTCCGTCGACCTCGGCACCGTCGGGATCTGGTCCGGGGCGCTGACCGGGTCGCCGATCGACGACGTCCAGGCGTTCGCCCGCGAGGTCGAGGAGCTCGGCTTCGGCACCCTCTGGTGGGGCGAGGCGCCCGGCGCCCGCGACACCTTCACCCAGGCGCTGACGCTGCTCGGCGCGACCGAGAAGCTGGTCGTCGCCACCGGGATCGCCAACATCTACCTGCGCGACGCCACGGTCGCCGCGGCCGGCGCGCGGACGATCGCCGCGCTGCATCCTGGCCGCTTCGTGCTCGGCCTCGGCGCCAGCCACGCCCCGGCGATCGACACGATGACCCAACAGACCTACGGCAAGCCGGTGGCGACGATGCGCGCGTACCTCGACGCGATGGCGGACGCCCCGCTGCGGATCCCGGAGGCGCGCGAGCCCGGTCCGCCGGTCGTGCTCGCGGCGCTCGGCCCCAAGATGCTCGAGCTCGCCCGCGATCGGACCCAGGGCGCCCACCCGTACCTGGTCACGCCGGACCACACGGCGATCGCCCGCCATGCGGTCGGACCCGACCACTGGCTGGCCGTCGAGCAGGGCGTCGTCCTCACCGAGGACCGCGAGACCGCCCTGCGCCGCGCCCGCACGCACCTGGAGATCTACACGGGTCTGCCGAACTACCGCAACAGTTGGCTGCGGCTGGGCTTCACCGAGGACGACCTGGCCGGCGACCTCAGCGATCGGCTGGTCGAGGCGCTGATCGTCTGGGGCGACGAGCAGGCGATCTGGGACCGCGTCGCCGAGCACGAAGCCGCCGGCGCCGACCACGTCTGCCTGCAGGTGCTCGGCGACCGTCGCAGCGACCTCGCGCTGGAGGACGTTCGGCGGTTGTCGCCGGCGTTGCGCGCCTGAGCCCGTTCGCCGGCTCGCCCGCACCCGATCGGCAACGCGGTGCTTTGTGCCGCGCCAGTCGGCACAAAGCAACGCGCCTCGACCTCTACCGCAGGAACTCCGGCGGCTCCAGCGGCGGCTCGCCGTCGGACGACCGCCGGGCGCCGCGAGACCCCGACCCCGACGACCCCGATCCGAGCTGGCGCGGCGCGTTCGTCTGGCGGGTGACCGAGACCCGGTCGAGGGTCGCGATCAGGGCGGCGTGGCTGGCGCGGACGTCGCCGAGGATGTTGCGGGCGTTGGCCTCGAGTGACTGGCCGAGCTCGTGCAGGTTGCGGGCCAGCGTCTCACCCTCGTGCAGCACCTGCATCGCCGTCTCGCGCGCGGCGGTCAGCTGGACCTGGGCGCGGCGGCGGGCTTCGGCGTTCGCCTGCTCGGCGTCCTGCTCGGCGGCCGCCCGCGCGCTGTCGGCCGCCCGCTGCGCCTCGGTCCGGGCCAGGGTGGCCTCAGCGACCATGCGGTCCGCAGTCTCGTGGGCGTCGCGGAGGATCTCGGTGGCGCGCGCCTCGGCCTCGTCGACCGCCGACGCGCTCCGTCCCTCGGCGGCCTCGGCCACGCGCTTGGCGTGGATCTCGGCGTCGCGGCGCACCTGGGCGGCGGACTGCTCGGCGGCCGTGCGCTGCGACACCATCCACGCCTGCAGGTCGGCCTGGGCCTGCTCGGACCGGGTCTGAGCTTCGGCCCGGGCGTCGGCGATCGTCTGCTCGGCCTCCCGACGAGCCTGCTCGGAGAGACCCGTTGCCTCGTCCCGCGCCCGGTCGACCAGCTCCGCCGCCCGCTCGCGGGCCTCGATGGCGGTCCGGTCGGCTTGCTCGCGCGCGGACTCGACGCGCTCACGGGCTTCGCTGACCAAGTCGACGACGTCCTGCTCGGCCGCCTCGACCCGCATCCGGGCGGCTCGATCGGCTTCGGCGATCCGGTCGTTGGCGCGACGCTCGGCGTCGGCGATCCGCTGGTCGGCGCGCTGCGATGCCTCACGCAGCAAGGCGTCGGCTTCGCGTCGAGCCTCGGCCCGGAGCTGCTCGGCGGCCTGCTCGGCGGCGGCGACGATCGCCGAGACCCGGTCGGCGGCGACGGAGCCGTTCGATCCCGCGGCGGGGGAGGACTGCGCTCGCGGGTCGCCGGCCATCCCGCTGAGCATAGGTCGTCTACCCGTAGCTGCGGGTCATCGCCCTACCGGCGGGAGGAACGTTGCAGCGAGCGGGCGTCGTCGCACGTCCTACGCGCCTGGCCGGTCCGGGCTCGCCGCACGCGCGAAGGCGTACGGGACAACCGGCCTGGAAGGCCGCGTTACCGGGGAGAACCCGCGCCGCCAAGTCCTTAGACTGGGCGGTCGCTCATGGACGACCGCTACGACCCTCAGCAGATCGAGCCCCGCTGGCAGCAGGTGTGGGCGGACGAGCGCACGTGGGAGGTCCCCAACTCGGCGCTCCAGGACGCCGATGCGGACCCGGTCTACGTGCTCGAAATGCTGCCGTATCCGTCGGGTGAGCCGCACGTCGGACATCTCAAGAACTACGCGATCGGCGATGCGGTCGCGCACTTCAAGCGACGCCACGGCAAGACCGTCCTGCACCCGATGGGCTTCGACTCGTTCGGGCTGCCGGCCGAGAACAACGCGATCAAGACCGGCGAGCATCCGCGTGATGCGACCGAGAAGTCGATCGCGTCGTTCCAGCGCCAGTTCCGCGAGTGGGGCGTGTCGATCGACTGGTCGCGCGAGATCGCGTCGCACCGTCCCGAGTACTACCGCTGGACCCAGTGGCTGTTCCTGCAGTTCTTCAAGAACGGCCTGGTCGAGCGGCGCAGCGCCGCGGTCAACTGGGATCCGGTCGACGAGACGGTGCTCGCCAACGAGCAGGTGATCGACGGCCGCGGTGAGCGTTCCGGCGCGCTGGTCGAGATCCGCCAGTTGGAGCAGTGGTTCCTGCGGATCACCGACTACGCGCAGCGGCTGCTCGACGATCTGGACACGATCGACTGGCCCGAGCACGTCAAGACGATGCAGCGCAACTGGATCGGCCGCTCGGCCGGCGCCGAGGTGCGGTTCCGCTGCGACGAGCTCGACGCCGAGTACGAGGTCTTCACCACCCGTCCCGACACGCTCTTCGGCGCCACGTTCTTCGTGATGGCGCCCGAGCATCCGGACGTGATGAAGCTGGTCGCGGGCACCGACCGCGAGGACGAGGTTCGCGCGTACGTGCAGCGGGCGCTGACCGCCGACCGCTCCGAGCGGGGCGCGGCGGACAAGCCGAAGACCGGCGTGGCCCTCGGCCGCGAGGTGATCAACCCGGTCAACGGCGAGCGGCTGCCGATGTACGTGGCCGACTACGTGCTGATCGATTACGGAACCGGCGCGATCATGGCCGTTCCCGGTCACGATCAGCGCGACTTCGACTTTGCGCAGGCCTACGATCTGCCGGTCAAGCGCGTGATCGTCGGAGCCAACACGGATGCGCCGGATGGCTTCCCGGGTGGTGGCGAGGCGTGGCAGAACAGCGACGACTCGCTGCCGTACGTCGGCGACGGGCCGCTGACCAACAGCCATCCGGACTTCGACGGCACGCCGAACCGCGAGGCGCTGGACGCGATCACGGCGTGGCTG
>JADMKN010000281.1 GCA_015478825.1 Patulibacter sp. | reverse complement strand
CACCTGCTTGCACAGGTCGACCACGGTGTAGCCGTTGTTCGAGAGGATCGTGTTGACCAGCGACTTGCCGATGTCGTGGACGTCGCCGAAGACGGTCGCCAGGACGACGGTGCCCTTGGTGTAGTCCGCGGTCCGCTCGAGGTAGTTCTCGAGTTGCGCGACGGCCTTCTTCATCACCTCGGCCGACTGCAGCACGAACGGCAGGATCAGCTCGCCGGCGCCGAACTTGTCGCCGACCTCCTTCATCGCCGGCAGCAGCACGTCGTTGAGCACCGGGACCGCTCCGAGCTTCTCGACGGCGCGGTCGATGTCGGCCTCGACGCCGTCCTTCTTGCGCTTGAGGATCCGGAAGTGCAACGCCTCCTCGGGCTCCATCTCGGCGGTCGGGTCGGCCTTCTCCTCGGCCTCGGCGCCGGGGCCCTTGGATTCGAAGTGGTTGATGAAGAGCTCGAGCGCGTCCTCGCGGCGGTTCCAGACCAGGTCCTCGGCCAGCTCGCGCTCGACCGGGTCGATCTCGCCCATCGGGATGATGTGCGCCGGGTTGACCATCGCCAGGTCCAGGCCGGCCTCGACGCAGTGGAAGAGGAAGACCGAGTTGAGCACCGAGCGCGCGGCGAGGCCGACGCCGAACGAGACGTTCGACACGCCCAGCGACGTCTTGACGCCGGGCAGCCGGTCGCCGATCGCGCGGATCGCCTCGATCGTCTGGACCGCGGAGTCGCGCCACTCCTCGTCGCCCGTGGTCAGGGTGAAGGTCAGGAGGTCGAAGATCAGCGCCTCGCGATCGAGGCCGTGCTCGTCGCAGGCGATCTGCGCGATCCGCTCGGCGATCTCGAGCTTGCGCTCGACGGTCTTGCCCATCCCGATCTCGTCGATCGTCAGCGCGATCACCGCGGCGCCGTGCTCGATAGCGAGCGGCACGACGACGTCCATCTTGTCGCGACCGGCCTCGAGGTTGACCGAGTTGACGATCGCGCGGCCCGGGATCTGCTCCAGCGCGAGCTTGATCACGTCGGGCTCGGTCGAGTCGATCTGGATCGGCGCGGGCTGGGTCAGGCTGATCTTCTTGACGACCTGCCGCATCTGCTCGGCCTCGTCGGAGCGCTCGGTCAGCGCGACGCAGACGTCGAGGACGTGGGCGCCGCTTTCGACCTGACCCTCGGCGATCGTGACCAGCGAGTCGTAGTCGTCGGCCAGCAGCAGCTCCTTGGCCTTGCGCGAGCCCTGCGAGTTGACGCGCTCGCCGACGATCGTCGGGCGCGGCTCCTGCACCAGGTCGGTGGCGCCGATCATCGACGAGACCTGGATGTTGCGCGCGGCGTAGCGGTCGGCGACCGCACCGGCGTGGGCGGTCTTGCCCGCCGACTTCTTGGCGACGCGCTCGGCGATCGCCGAGATGTGCTCCGGCGTGGTGCCGCAGCAGCCGCCGACGATCGCCACCCCGTAGTCGTCGACGAACTCGCCCAGCGCGTCGGCCAGCGGCGCCGGCTGCTCGGGGAAGACCGTCTCGCCGTTCACGCCCTGCTGCGGGATGCCGGCGTTGGGGATGCAGTGGACCGGGACCGTCGCGTTGGCGCCGAGGTAGCGGATCGCGTCGCGCATGTCCTCGGGGCCGGTCGAGCAGTTCAGGCCGATCACGTCGGCCTTGAGCGCCTCGAGCGTGGTGACGACCGACGCGATGTCGGTGCCCAGCAGCATCTTGCCGCCGTTGGGCAGCAGCGAGACCGAGATCTGCAGCGGGATCCGACGGCCGGTCGCCTTGAAGGCCTCGCGAGCGCCGAAGATCGCCGCCTTGACCTCGAGGATGTCCTGCGCGGTCTCGATGATCAGCAGGTCGGAGCCGCCCTGGATCAGCCCGCGGGCCTGCTCCTCGAAGACGGTCACCAGGTCGCCGAAGAGGATGTTGCCCAGCGTCGGGTCGTCGGACGAGGGGAGGAACCCGGTCGGGCCGATCGAGCCGGCGACGAAGCGGTCGGGGCCGGCGGCCTTGCGGGCGATCTCGGCGGCGCGGACGTTGATCTCCAACGTGTGGTCGGCCAGGCCCCACTCCTCGAGCTTCAGTCGCGAGGCCTGGAACGAATCGGTCTCCAGCACCGTCGCGCCCGCGTCGAGCATCGTGGTGTGGAGCTCCTCGATCACGTCCGGACGGTTGAGCACGAGGACCTCGTGCGCCCGCCCGGGAAGCTGGTAATCGTCCTCGAGCGACAGGTTCTTGTCCTCGAGCAGGGCGCCCATCGACCCGTCGAAGACCACGACGTGGTCGCGGACGGCTGCCAGGTAATCACGCTCGGCCATACCGACAGGCTAGCAATCCCGGCCGCAACCTTGACACGAGCGCGTCAAGGTTGAACGGGGGCCGTCGCTCTCCGGTGCTCTCGGGCTAACGCCCCGACTCTGCGAGGCTTGGCCGCATGCCCCGGATCTGGACGATCGGCTACGAGAAGCTGCTGCCGGCCGAGTTGGTCGCCGAGCTCGAGGCGCACGGGATCGAGCGGCTGATCGACGTGCGGATCCGGCCGCAGTCCCGGCGGGCGGGGATGTCGAAGACCCGCCTGGGCGAGTTGCTGGCCGAGCACCGGATCGCCTACGAGAGCCGCCGCGATCTCGGCACCCCGCCCGACATCAAGATCGACTTCAAGCAGGGTCGGATCGAGGCGGGCCGCGACCGGTTCGCCGCGTACGTCGAGGAGGAGCAGCACGCGGCGCTCGATGCCCTGGCCGACGAGCTGCTCGCCACCGATCCGCCCGCCCCGAGGATCGTCCTGCTCTGCCTCGAGGCGGACCCCGCGGTCTGCCACCGGCGGGTGATCGTCGAGCGGCTCGCGGACCGGGTCCCGGAACTCGAGGTGGTCGACCTGTAGACCCCGGCCCCGACGCACCGCCCGAGACCATGATCCCGCCGATCGCAGACGACAACGAGGGCATGTACGGTGGCAGGCTCGTTCCGCCGCTTCCGCCGCTTCCGGCGCCGATCGCTGCCGTCCCGACGTCGAGGCCCGGTCCGGCCCCGTCCCGGGCGCGGGCGCGGCCGAAGCAGGTGATCACCCGCCTCGCGACCGACGCCCGCTGCGTCGGCGCCCGCCAGCCGGCCCGCAAGGACGTGACCGTGCGCTACGCGACAAGGCGCACCGCGACGACGACGTTCACGCTGCAACGCCGAACCGGACCCGGGACCGTCCGCTCGCGCTGCCCCGCCCGTCAGCCGGCGTCCCGTCGCGAGCGGCCGGCGGTCTACGTCACCGCGACCGCGCGCCGCGGCGCCGCGCCGCGCGCCGTTCGCGGCTCGCGCCGGCTCGTCCGGACCCGCACCGAGGCGGCCGGTACCCATCGCTTCGCGATCCTGCGGACCTTCGGCGTGCGCAGCTTGAAGCCGGGCCGCTACCGGCTGCGCATCGCGTCCCGTACGTCGGACGACGTACGGACGCCGGTCCGCACCGTGTACCTCTGGGTGCTGAAGCCGTAGGACCGACGCGGCTACGGGGCCTCGGCCCGTCCGCGTCGGTACGCGTCGGCGACCCGGGCCTGCAGGGCGTCGTCCCCGGGCATCAGGTCGGCGAGCTGCTCCAGGAGCGCCTCGAGGTCGAGCGTGCGCGCGGCGAACATCGCCTCGATGTCGGCCCAGTCCTTGGTGCGGTCGAACATCGCCTTGAACACCGCGAGGTCGAGCGCCGAGAGCACCGGAATCGCGGTGCCGAGGAACTCGACGGTTCGTGTGCGCCGGGCGGCTTCGTCGTGAAACGCGTCGGTGTTGAAGAACACGTCCACCGGCGTGTCGTCCCACCACAGTCGTCCCTGGCCGTCGCGAGCGAGTTGGGCATCCGTGTCGCCCGGACGGTCGATGGCGGTACCGCAGCGGGTTGCCTGCTTGCTTGAAGAACATTGTCTTTACGCGAGACACCAAACAAGACGGTAGGGTGGCCTCAGACGCGCGGGCGCGGCCCGGATCGCTCGATCCGTGGCCGCGTGCGAACGCGCACGTCACGTCCACCTCACCCCCGAAAGGGAATCCGTGTCCGACACCCATGACACCCGTCTCAGCGAGCTCAACGAGGACCCGCCGGCGGGCGGCGGTTGCCCGGTCGCGCACGGGGCCGCCCCGCATCCGACCCAGAGCAGCGCGAACAGCCAGTGGTGGCCGAACCGGCTCAACCTCAAGATCCTCGCCAAGAACCCGGCGGTCGCCAACCCGCTCGGCGACGACTTCGACTACGCCGCGGCGTTCGCGGCGCTCGATCTGGCCGCGGTCAAGCAGGACATCGAGGAGGTCCTGACGACGTCGCAGGACTGGTGGCCCGCGGATTTCGGGCACTACGGTCCGTTCATGATCCGGATGGCCTGGCACAGCGCCGGCACGTACCGGATCCAGGACGGCCGCGGCGGCGCCGGCGCCGGCCAGCAGCGGTTCGCTCCGCTCAATAGCTGGCCGGACAACGTCAACCTGGACAAGGCGCGCCGGCTGCTCTGGCCGGTCAAGAAGAAGTACGGTCGCAGCCTCTCCTGGGCCGACCTGATGATCCTGGCCGGCAACGTGTCGCTGGAGTCGATGGGGTTCAAGACCTTCGGCTTCTCGGGCGGCCGCGAGGACGTCTGGGAGCCGGACGAGGACGTCTACTGGGGCCCCGAGACCGAGTGGCTCGGCGGTGACGAGGGGGGCAAGGAGCGCTACAGCGGCGAGCGCGACCTGGAGAACCCGCTGGCGGCCGTCCAAATGGGCCTGATCTACGTCAACCCGGAGGGTCCCGAGGGACACCCGGACCCGCTCGCCTCGGCGAAGGACATCCGCGACACGTTCGGCCGGATGGCGATGAACGACGAGGAGACCGTCGCGCTGATCGCCGGGGGCCACACCTTCGGCAAGACCCACGGGGCCGCGGACCCTGACCCGTACGTCGGCCCGGAGCCCGAGGCGGCGCCGCTCGAGGCCCAGGGCCTCGGCTGGCACAGCAGCTACGGCAGTGGCCACGGCGGCGACACGATCAGCTCCGGCCTCGAGGTGACCTGGACCTCGACCCCGACGAAGTGGTCGAACAACTTCTTCTGGAACCTGTTCGGCTACGACTGGGAGCTGACGAAGAGCCCGGCCGGCGCGTACCAGTGGATCCCGACCAACGGCGCCGGCGCGGACTCGATCCCGGACGCGCACGACCCGAGCAAGCGCCACGTGCCGACGATGCTGACGTCGGACCTGGCGCTCAAGCTCGATCCGATCTACGGACCGATCTCGCGCCGCTTCTACGAGAACCCGGACGAGTTCGCCGACGCCTTCGCGCGCGCCTGGTACAAGCTGACGCACCGCGACATGGGCCCGAAGGTCCTGCACGTCGGACCGGAGGTCCCGGACGAGACCCTGCTCTGGCAGGACCCGCTGCCCGAGGTCGATCACGAGCTGATCGACGCGGCGGACGTCGCCACGCTGAAGGGCCAGATCCTCGGCGCCGGTCTGACCGTGCCGCAGCTCGTCAGGGCCGCGTGGGCCTCGGCGTCGACGTTCCGCGGCAGCGACAAGCGCGGCGGCGCGAACGGCGCTCGGGTGCGGCTCCCCCCGCAGAAGGACTGGGCGGTGAACGCTCCGGACGAGCTCGCGAACGTGCTCGCCGCGCTGACCAAGATCCAGGAGGCGTTCAACGCCGCGCAGTCGAGCAAGCGCGTGTCGCTCGCCGACCTGATCGTGCTCGGCGGCGCCGCGGCCGTCGAGCAGGCGGCCAAGGACGGCGGCCACGCGGTCGAGGTGCCGTTCACCCCGGGCCGTGTCGACGCGACCGAGGAGCAGACCGACGTCGAGTCGTTCGAGGCGCTCGAGCCGTCGGCCGACGGCTTCCGCAACTACCGCTCGGCGAGCAGCCGCCTGCCGGCCGAGTACCTGCTGCTCGACAAGGCCAACCTGCTGACCGTAAGCGCCCCCGAGATGACGGTGCTCGTCGGTGGTCTGCGCGTGCTCGGCGCCAACCACGACGGCTCGTCGCTCGGCGTGCTGACCGACCGTCCGGGCACGTTGACGAACGACTTCTTCGTCAACCTGCTCGAGCTGGGCAACACCTGGACGGCGGCGGACGAGGGCAAGCAGGCCTACGAGTGCCGCGACGCGTCGGGCGAGGTCAAGTGGACCGGCAGCCGGGTCGACCTGGTGTTCGGCTCGAACTCCGAGCTGCGTGCGCTGGCCGAGGTCTACGCCGCGGACGACGCGAAGCAGACGTTCGTCGACGACTTCGTCGCCGCCTGGACGAAGGTCATGGACCTGGACCGGTTCGACCTGCGGTAGGGACCTCGCGACGGCGGGCGGGGCGGGGCGCCGCCGCGCCCCCCGTCGTGCGGCCAGCGGACGGACGAGGAGGGCGAGACGGCCCCGGCGACTGGCGTCACCGGGGTCGTCGGTCGTCCTAGCTGCTGCAGACCGAGAACTTGACGCGCAGCGACTTCTTCGGGCCCGTGCCCCGCTTGACCTTGATGAAGGCGCGGGCGCGGAGCACGTGGGTCGTCCCCGGCCGAAGCTTCTTGACGGTCAGACGCTGACGGAACGGGGCCTTGCGGTCGATCTTGACCCGCTTCTTGTCGATGTAGAAGTCGGTTCGCGTGACCTTGACGAGCTTGCTGCCCTTCTTCTTCGAACGCTTCCACTTCAGCGTGGCGGTGAACGCCTTCCCGGGGCGGACGCAGGTCTTCGGCCCGCCGACCGTGACCGATCCGCCGCCCACCTTCGCGGTCTGCGTCGGGCTCGCGGTCCTGGTGCCCGGCAGAACCGGTCGCGTCGTCGGCGCGGTCGGCCGCGGGGGCAACGGCGGGGCGGGTGGCGCGGGCGGCGGCGGAGCGGGCGGGGCGGGCGGGGCCGGGGGCGGGGGCAGCATGGGAATCGTGTCGGCGGCGCTGGTGACGAGCAGTCGTCCGTTCCGCCCGCCGACCGCGGCGCGCGTCGCGTCGGCCTTGGCCACGGACAGCCAGTCGGTCGCGGCGTCGCTGCCGTCGGCGCGCTGGAAGTAGGCGTTTTCGCCGTCCGGGGCGACGAGGATCGCCCCGCCGTGGCCGACCGCGAGCGTCGAGCCGCCCAGCGTGTCGACGCCCCGCAGTCCGGTCAATTCGGACCCGGATCCGAAGTGGTAGGTGCGGGACAGGTCGAAGGTGGCGCCGCCGTCGCCGCTGACGCCGAAGTTGAGCGACCCGGAACAGCGCGCGACGGCGTGCTGGCGGCTCGGGTTGGCCGGGTCGATCGCCAACCGGGGAGCGCCGTTGGAGGCGGTCGGGCAGTTGACGGAGCTGTTGGCCTGGTGCGTGGCGGCGGTGGCCAGCCCGTTGGTGGAGAGCCAGCGGCCGCCGAAGCTCGTGTCGACGAACGAGACCTGGGACGTGCCCGGCACGGTCTCGACGTCGTGCAGGGTGCGGTCCTTGCCGGCGAGGCACGTGCCGTTGAACTTGCGGCTCTCGTCGACCCAGTTGGCGCCCCCGTTGATGGTCTTCAGGACGACGCCCTCCATGGTGCCGACCGCGTAGGCGGTGGCGTCGTCGGCCCAGGCGACCGCGGTGAGCTCGCCGGTGATCGGCGTGGCGGGGTACGGTCCGCCGGGGGTGCAGCCGTGGTCGTAGGTGTTGGCCAGGAGGATCGGGGTCCAGGCCCCACCGCCGACGGAGCGACGGAGCGTGGCGTTGCTGCCGACGGCGATCCCGATCGTGCCCGAGGGATTGAAGGCGAGGTCGTTGAAGCTGAATCCCGGCGCGCTGTGCTGCAGCACGCCGTTGGCGAGGATCTGTCCGCCCGCGGTGGCGTACCGGAGCTGCCCGGGGCCACGGTAGTCGACGGCGGTGATGTCCTGGACGGTGCCCGACTCGACGGGGGTCCAGATCCCGGCGGACGCCGACGAGGCCCCGAGGGCGAGGATGGCGCTTGCTACGAGGGCAAGCCACGGCATACGGCTGCGCATGGGGCTCCGACCTTTCGGCGACCGCGCGCCGCGAAGGTACGGCGTACGCGATCATGGTGACAGTACCGGAGTCCCGTGCGTGCGACAACCCCCGCTGGCTAGCCTGACGCCCCGCGCCGCCCGAACCGGCGGGCCCGCATCGTCCGTCGCGCGTCGGCGAGGGTGCCGAGCAGATCGCGGGGGAGGGCGCCGGTCTGCACGAGCAGCTCGTCGGTGCGGTCGACCAGGTCCAACGTCGGGTCCTCGCGCAGCCCGGCGTCGAGCTCGTCGAACCACGCCCCGGCTCCGGGCGCCACCGGGAGCAGCAGGCGGCCGACCTCGGAGGGGACCAGCTCCAGCACCCCGCCCGCGAAGCTCCGCCCCTCGATCTCGGCGGACAGCATGGTCAGCGAACTGTGGAAGCCGGCCGCGAAGGCCCGGGGGGCGACGTCCGGATCGAGCAGCCGGCCGCGGTAGATCGTGTCGGTGGTGAGGACCGCGGCGTCGTTGACGACGACGCGCGGGTAGTCGTGCGAGCGCTTCGACAGCAGCAGCGCGCCACGACGGACGCCCGGCACGCGGTACCACGGCTCGCGGATCCGGCACTTGAAGCGCACGTGCAGATCGCGTTGCTCGCCGGCGGCGATGTAGGCGGCGGCCTCGTGCTCGCGCGGGTCGGGTCGGTCGGCGGAGAAGTCGAGGATCCAGGCGCGCGCGTCGTCCTCCGTCCGGCGGTGGTCGTCCGGGCGGTAGCCGAGCCCGGCGGCGTGGCGAATCCGCGGCAGCAGCGGCCGGGCCCACGCGGTCAGGGCGTAGCGTTCGACGGTCTCGCGGTCGACGGAGAAGAAGTCGTTGGCGCCCGTGACGATGCTGACTTCGAACGCGGCGACGGCGCTGAGTCGGCGGACGTTCGGGAGCACCGCGGCTTCCGCGAGCGCCGCGAGGTGTCGCGGCTCGAGCAGGTACCGCGTCCAGCTCTCTCCGACGGCCGCGGTGTGCGTCCAGCTCCGCTCGCGACCGGCGCGATCGTGCTCGCTGATCGTCAGCTCGGCGCCGCCCCCGCCGACCGGGCGGCTCGTCGCGCGTCGACCGCTGAGCACGGTGACCTCCTGCAGGACCCCCGGGAACGAGCCGGGAGGAAAGAGATCGGAGCGCAGCTCGGTGGTGTTCGCCAGAAGCCAGTCGCGGGCGACCTGCGCGGAGCTGCCGGTGAAGCACTCGGCGGGGATCACGAAGGCGAAGGCCCCGCCGTCGCGGAGCTTGGAGAGCGCGCTCAGCAGCACCGGGATCCAGAGGTTCGCGACGCCGCGCGAGGGGAGGCCGAGGCTCGCCGTCAGCACGTCGGCGGCCGCGCGGTCGGCGGCCGAGACGAACTGGAAGCGCACGAACGGCGGGTTTCCGACCGCCAGGTCGAACCTTTGGTCGGCCTCGCGGGTCGCCCAGTCGAGCACGCTGCGGGTCTCGACGCGGCCGGGAAGCACCGTCTCGCGGAGTGCCTGCCGGGCCTTCTCGGCCTCGGTCTCGAGCAGCTCGAAGCCGACGACGTCGCGCACCCGGCGGCGGAGCGTCGTGCCCTCCAGCGCCCGGACGAACGCGCCGTCGCCGATGCTCG
>JADMKN010000280.1 GCA_015478825.1 Patulibacter sp. | reverse complement strand
CGTCGGACCGCGGCGCGAGCGGCAGCGGTCCAACGACGACGGCGAGCCGGCCGGGCGGCGTGGTGGCTCTTGCGGAGCTGGACGAGCAGCGCCCGAGCGGCGTCCTCGTCGTCGACGCGACGCAGGAAGCAGAGGAAGCGGCTGCGCTTGACCTCGAGCTCGGCGACCACGTCGCTTCCGGCTTCGATCGCCAGGTAGTTCGTGGGCACCGTCATCGCCGGCGAAGGCTAGCGGCCCGGTCGGGCGGCGCCGGCCAGGCCGCGTCAGGCCACGTCCGACTCGACCGCGGCCTTCCACGCGGCCTTCTCGGCGCGCCAGCCCTCGTCGTCGCGGCTGCGCTTCCAGTAGCCGGACACCGACAACGCGTCCCGCGGGATGCCGCGCTCGGCCAGGAGATGCCGGCGGATGGTGCGGACGCTGGTGGCCTCGCCGTGGAGGAACGCATGGACATTGCCCGCGGGGAACTCCAGCGCCTCGACGGCGCGCAGCAGCCGGTCGTCGTCCGCGCTGGCGGAGCGGTGGACCCAGACGATCCGCGCGTCGGCCGCGGTCGGCAGCGGCAGCTCCTCCGCCGCACCCTCGATCTCGATCACCGCGATCGCTCTGCGCCCGGCGGGGATCCGCTCCAGCGCCACGGCGATCGACGGGACCACGCACTCGTCGCCGATCAGGAGATGCCAGTCGGCGTCGGGCCGCGGCGCGTAGTCGCCGCCCGGTCCGACGAGCTGGAGCACGTCGCCCGGTTGGGCCTGCGCGACCCACGGCCCGCCGACGCCGAGGTCCCCGTGGTAGACGAAGTCCAGCGTCAGCCGGCGCGTCGCCGGATCCCAGGCGCGGACCGTATAGCTGCGGGTGCGCGGCCACTGCGCCTTCGGATGCTCGGCCTTGACCTGCTCGACGTCGAACGGCGCCCGGTAGGTCGCGCCCGGTCCGGGAAAGGTCACCTTGACGTAGTGATCGGTGCAGTCGCCGACCGCGAAGTCCGCCAGGTCGTCCCCGGTCACGACGACGCGGTACATGTGGGGCGTCAGGCGCTCGACCTCGACCACTTCGGTCCGGAGCATGCGTCGTGTCGGGCGGGCGGGTGTGGCCATCGGGTCCTCGTCGGTCGGAAAGCGGCGACCCTTCTTAGCGTAGGGCACCCTTACGCTCGACTCTGCGCGAACAGCACCGCCGCGACCGACGTCGCCAGATTGAGGCTCGACACGCCGGGACGCATCGGGATCCGCAGTCGGACCTCGGCGCGGTCCAGCAGCGCGTCGCTGAGGCCGTAGCGCTCGGTGCCGAAGGCGATCAACGCCCGCGGCGGGATCGCGGTCGTGCCGAGCTCGTCGCCGTCGGGGTCGACCGCCACCAGCGGTCGGTCGGTCGGCTCGGTTCCGGTGGCCCGGGCGACGGGAAGCGCGAAGTGCAGGCCGGCGGCCCCACGCAGCGCTGCGGGGTTCCACGGGTCGCTCTCCCCCGTGGTCAGCAGGCCGACCACGTCCGGGGCGGCCGCGGCGACCCGGACGCAAGCGCCCATGTTGCTCATCGTCCGCGGATCCTCCAGCAGGATCACCGGGCCGTCCCCCGGCTGCGCCAACACGGCGGCGGGGTCGTGCCGCGGCCGCCGGGCGAGCGCGACCACCCGGGTCTGCGGCGGTCGCGGGCAGAGCGTCGCGAAGACGGCTGCGGACACGGTCGTCGTGACGAGCGCGCCGATTCGCGACGCGAGCTCGGGCGCGAGTCGCGCCGTCAGGTCGCCGAGCGCATGATCGGCCGCGGCGACGACGTCGAGCACCTCGGCGCCGAAGCGCAGCGCGTGCTTGAGCGCGTGAAAGCCCTCGAGCACGACCAGGGCCGGGTCCCGGCGCGCGGCGGCGTAGCGCGACGTCGTGTCAACGGCGAGGTCCACGCCCCCACCATCGCAAACGCGGCCCGCGGGAAGCGGGCCGCGTCGTACGGATCAGGCCTTGGCGGCCTTCTCGGGCTTGCTGTCGCCCTTCGGCTCCGCCTTCGCGGCGGCGGGCTTCTTCGGGTCCTTCGCCGCGCCGGCCGGCGGCTGACGGTAGTCGCCCCCGAACAGCGCCTGGTCCTCGTCGGCGTACGGGATGCCCTCTTCGAGGAACGTGTAGCGGCCGCTCAGCACCTTCTGGGCGAGCGCGTAGTTCTCGTCGTCGTCGTTGTTGCTCAGGCCCGCGAAGAGGGCCTTCGTCCGGCGCCGGGCCTGGGCGTTGAACAGCGAGGCCAGCTCGTGGATCTCGTTGCGGCGCTCGGGGTGCGCCTTGATCTGCGCCTCGGCGTACGCGACCGCCGCGGCGATCGAGAACAGCTCGGCGCCGATGTCGACGATCCGGCCGAGCGTCGCGCCCTTCTGCTCCAGCTTGGCGCCGTACTTGCCCATCGCGTAGAACGTCTGGCGGGCGAGCTTGCGCGAGTTGCGCTCGACGAACCGCAGGTCGGCGGCGAGCGGACCGAACTCGTCGAACGAGCGCGGGTCGTGGCCCTTGCCGACGGTGAGCTGCGGGAACCACTTGGCGTAGAACTTGCCGGCGCCGACCGCCAGCTTGGCCTTCTCGCCTACACCGCCGTCGCCCTCGATCAGCTCACCGGCGATCTGCAGGTGCTGGTCGACCGCCTCACGGGCGATCTGCAGGTGCATGATCTCGGTCGAGCCCTCGAAGATCCGGTTGATCCGCATGTCGCGGAGCGCCCGCTCCACGGGGACCGGGCGCTCGCCGCGGGCCTTCAGCGACTCGGCGGTCTCGTAGCCGCGACCGCCGCGGATCTGGACCAGCTCGTCGGTGACCTGCCAGCCGAGCTCCGAACCGACGAGCTTGGCGACGGCGGCCTCGATCCGGATGTCGCTGCGCTTCTCGTCGGCCAGGCGGCCGGTCACGTCGACCAGCGCCTCCAGGCCGAAGGCGGTGGCGGCGATGAAGGCGACCTTCTGGGCGACTGGATCGTGCTCGCCGACCGGCTTGCCCCACTGGACGCGCTCGCTGGCGAACTCGCGGGCCACGCGGGTGGCCCACTTGCCGGTGCCGGCGCAGATCGCGGGCAGGGCCAGGCGGCCGGTGTTCAGGGTCGACAGGGCGATCTTCAGGCCCTGGCCCTCCTTGCCGATCAGGTTCTCCTTGGGGACGAAGACGTCCTCCAGCAGCGTGACCGAGTTCTCGATGCCCTTGAGGCCCATGAACTGGTTGCGGTGCTCGACGCTGACGCCCTCGGAGTCGTACTCGAGGACGAACGCCGAGACGCCGCCGCGGTGGCCGTCGCTCTTGGGGACCTTGGCCATGATCACGACGATGTCGGCGATCGCGCCGTTGGTCGCCCACAGCTTCCGGCCGGTGATCCGGTAGCCGCTGCCGTCCGGCGTCGGCACGGCGGCGGCCTGGACGCGGGCCGGGTCCGAGCCGACGTCGGGCTCGGTCAGCAGGAAGGCCGAGATGTGGTCCTTGGCGACCTTCGGCAGCCATTGCTGCTTCTGCTCCTCGGATCCGAAGAGCATCAGCGGCTCGGCGACGCCGATCGACTGGTGGGCCGAGAGCAGCGCGCCGAGCGAGCCGTGCCAGGTCCCGACCATCGCGAGCGCGCGGTTGTAATCGACCTGCGAGAGACCGAGGCCGCCGTACTTGACCGGCACCTTCATGCCGAACGCGCCCAGGTCCTTGAGACCGTCGACGACGGAGTCCGGGATCTTCGCGTCGCGCTCGATCTGGAGCGCGTCGACCTTCGTCTCGAGGAACGTCTTGAGCTTGTCGAGGAAGACCTCCCCCTTGGCGGCCTTCTCGGGATCGTCCGCGGGCAGCGGATGGATCAGGTCGAAGTCGAAGTTGCCGAGGTACAGCTCCTTGCCGAAGCTGGGGAGCTTCCACTCGGTCTCGCGCGCCTCTTCGGCGAACTTGCGGGATTCGGCGCTGGTCGGTTCGGTGGTCATGGCACGCTCCGTGGCTAGATTGACTAGTCAGTCAACTTCACCTTCGAGGGTAGCGCAGCGCGCCGCGTTCTTCCACGCAGACCGCGGCGCCGCGAGCTCCCGGCGGCTCGTCCCGGAACGCACGACGGCCCCGCCGACCATATAGCGGTCGACGGGGCCGTTCAAACGATCTGTGGGCCCGGGAGGATCCCGGGCAACGGGATCAGGCGGTCGCGATACGCCGGGCGCCGACGTAGCGGCTGCCCCAGTATCCGTCGTCGACCTGGTGCTGCTTGACGCCCGAGCTGGTCGCCGAGATCACGGTCGTGGGACTCGTGGCGATCCCGACGTGCGACGCGCCGGGACCGGCGGACGAGAAGAAGACGAGGTCGCCGACCTGGATCTCTTCCTGGGCGACCGCGGTGCCGAGCCGGTACTGCTCGAAGCTGGTGCGCGGCAGCTTGACGCCGGCCTTCTGGAACGCCCAGACCATCAGGCCGGAGCAATCGAAGCCGGCGGTCGTCGTTCCGCCGCTGCGGTACGGCGATCCGATCGCGGACTGCGTGGCGGCGAGCGCGCCGGCGAGCGCCGCCGGCGTGGCGTCCGGGACGGACGCGTGCGCGCTGGTCGACTTCGACATCCGGCGTTCGATCGCGTCGGCGAACGCCAGGCGCATCGTGCGCAGCGTCTCGAGGTTCGGGCGACCGGTCGTCTTGAGGTCGCGACGTGCCTGGTACCGGCGAATCGCGCTGCGGGTCTTCGCGCCGATCTTGCCGTCGGGGCGGACGTTGACCCGGCGCTGCACGCTGCGGGTCTGGCGGCGGGTCAGCGAGACCGACCGCGTCGTCGAGACCTGCGGGGCGACGGCCGGGGCGGGTGCGGCCGGCGCCGCCGCGCTCGCGGCCCCGGCGATCGGGGTGCCCCCTCCGACGTCGGCGGAGGCCGATGGGGCGAGCACAGCGGTCACGATCAGCGCCAGCGTGGCGCCGTAGGCAAGGCGATTCACAGCAGAGTTCTCCTTCAACGGCCTACGGGGTTAGCTGACGGGCTAGCGCAGAAAGAGCAGCGCTTCCGCCGCGAACGGTGGATAAGCCCCAGTGATGAGTGGGTCCCCCGCTCGCCGGAATGTGGTTCCGGCGATTCGGCTCCGGGGACCATAACAAGGGCGGCGGCGTTCGTGTTGCGGCCTTCTACCGGGGCCGCGGAAGCACGCCGATAGCCTTGCCCGCGATGTCCACGCCCGCGTCGCCGTCCGTGCTGCCGTTCCTCGCCCGTGCAACCGCGATTGCGGTGAGCGGCGACTCCGAGGCGCCCCCGCCCGGGGCGTGGTTCGACGCCCACACCCACATCGGGCAGAACGACCCGGACGGCCAGACCGCGACCCCGGATGAGATCCTCGCGGGACTCGACGCGGCCGGGCAGCAGCGGGCGTTGACCTTCGCGATGCACGAGCCGGACGGCTACCGCGGTGCCAACGACGCGGTGCTCGCGGCCTGCGAGGTGTCGGACGGGCGGTTGCTGCCGCTGGCGCGGATCGCGCCGCGCAGTCCGGACGCGATCGCCGAGGCCGAGCGCTGCCTCGATGCCGGCGCCCGGGGGTTCAAGCTGCATCCGCGCAGCGACGCCTTCGTGCTGACCGAGCCGAACGTCGAACGGGTGGTCGCGCTGGCGGCCGAGCGGCGGATGCCCGTCCTGTTCCACGCCGGACGTGGGATCCCCGAGCTCGGCTTCGCCGCCGTCGAGCTGGCCGAGCGGTACCCCGACGCGCGGCTGATCCTCGCCCACGCGGCGGTCAGCGATCTCGGACTGATCGCCGAGCCGGCGGCGCGGCTGCCCAACCTGTTCTTCGACACCGCGTGGTGGCACCCCGGCGACCTGTTGCAGCTCTTTGCGACGGTGCCGTCCGCACGGATCCTCTACGCCAGCGACATGCCCTATGGGCCCGGGCTGTTCTCGGCGTTCGCCGCGCTGCGCTGTGCGGCGGCGGTCGGGATGTCGCGACCCGCGATCGAGCTGATGATCGGCGGGCAGCTCGACCGGATCATCCGCGGCGAGGATCCGCTCGACGGGGATCCGGCGCCGGCGAAGGACGCCCTGGGTCCGCGGTTCCTGCCGGGCGAGCGGGTCGCCTCGTACGTGTCCAACGCGGTCCAGCTCGCGATCGCCGGTGACGGGGGCAACGGTGGAAGCAATCTCCGGGAGGCGCTGGAGCTGGCCCGCAGCGCGTGCCAGACGGTCGGCGACTCGCCGGAGGACGCCGTCCTCGCTCAGGCGGCGGCGGTGCTCGAGATCGCGTTGGAGCAGGCGCGCTCCGTGACCGAGCCGACGGTCGAGCTGCTGACCGACGCGGTGATCGCCGCGCTGGCGGCGGGATACCTGGCGACCACCCCGTCGGCGGGCGTGCTGCCCGATCCCGACGGCCTGCTGGTCGCGGCCGCCTGACGGCGCTCCGCGGTCCCGCCTACGGCTTGGGCGCCGGCGTCTCGGGGCGCTCGGGGACGCTCTCCGGGACGTCGGCGATCTGCTCGTCGTCGGACGCGGCGACGCCGCCGATCGTGCGGTCGGTGACGTCGCGGATCAGCAGCCACGTCAGCCAGAGGCCGAGCACGAACAGCGGGATCCCCATCACCACGCGCGCGGTGCCGAGCGCGACGAGCGCACTCGCCAGGTACAGCGGGAGCTGAACCAGCAGGCGCAGCGAGAACAGGCCGACCCAGACCCAGCTCGCGCGGGTGTAGGCGCGCATCTTCGCGGGGTCCTTGCGCCACGACGAGTCCTGCTGGGTCATCAGCGCCACGAGCACGCCGATCAGCGGCCAGCGGACCACGATCGAGATCAGGTACAGCCCGGCGTAGCCGAGGTTGAAGAACAGCCCCGGCAGGAAGAAGTCCTCCGCCTTGCCGGTGCGCGAGACGATGAAGGCGGCCAATCCGATCCCAATCAGGCCCGACAGCGCGAACTGCGGGGACTGTCGCCGGGCGAGCCGCGCGACGGTCAGCACCACCGCGACGGCGACCGCGACGATCGCGGCGAGTCGCTCGTCCTCCCCGCCCACGGTGTAGACCGCGACGAACAGCGCCGCGGGCACCGCCGACTCCGCCAGGCCGAGCGGTCCGCCGATCGCCGCCATCAGCGCCGGCGGCGGGGCGGAATGGGTCACGGCGGTCGCCGGACCGTCGGTACCGGTCGCCGCGGGGGTCGAAGGCCGCGGTTCGGCGGACGGGTCAGGCGCGGAGTTCGACACGGATCAGCAGCCTAGCGGTCACCGTGCCGGCAGCCGACCGTCGTCGGTCGGCCGAGAGGGTCGTTCAGACGACGCCCAGGGCGAGGCTGATGCCGTACCCGAACGTGACGACGCCGAGCAGAACCGCAACCGTGAAAGTCCAATCGTCCATAGCGCGGAGATCCTAACCCGCGGCGTCGTGAGGCGTCGGCTGAGGTGCCGCCGAGACTCGGCGGACCAGCGCCGCCGCGGTCGGCGCGGGAAGCTCACCGAAGCTGTGGCGCCGTCCCCGGCGGTCCTCGATCGTCACCGACGCGCCGCGCCAGAAGCGGGCCGGACGGCTGGTGACCCGCGTCACGTCGCCGCGCGCGATCGACCGCACGCGGTGGACCGGGGCGTCGTCGAGCAGCCAGACGATCCGCTGGTCGGTGACCGCCAAGTAGGCCTGGGGACTGGCCCAGGTCGCCGTCGCCGTGACCAGCTCGACCTGCTCGCCGGGCTCCAGCGCGCCGCCCAGCTCGGGGCCGAGCGCGCGTCGCGCGGCGTCGTCCAGTCGCGTCTGCGGCGCTCGCGTGGCGGGCGCGGCGGGCGAGCGTCCGGGAGCCGTCCCGTCGTCGGCCGTCGGGGCGCCCGCGGTCGCCCGCAGCTCGGCGTAGGCCGCGTTGACGAGCGCCATCCGGTCGGCCGCGTCGGCGTCGCCGCTGCGGTCGGGGTGCCAGCGCTTGGCCTCGCGCCGGTACGCGGCCGCGATCTCGTCCGCCTCGGCGCGCGGACCGACGCCAAGGACCTCTCGCGGGTCCAGACGGGACGGCGAAGCCACCCCCGCATGGTGGCACGTCGCACCGAGCGGCTAGACGATCTCCGCCGGCGGCGGCGGACCGGGATCCGACGGCAGCAGCTCGCTCAACGGCACGTCCTCGAGCAGCCGCTGGACCTGTGGGGTCCGGTCGCCGTCGAGCAATAGCGCGCCGCCGGGCCAGAACGGGCTCTGGTGGTCCTCGCTGGTCACCAGCATCGGCTCGTGGACCCAGGTGCCGCTGTTCCACAGATACGGGCCCTCGGGATCCGGCCGCCAGCTACCGAGCCCCTCGTCGGCGTTGAGCGGTCCGAGCCGGTGCACGTGGCCGAAGAGCACGTGCCGCGCGCGCGGCACGACGCCCAGGTCCTGCGTGACCTGGGCCATCGCCTGCAGGCCGGAGCGCTCCAGCCGGCGGTCCATCCAGACCGAGCCGACCGCGGCGATCCGCTCGTTGCGGGCCTTCGATTGCGGGGTCCCCGCGCTGTCGCGGCCGAGCACGGCCTTGCCCCACGCCCGGGCGATCCCGCCGACCCGCTCCATCCCCTCCTCGAAGCCGTCCGGCAGGTCGCGGACCACCAGCGACGCCGCGGCGAACGAGGTGGTCCGGCGCAGCTCGTAGGCGTCGGCCGGCCCGAGCGCGCGCTCCGCGGCGGCCCGGGTGATCCGGGCGACCGCGGCGGAGCTGAGGTGCTGATCGAGGTAGTGCCCGTGGTGGGCGAAGACGTGGGGTCCGAGCCAGGCGCCGGGGTACTGCACACGCACCCGGCCGCCCCGAGGGTGAAGCTGCGACGTCAGCTCGGCCAGCTCCTCGGTCGCGGTGCGCGGCACCTGCGTCGCCGGGCCGAGCGGCAGCTCGTCGGCGCGACGCTGGCGCAACCAGGGGCGGATCAGCGCGTGGTCGTGGTTGCCGGGGACCACGAGGATCTCTCCCTCGGCCATCGCGCCGCCGATCTCGCGCAGCACGGGAATCGCGTCGGAGAGCGCTCCGGCGGGCCGGCCCTCCAACAGCTCGACGATGTCGCCGAGCAGGACCAGGCGGTCGCACCCGCGGAGGGCGTCGACCAGGCGCTCCAGCGCCGCCGGTTGACGGAGCACGTCGCGCTTTCCCCGGGAACCCAGGTGCAAGTCGGAGATGACCAGCGTCCGCATCCACCCCAAGCATGGCGGACGGACGGTCGGAACCGCTAGCTCGGCCGTGCGGTAGTAGGATCGCCGGTCGAATGGCCAAGCAGCAGCAGCGTCAGATTCGGTTGGAGCAGCGCGGAGCCATGCAGGCGATGCAGGCGCTCGAGCAGCGCTCCGACGAGGACTTGCTGCGCGAGACGCGCAACCGCTCCGTCGCCCGCGCGATCCTCGGCAGCCGCGCCGCCGAGCGGTACGACGGCGTGACCGCCCGCAAGTACTTCCAGGAGGCGATCGCGGCGGCCCGTCCGCAGGAGCGTCCCCAGATCCGTCGGATGGCGGAGGCGTCGCTGGCGCTCGCCGACCGCCGCTCCGGCGACCTGCGGGCCGCGGCCGAGCGGATGGGTCAGGAGGCGCCGAGCCGCCGCCAGCTCTTCCTGCTGTGGCTCTCGGGGCTCGTCGCCCCGCCGC
>JADMKN010000279.1 GCA_015478825.1 Patulibacter sp. | reverse complement strand
AGCGTGCCGTGGTGCTCGAGCACCGTCTCGCCGGTCACGCCGTCGCGCCAGGCGTCGGTGGTCGTGAGCCGGAACCCGTAGCGATCCCGTGACTCGGGGCGATCGGCTCCGGCGCTCGGCAGCGCGCCCCCGCCCGGATCGGACGAGATGTAGTTCATGAAGGTCCGGAGGTTGAGCGAGCCGGGAAGCCAGCGCGCGCTCCAGCGGGTCGCGGTCGACGGCACGACCTGCAGGTCGCGGATCTGCACCGGGGTGACGTTGGGCTGCACGGCCGACATCATCGGCGTCAGCGCCAGGACCACGTTGCCGAGCGGGTCGGCACGAACGCCCGTGCGGACGTAGAGGTAGCCGTTGGTGTCGCTGGTCAGCTCGGTCGGCGGTCCCCAGGAGCTGTCTCCCGCGTCGCGGGAGGCGGCGCTGAGCTTCGCGAAGCGCGGCGACTGGCCGCTGACGGCGTCGGTCCAGACGACCGTCGCGCTCCCGTTCGCCGCGGTGAGCACCCGGGGCGCGGACGGGCGGTGGAACCCGCCGAGAGCGGCGACGGTCTCCGGGGCACCCCAGTCGCGGTCCGGGTCGAGCGTGCGGGTCCGGATCCGGCCGCCGTCCTCGGTCGTCCCGTCGGCGGCGAAGGTCGTCTCGCCCCAGGCCAGCAGGGCGCGGCCGTGGTCGTCGAACGCCACGTCGGGCGCGAGCTGCTTGGTCTGTCCGGGCGCGGCCAGGTCGTCGAGCGTCCACGACGACTGGCTGCCGGTGCGGTGCGCGGTGCGGATCGTGCCCGCGGCCGGCGACCAGCTCGACACGAGGAAGCCGTCGGCGTCCGCGGCGATGCGCGGGGCGCTGCCGGACGTGGTCGTCGAGTCGACGACCTGCGCCGGGGTCCAGCTTCCGGACTCGTTGCGGGTGCGGGCGGTCACGCCGCCGGCGTCGGACCAGATCACCGTGATGCGGCCGGTCGCATCGCTCGCGATGTCGACGTCTCGTTGGGCGGCGAGCGCGGTGCCCGTCAGCTCGCTGGCGGCGCTCCAGCTCCCGCCGGCGCCGAGCACCGCGGCGCGGACGCCGGTGGCCGAGCTCCGCCACGCGGCGGCAACGGCCCCGCTGCGCAGGCGGTGGACGACGAAGGAGCCGTCGAATCCGGTCCCGAACGCGGCGTCGCCGAGCGGATGCGGGGTGCTCCACGCGCCCGAAGCGTCGAGCGTGGAGGCGTAGGCGTCGAAGACGTTGTCGCTGTTGGCGGCCCCGGGCTTCGCCTGGCCCCAGAGCACGACCGGTCGGCCGCTCGGACCGATCTCGAGCGCGGGCCACTGGAGCTTCGTCGACGTGTGGCCGGCGGCGCGCGGGACGACGATGACGTCGACCGGGGGGCGCCAGGCGCCGTCGGCGTCGCGCCGGGCGACGCGCACGCGGTCGGTCGGGCCGCTGACGAAGCTCGCCGTCTGGACCCAGGCGACCCAGGTCGTGCCGTCGGCGGCCGTGGCCGACGTGGCTCCCGAACGAGCGGCGATCGCCGGCGTCTCGCCGAGCGGGCCGTCGGGGACGTCGGTCGGGCCGGACCAGGCGGCAGCAGAGGCCGGTGCGGCGCTGGCGAGCAGCACGCCGGCGACGAGGGCGATGAGGACGCCGACGTGACGTCGAAGCCGCAGGTCTGGCGCGGAATGCGCGCGTGGGGGTGAAGGTCTCATGATCTCTCCATCGAGGGCGGGGAACGCACGGGGCCGCGTGGGCGCGGAGAGCTCCGCGCCCACGCGATGACGGACTACGGGAAGGTGATCGACCCGAAGGCGTCGCCGGTCTTGTAGCTGCGCTGCGTCGTGCCGCCGTTGAAGATCTCGGCGCCGTCGTCCTCCAGGGTGATGACCTGCGTGGAGGGGTCGATCTCGCCGAAGACCACGTCGCTCAAGGTCACCGGCGAGCCCATGAACGGCTTGTAGGTCGCGTCGACGCGGAGCCGCTCGGTCGAGCCGTCGTCCTCGACGCGGACGTCGGAGATGCTGATGTCGATGTCGTGCAGCGGCTGGTCGAAGTCGATGCCGCCGGAGAACTGGACCGTGCGGACGCCGCCGCTGGTCGTGTCGCTGGTCGGCGACCAGACGTAGGCGTAGTGCGGGTACGGGAAGTTGGCCGCCGTCGCGCCGGTGCCCGTCGGCGCGCCCGGGCCGACCGGGGTCACGTTGCCGAGCCCGAAGCTCAGCAGCGGGTTGGTCAGGTAGTCGACCCAGGACGTCTTGAGCGTCCAGGTGGCGCTGGTGACCGGGCTGGGGACCGTGGCCTGGGACGTGGCTGGCATCGCGAAGGCGACGGCGGTGGCGGCCGCGGCCAGGAGGCCGGCGAGGCTGCGGGTACGGGAGACGGGCATCGGTGACTCGTTTCGTTGCGTTGAGCACAAGACTTCGGGTACCCGAAGTCGAAGTGGATAGTACACATTCGGGCATCCTAAGTTTGGGTGCCCGAAGATGACGGCCCCGCTGGCCGTCCGTCGGGCCTCGGCGTGGGCGCCGGGGAGGCGGGCAGGGTCCCGACGTGGTCGCGCGAGCTTTTGTCTGTGGAACTATTGTCCGCAGCGGCGCACGATGAAGCGCCTTGGAACCTCGTCAGCAGTTCGCCGCCAATCTGCTCGCGGCCCGTCAGCGCAGCGGCCTCACGCAGGAGGCCCTCGGCTTCGCGGTCGGATTGCACCGCACCGAGGTCAGCCTGCTCGAGCGCGCCGGTCGCGATCCCCGCCTGGAGACGATCGCCAAGCTCGCGCGCGGGCTGGAGATCCCGGCGTCGGACCTGCTGAACGGGATCGAGTAGCGAGGTCGACAGCCGGCGCTCGCCCGGTTGCGTGCGTAGTATGCTCGCGCGATGTCGAGCGGATCGGACGGGTCCCGTCCAGGGATGAATGCGACGGGGCGCCGTGGGTTGGTGGTCGTGCTCGCGCTGGTGGCCGCCCTGGCGGGGGCCGTGCCCGCGAGCGGCGCGGTGCGCGTCGGGGCGCCGATGAACGCTCCCGTCGACACGCCGGGGGCGGAGGGCTGCGAAGCGCTGGTGCTCCCGCCGTTGCGGCCCACGACGGGCGTGCCGCCCTCGTGCACGCTGATGAGCGCGGCGATGCCCGGTGGGGCGACGTCGCAGACCCCTCGCGGGCAGTGGGTGATCGTGCGGGCTCGGGTGCGGACCGGTCCGCGGACGGGCCCGATGGTGTTCAGCGTCGTGCGCGTGCTGCGTTCCCAGGCCGGCGGCGTGACCAATCCGTCCGGAGCGATCTGCTGCACCGTCCCGGTCGAGAGCCAGGTCTTCACGCCGGCGCCGAACACGGTCACGACGATCCCCGTGCGGCTGCCCGTCAAGAACACGGTGGACCTCGTCGAGGGTGAGCCGATCGAGGTCGTCGACTACCTGGGGATCTCGCCGCTGACGTTGCAGAGCACCCTCCCGCTGCACACCGCCTCGGGCGGGGCGGGAACGATGTCGTTCGGCCCGGCGATCCGCGCCGGGGGCCAGGCCCTGGCGGGGCCGACGCTGGCTGGGTTCGCGGTGATCGACGGCGACTACGAGCCCGACGCGAACGGGGACGGGTTCGGGGACGAGTCCTGCCCCGTCGCCGGGGGCCGTGCCGCTTCTCGCCAGGCCGGCGGATGTCCTCCGGGCGGAGGCGGTGGTGGGGCCGGCGCGGGCGGCGGCGCCGGTGGTGGCGGGTCGACCGTCGGCGGCGCGGCGGACCCGCGCCCCGCCAGCAGGGCCCGACTCTCGGCGCCTCGCCAGACCACCGCGCAGGTGCGGCGCACGGGCAAGGTGCGCGTGAAGTGCACCACGACGCCCGCGGGTCGCTGCCGGGCTCGGGCGACGGTGAGCAGGACGACGGCGCGCCGCCTGGGCCTGCGGGTCCGCGGCAAGAGCAAGACGGTGAACGTCGGGAAGGGCACCGTGCGGACGACCCGGGCCGGTCGGGCCCGCACGCTCTCGGTCCGCCTGAGCACGACGGCGCGACGGGCAATCGGTCGATCCCGCCGGACGGTCGCGATCCGCGTGGAGGTGACCGCGAGCGCGTCCGGCCACCGCGATCGCAAGGTCGTCCGGACGGTCAAGGTCCGGCGGCGCTGACCTGCGCGACGGTCCGCGACCGCGACCGCGCCGGGGTCGCGAGCCGTGCCGTCCTGCTCGAGCGACGGCAACCAACGCCTCGTGCTTGTCGCCGGGTTCCCGAGCTGAGCTGGTGCTCATGACTCGGGAGCCGGCGTGACCGCGGGCAGTCGCAGCAGCCGCCGGCCGCGTTCGGGCATCCACCAGTTTCAGCGGCCGAGCCACGAGACGGTGGCGGGGACGAGCAGCGAGCGCACGACGAGCGCGTCGATCAGGACGCCTGCGGCGAGTCCGGTGGCGAGCACCTGCAGGTCGGTGTCGCCGGCGGTCGCCATCGAGGCGAACGCGAGGAAGACGATCAGCGCCGCGCTGGTCACGAGCCGCCCGGTGCCGGCCATCCCGCGCACGACCGCCTCGTCGGTGGAGCCGGTGCGGTCGTACTCTTCGCGCATCCTGGAGAGGATGAACACCTCGTAGTCCATCGAGAGCCCGTAGATGAACGCGAACACGATCACCGGCGCCCACGACAGCACCGCTCCGGAGGGGCCGACGCCGAACAGCAGCTCGGTGCCGACCCCGTGCTGCCAGACGAGCGTCATCACGCCCCAGGTCGCAAAGACCGACAGCAGGTTCATCGCGATCGCCTTCGCGGGCAGCACGATCGAACGGAACGCGCGTGCCAGCAGCACGAACGTGACGACCGAGATCAGCGCGAGCATCAGCGGGAACGAGCCGTAGACCCCGTCGACGAAGTCCATCGTCTCCGCGGTTCCTCCGCCGACCGTCGTCGCAGGCAGCGCGCTGGCGGCGACGCGCACAGCGTCGATCACCTCGCGTCCGGCCGGCGAGTTGGGGTCGCTACGGGGGAGGACTTCCACGACCGCGTGACCATCGGCGCGCCACGCGCCGCGCGGTGCGCTGGCGGCGCGGACGCCATCGACCGCCGCCAGGCGGGCCGCGGTGTCGGCCGCACGGGCGGCCGGGGTGAGGACTTCGATCGGCGCGAGCGGCGCGGCGCCGATGCCCGAGCGATCGAGCTGCTCGAGCGCGGCCTTCGGGGCGCCGGCGCCGCCGAGCGACCGTGCTTCAGGGCTGCCGAGCAGCATGCCCTGCGCGACGATGCAGAGCGCGACGAGCACGGCCGCGCCGCCGAGCGCGGCGGCGACGCGGTGGCGGATGACCAGGCGCGCCCAGGCGGCCCAGTGCCGCTCGGCGCGGTCGGTGCGGCGCAGCCGGCGGGCGTCGGCGACCGGCCCGACCGTCGCGAGCACGACGGGCAGCAGCGTCAGCGCGACGGCAACGGACGCGAGCGGGATGAGCAGGCCGCCGTAGCCCATCGAGCGCAGGAACGGCACCGGCAGCACGAGCGCCGAGAGCAGTCCGACCGCCACGGTGGTGCCGCTGAACACCACGGCGCGCCCGGCGGTCCCGGCGGCGTGCACGATCGCCTGCTCGTTGCTTCGCCCGCGTTCTCGTTCCTCACGCCAGCGCATGACGACCAGGAGCGCGTAGTCGATCGCGACGCCGAGGCCGATCAACGAGACGAGGAAGACGACGACGAAGTTGACCTCGGTCACCGCGGTGAGCCCCCAGACGGCCAGCAGCGTGACCGGGATCGCGACGAACGCCATCAGCAGCGGCACGAGGGCGAGTGCGGACGCGAAGACGAACACCAGCACGATCAGCGCCCCGACGCCGGCGATCAGCGTCTCGTTCAGGAAGCCGGGACCGCCGCCCTCGCCTGGCGCCTCGCGGGCCAGCAACGCGGCGCCCGTGAGCCGTACCTCGGCGCCAGCCACGCGCGCGCCAGCGGCGGCGTGCTCCGCGCGGGCCAGCGTCGCGTCGTCGATCTCGTTCCCGCTCGGCCCGCCGCCGTCGACCGCGGTCGACGACGGATGCACGATCGCGAACGTGGTGCGGCCGTCGTCGGAGACGTAGGCCGGCTCGGGTGTGGAGCCGAAGGACGCGATGCGAGCGCCGGGGACGGCGCGCGCGAGGTCCTGCTCGAGAGCCCGCAGGTCGGCGCGGACCGCCGGAGCGCTGACCGTCGTTCCGGGTGGCAGCGCGACGACGGCGACGAGCGGCGGGGTTCCGCCCCCCGAGTCGAAGTGACTGACGATCCGCTCGTTCGTGAGGGTGCTCGCGCTGTTGGGCATCGCGAAGTCCTCGTTGAGGGCGTCGGTGACCTGCGTCGCGCCGTAGAAGCCGGCCAGGGTGAGCGCGATCCAGCCGACCGCGACCAGGCGCTTGTGGGCGAGCACCCAGCGGGTGAGGCTGGCGAGCCAGCGCCCGGTACGGTCGACCGGCGGGGCGGAGGTTGGTGTCGTGCGCATGACCGGGAACGCTAGGTCGGCCACGGTCCGCGCAAAACGTCCGCTCGACGGATCCTCCGTCTCCTCCCGCGGGAGGAGACGCCTCCTGCCGTGGGAGGTGTCCGGGCACGGGGCACGCCGTTAGGCTCCGCGTCGTGTCGACGATCAGGTCCGCGCCGAGCGCGCGCCAACTCGCGCTCGACGCGGCGCTCACGGCGGCGGTGCTCGGATTCTCGGTCGTGCAGATGACCAGCCAGGCGTTCGGCGCGGAGGCCGGAGAAGCGCGCGGAGCCGACATGGTCGGTGTGGCCCTCTGCCTGCTCGCCGCGCTCCCGCTGCTGGCGCGTCACCGGGCGCCGCGAGCGGCGCTGGTGGCGGTCCTCGGCGCCACGGTGGCCCTCGTCGCGCTCGACTACGCGGTGCTGACCGCGCCCGCTCCGGCGATCGTTCTCGCCGCGCTCGCCGAGCGCGACCGGAGGCAGGACGCCGTCTTGATCCTGATCGTCTGCATCGCCACCTTCGCGGCGTTCGTCGCGGTGGCCTGGGCGCGCTTCGGACCCGAGCCGGGCGAGTACGCGATCACCGCGCTCCTGTGGGCGGGCGGCTGGCTCGTCAGCGATCGTCGCCGCCTGGCGCGGCAGCGGGCGGCGCAGGAGCGCGAGCGGGCCGGGCAAGAGCGGGAGCGCACCGCGCGGGAGCAGCGTCTCGCCGTCGCCGAGGAGCGAACGCGGATCGCTCGCGAGTTGCACGACTCGGCCGGACACGCGATCAACTCGATCCTCATCCAAGCCGGAGCGGCGCGGCTCGTCCAGGACAGTCAACCGGAGCGCAGCCGCGAGGCGATTGCGACCATCGAGGCGATTGCGCGCGAGACCATGGAGGACTTCGACGCGATCCTGGGCGGACTGCGCGATGGCGCGCCAGCCGACCTGGAGCCGTTGCCCGGCATCGACCGCATCGCCGCGCTCGTCGAGCGCCACCGGGCCGCCGGCTTGGACTTCTCGCTGCGCGACCGCACGGGCCCTGAGCTGCGGTTGCCGCCACCGATCGATCGCGCCGCCTATCGCATCGCCCAGGAGGCGATGACCAACGCCGCGCGCCACGGAACCGGCGCCGCCGAACTGACGCTCGAGTGTCGCGACGGCGTGCTGACGCTCACGGTGGCCAACCCCGTCGCCGACGGCGCGACGGCGCGGACCACGGGCGGCCTCGGCCTGACCGGGATGCGCGAGCGCGCCGCGCTGCTCGGCGGCACGCTGGACGCCCGCCGCGTCGGTGACCGCTTCGAGGTCCGCGCGACGCTGCCCCACGGTTCGAGGACGCCGTGACCGACGCGAACGGCCCGATCCGCGTGATGCTGGTCGACGACGACGACCTGGTCCGCCGCGGGCTGCGCCTGATCCTCTCCAGCGACCCGACGCTCGACGTCGTCGCCGAGGCGGAGGACGGCGACGTCGCGCTGCGCCGCGCGCCGCACCACCACCCCGATGTCGTGCTGATGGACGTCCGGATGCCCGAGATGGACGGCATCACCGCGACCCGCGAGCTGATCGCGCGGGTGCCCGACGCTCGCGTGCTGATCCTCACGACCTTCGACGAGGACGAGTACGTCGTCGGCGCGCTGCGCGCTGGCGCCAGCGGCTTCCTGCTCAAGCGCAGCACCCCCGAGGATCTGCTGCGCGCGATCCATGTCGTCGCCCTCGGCGACGCGCTGCTCTCGCCCGCGGTGACCCGACGCGTGATCGAGCGGGTGGTCGAGCAGCCGATCCTGAGCTCTTCCCCGGATCCCCGGCTTGCCGACCTCACGCCACGCGAGCTCGAGGTGTTCCTGCTCATCGCCCAAGGGCGCTCCAACCGCGAGATCGCGGCCGCGCTGACCGTCGAGGAGACGACCGTCAAGAGCCACGTCCGCAACGTGCTGACGAAGCTCGACGCCCGCGACCGGATCCACGCCGTGATCCTCGCCTACGAATGCGGCGCGGTCTCGCCCGGCAAGCGGGCGGCGCCGTGACCGGGCCGCTGGAGGACGACTTGGAAAGCGAAGAGGCCCCCGTCCTGGCCAGCGTTTCCGCTGGCCCAACGGGGGCCTCTCCTGCCGTTCAAGCCTCCCCGCCCGGTAAGGGGCGTGAAGGTTTGAACGTCCTGCGTATGGTGCGCCTGTTGCGTGCACTTTCGAAAACTGACGGCGCGGTGCGGCGTATTGAGCGAGCGAGCGAGGCGCGGGGTCGGGCGCTGACAGCGATGCCCGATACAGACCAGCACCGTCCGGCGCTGCGCCTGCCTCACGGTGCGGTGCAGCAGGCAGTGCTCGAGGTTCTGCGCTCTGCCGGCGAAGCACTGGCGGTCGCTGAGATTCACGCCCGAGTCGGTCGAACGCTCGGGCAAAGAACATCGCGGGATACGGTGGCGAGCTTCCTGTCGGTCTCGTGTCGGGACGATCGCTTGCCAGTTGTTCGTACCGCGCGCGGAGTGTACGGGTTGCGGTGAGGAGCGCCGCTCAGCTGGGCTCATCGGGCGGTGGCACGCTGACCACCGCCCGACCTGCCTACTTCTTCCCCTTCTTGACCGTGCTGACGACGGTCGTCTTGGGGCTGCGCTTGGCGTGCGCCTGCGTGACGAAACGTCCGCTGATCGCGGAACGTGCGACCTTGACGGGCTTGGCCTTTGCCATATCGATCACGCCTTTCCGTTTCCTCGTTTGGGCCGCTCAACGGCACGACCGGGTGCGACCGCCACACCCGAACACATGCTCGCACATGGCGTGGACGTAGTCGAACGTGAGTTCGTCGACTAGCGCGCGAAGTCTGACGGCTGCGCGAGCACCTTTACGGTCTCGATGATTCTGACGAGCTGCGGACAAGGGTTAGCCGCCGTCTTCGCGGTCAGCCTGTAGGTCGCCGCGCTCTTGCCGTCCGTGCACTGCCCTGAAGCAATAAGGGTCTTCTTGACGACTGTGAACTCGGTCCAGTGTGTCGCGAGGTGGGTTTCGAGATGATCGTCGAAGACGAAAGCGCGGTCGCCAAGCTGCCCCGAGGGCCAATCCTGAGCTGTCCCAGCGAGGTACGCTGAAAGCTTCCGATTGTCCTCGAGGGTCTGCTGCACCTTGAGGTGACAGTTTTGGTCTTGGGGTTCAGGCCGCCCGG
>JADMKN010000278.1 GCA_015478825.1 Patulibacter sp. | reverse complement strand
GCCCTCGACGGCCGCCAGCGGGTCCGCATCCGCGTCGTCCGGGTCGAGCGGCGCCAGCGCCTTGCGGGCGACGGCCGGGCCCTCGAGCACCGTCAGCACCACGCCGCGGCGTCCCGACGCCTCGAAGGCGGCGACCCGCTCGGCGGTCAGCCCGCCCGCACCAGACGACGGCAGCGCCTCGACGAAGACGTCGATCTCGCCGCCGCACGGCAACCCGACGTCGAACGCGTCGTCGTCGCTGATCCCGTAGGTCTGCAGCCGCGGCGGCGCGCCGCGCAGCACCTCCTCGGCCGCCCGGCAGACGTCGACCTCGACGCACCCGCCGGAGACCGAGCCCGCGACCTCGCCGGACTCCGCCACGACGAGCTTCGTCCCGACCGGCCGCGGGGCCGAGCGCCGGGTCGCCACGACCGTGGCCAGCGCGACCCGCTCGCCCGCAGCCCCCCACCGCTCGATCTCGGCTGCCAACGCGCGCATCGACGTCCTAGATTGCCGCGGTCGGTCCCGCGGCCGCCTGCTGGTCGACCGCGGCCGTCGACCGCAGTCGGCCGTCACGCAGGATGAGCGTCCGGGCCCCGAGGCGCGCGGCGTCCTCATCGTCGTGGCTCACCACCAGGGTGGGGATCCGCTGCTCCGCCGCCGTCGCGACCACCGCGCCGATCGCGATCCGCCGCGTCGCCCGGTCGAGCGCCGAGAACGGCTCGTCGAGCAGCAGCGCGGTCGGCCGCCGCGCCAGCGCCCGGGCGAGCGCGACCCGCTGCCGCTCCCCGCCGGACAGCGCGGCCGGCCGGGCGTCGGCTCGCGACGCCACGCCGAGCGCGTCCAGCAGCTCGAACGCGCGCTCCCGACGCGCTCCGCGCGGCCGGTCGTCGATCGCGAAGGCCACGTTGCGCCACGCGCTGAGGTGCGGGAGCAGCGCGCCCTCCTGAACCACCAGCCCGATCCGCCGGTCGCGCGGCCGCCGGTCGACACGCCGCGGAGCGGGCTCCCCCGGCGTCGGTGTCGGTGCGGCGAACCACACTTCATCCGCACAGGCGACCGTGCCCCAGCGCGGACGCAGCAGCCCGGCGATCGCCCGCACGATCGTCGTCTTGCCGGCGCCCGAGGGGCCGGCGACGACGACGATCTCGCCGGGCCCGACGTCCAGCCGCACGTCCAGGTCGAGTCCGGGTCGTGCGATCCGCGCGTCAACCCGCAGCACGGCGATCCTCTCCGCGTCCGAGCATCAACCGGGCCGCCAGCAGCAGCGCCGCGGAGACCGCGACCAGCACCGCCGAGAGCGCCAGCGCCCCGGGGAAGTCCGTCCCGAATCGCGCGTAGATCTCCAGCGAGGCGGTCCGCGTGACGGCGGCCAGCGACCCCGCGAACATCAACGTCGCGCCGAACTCGCCGAGCGCCCGGGCGAAGGTCAGCGTGGCGCCCGCGCCCAGCCCACCCGCCGCCAGCGGCACCGCCACCCGCAGGAAGACCCCGCTCTCTCGCGCGCCGCTCGTGCGCGCCGCGTCGAGCAGCGCCGGATCGAGCGCCGCGAACGCGCTGTGGGCCTGACGGAGATGGAACGGCCCGGCGACGAAGGCCAACGCGATCACCACCGCGGCGAAGGTGAACGGCAGGCTGATCCCCGCGTCGGCGAGGGCTCCCCCGAACAGCCCCTGCGGCCCGAACGCCGCCAGCAGGCCGATCCCCGCGACCGCGGGGGGCAGCACCATCGGCAGCTCCAGCAGCGTGATCATCACCGTCCGCCCGGGGAACCGCGTCGTCGCCAGCAGGTAGGCGGCCGGCGTCCCGAGCGCGACGACCAGGACGACCGCGACGCCCGCGCCGGCGAAGCTGAGCCCGAGCGCGGTCAGGCTCTCCGACGTCCGCAGGCTCGCCCCCAGCGCGGACGGGCGGGCGTCGGTCAGGATCGCGACGATCGGCAGCGCCAGCAGCAGCAGGACGACCAGCAGCGCCAGCCCGCAGAGCACCGCGAAGACGGTCGGGCGCCGCACGGATCAGTCCTCGGCCGGCGCCCGGAATCCCGCCGCGCGCAGGGCGGCCTGACACGCTCCCGACCGCAGGTCCTCGAGCAGCGCCGCGGCGGCCTCCCGCTGGCCGCCGCCGATCACCGCGGCGTCGTAGGCGATGGTCGGCCGCGCCGCCTCCGGCAGGGCGATCGCCCGCACCGCGCCCTTCGTCGCCCGCACGTCGGTCCGGTAGACGAACGCCGCGTCGACCACGCCGCGCTGGAGCTTCGCCAGCACGCTCTTGACGTCCGGCTCCTCGGTGCGAACCCGGTCGAGGATCGCGCGTCGCCGCGGCTCCGGCAGGCGGCCCAGCGCAGCTCGGGTGTAGCGGCCGACCGGCGCCGACGGCGACCCGACCGCAAGCTGCAGCGCGTCGTCGCGGACCAGGTCGTCGAGGCCCGCGAGCTTCGCATCCTCCGCCGGAACCGCGAGCACCAGCTCGTTGGCGGCGAAGCCGACCGGCGTCTCGGCCGTGCCCTCGTCGTGCATCTGCGCCGGCAGCGTGGCGTTCGCGGCCGCGAACAGGTCGACACCGAACCCGCGGCGGATCTGGGCCGCCAGCTCGTCGGACCCGCCGAACGACAGCCGCACGCGGGCCGGACCGTAGTCCTTCGTGCACGACGTCAGGGCGTCGGTCAGCGACGCCGCCGCCAGCACGGTCAGCGTCGGCCGCTCGACGGACACCACCGTGCCGGGCGTCGGATCGTCGCCGGAGCCCGCGCCGCACCCGGCCAGCACCAGGCCGCCCGCGAGCGCGGCCCCGATCAGCGCACGCCGGGGCGCCGTCCGCACCGATGTCCGCGTCGGCCGCGGCGTGGTTCGGATCGTCGTCCGCATCGGCCGATCGCCGCGCACCGTCGCTACGCCCCGCGCTCGATCATCACCGAGGTCGACTTGACCATCGCCGTCGCCGGCACGCCGGGCGCCAGCCGGAGCTCCTCGACCGCGTCGCGGGTGATCACCGACGTGACCCGGTGGGGCCCGGCCTCGATCTCGACGATCGCCATGATCCCGTCGACCTGGACGGAGAGCACCGTGCCGGGGAAGCGGTTGCGGGTCGACAGACGGTCCCCGACCGTGTGCCGCGGCGGGCTGCCGACCAGGCGGGTGATCTCGCTCTGCGGGACCCGCCGCCGGTTGCCCTTGTCGCGCGTGGTGCGGATCCGCCCCGACGCGTCCCAGCGCCGCACCGTGTCGGTGCTGACGCCGAGCGCCGCCGCCGCTTCGCCCACCGACAGGTCCGCTGGCTCGCTCATTGCCTAAGCATTGCATAGGCAACGACGGCAAGCCCGGACGGACAGCCGCCGCCACACCGCCACGACGCGCAGAGATGGCACGAAGGCAGGGGGCGAACCCCAGGTCACTGCGAGGTCCTGTCTGCATGGACACCCGCACCGAGGAGACGTACGATGCACGCCATGCCCTCCGTCGCACCGCAACGGATGACCGCCGAGGAGTTCCTGGCCCTGCCGGAGCGGGAGGACAACACCCGGTTCGAGCTGGTCGACGGTGAAGTGGTGCTGTCGAAGCCGACGCCGCTGCATCAGCATGCGGTGCTCGAAGTCGCTAGTCACCTTCGACTGTGGAGCCGCGAGCAACCCGGCCGCGGGCGAGTGACCCTCGATATCGATACCTGGGTCGACCACTGGACCGTGTTGGCCCCGGACGTGCAGTGGTACGCCGAAGGCCGCGAGTTGCCAGGGATGACCGAGCCGCCGTGGCCGCTCGGGGATCTGGTGGTCGAAGTCCGGTCGCCGTCGACGTGGCACCGCGACGTCGGTCGCAAGAAGGTCATCTACGAGCGCGACGGAGTTCGCGAGCTGTGGCTCGTCGACCCGCCGGCCCGCACGGTGCTCGTCTTCTGTCGGTCCGCCGGCTCCGCGACGTTCGACGTCACCGCCGAGGTCGGCGAGGACGAGACGCTGATGAGCTCACTGCTGCCGGGCTTCGCGACGCCGGTCGCCGACCTGTTCGGATAGAGCCCGCAGCGGCGGAGCGCTGACCGCCCCGCCGCCCGTGCTGCCTCAGACCGCGACCGTCTTCCCGGCGACGTCGAGCGTGATCTCGCCGTCGGCCGCGCCGACCTGGACCGTGTCGCCGTCCTGGACGTCGCCCTTCAGCATCGCCAGCGCCAGCCGGTCGGTCAGGTGGGTCTGGATCGTCCGCTTCAGCGGCCGCGCGCCGTAGGTCGGGTCGTAGCCGAGGTTGCCCAGCAGCTCCGCCGCCTCGTCGGTGAGCTCGATCCCGATGCCGCGCTCCGCCGCCCGGTCGATCACGCGCTGGACCTGGATCGTCACGATCCGGCCGAGCTGCGAGCGGTCGAGGCTGTGGAACTCGATGATGTCGTCGAGCCGGTTGATGAACTCCGGGCGGAACGTCGCCTCCGCCCCCGCCCGGCCCCCGGGAATGTTCGACGTGAGGATCAGCACCGTGTTGGTGAAGTCGACCGTCCGGCCGTGGCCGTCGGTCAGCCGCCCGTCGTCGAGGAGCTGCAGCAGGATGTTGAAGACGTCCGGATGGGCCTTCTCGACCTCGTCGAGCAGCACGACCGAGTACGGCTTGCGGCGCACGGCCTCGGTGAGCTGCCCGCCCTCGTCGTAGCCGACGTAGCCGGGAGGAGCACCGACCAGTCGCGAGACCGCGTGCTTCTCCATGTACTCCGACATGTCGATCCGGATCATCGCGTCGGTCGAATCGAACAGGAAGTCCGCCAGCGACCGCGCCAGCTCCGTCTTGCCGACGCCCGTCGGGCCGAGGAAGAGGAACGAGCCGATCGGCCGGTCCGGGTCGCCCAGGCCGGCGCGGCTCCGACGGATCGCGGACGAGACCGCGTCGACGGCTTCGCCCTGACCGATCACCCGGTCGTGCAGCCGGTCCTCCATGTGGACGAGCTTCTCGACCTCGCCCTCCAGCAGGCGGGCGACGGGGATGCCGGTCCAGTTGCCGACGACCTCGGCGATGTGCTCGGCCGTGACCTTGTTCTCGAGGAACCTGAACTCCCCCTGGTCGACCTCGGCGGCCTGCGCCTCCATCTCCGCGATCTTCCGCTCGAGCTCGGGGATCTCGCCGTAGGTCAGCTCGCCCGCGCGCTGCAGGTCGCCGGCGCGCTGGGCGCGCTCCGCCTCGCCGCGCTTCTGGTCGAGTTCCTCCTTGGCCCGGCCGACCTGGTCGACCGACTCCTTCTCGCGCTGCCACTCGGCCGTCATCCCAGCCGAGCGCTCGCGCTCGTCGGCGAGGTCGCGGTCGAGCGCCTCCAGGCGGGCCTTCGACGCCTCGTCGTCCTCCTTCTCCAGCGACATCCGCTCGATCTCGAGCTGGATGATCCGACGGTCGACCTCGTCGATCTCGGTCGGCTTGGAGTCGATCTCGATCTTCAGCCGCGACGCGGCCTCGTCGATCAGGTCGATCGCCTTGTCGGGGAGCTGCCGGTCGGCGATGTGGCGGTGCGACAGGGTCGCCGCCGCGATCAGCGCGGCGTCCTGGATCTGGACGTTGTGGTGCGTCTCGTACTTGTCCTTGAGCCCGCGGAGGATCGCGATCGTGTCCTCGACGGTCGGCTCGTCCACGAGCACGGGCTGGAACCGGCGCTCCAGCGCGGCGTCCTTCTCGATGTACTTGCGGTACTCGTCGAGCGTCGTGGCGCCCACGGCCCGCAGCTCGCCGCGGGCGAGCATCGGCTTGAGCAGGTTGGCCGCGTCGACCGCGCCCTCGCTGGCCCCGGCTCCGACGATCGTGTGCAGCTCGTCGAGGAACAGGACGATCTGGCCCTTGGCGTCGGAGACCTCCTTGAGCACCGCCTTCAGCCGGTCCTCGAACTCGCCGCGGTACTTGGCGCCGGCGATCATCGTGCCCATGTCGAGCGAGATCACGCGGCGGTCGCGCAGCGACTCGGGGACGTCGCCGTCGACGATCCGCTGGGCCAGCCCCTCGGCGATCGCGGTCTTGCCGACGCCCGGCTCGCCGATCAGCACCGGGTTGTTCTTGCGCCGGCGGCTGAGCACCTGGATCACGCGACGGATCTCCTCGTCGCGACCGATCACCGGGTCGAGCTTGCCCTCGCGGGCCGCCTCGGTCAGGTCCTGACCGTACTTCTCCAGCGCCTCGAACTTGTCCTCGGGGTTCTGGTCGGTCACCTGGTGGCCGCCGCGGACCTCGCTGACCGCCTCGAGCAGCGCCTCGCCGGTCGCCCCGACCCCGCGCAGCGCCTCGCCGGCCTTGGAGTCGTGGGCGGCGAGCGCCAGCAACAGGTGCTCGGTCGACAGGTACTCGTCGCCGAGCGTGCGTAGCTGCTCCTCGCCGGCCCGCAACACGGCGATGAGCTCGCTCGAAGGACCGGACGCCTGACCCCCGCCGGTCACCGTCGGCAGGCCGTCGACCGCGGCCTGCGCGGCCCGGCGAATCTGGTCCACGGGGACGCCGAGCTTCTTGAGCACCGACCCCGTCAGTCCGCCCTCCTGGTCGATCAGCGCGAGCAACAGGTGCTCGGGGCCGATCTGGGGATTGCGGTGGCGCTCGGCGAGCTGACTCGCCGCCGAGATGGCCTCTTGCGTCTTGATTGTGAAGCGGTCGGGCTGCATGGTCGTCACCTTTCGGGAGGAAGCTGGTGCGACGTCACTACAGGCTACGCTCGCGGATGGGTCCCCGGCGGGCCAATATCTTAGTCGCTTTGACTGAGATTTTGACCTCCTGGCCAACTGATGTCAAGCGTGCGGTGCGCACACGGCGTCACGTAGGGTGCAGAGCACGTGCCGGAGGACCCCGCGATCCGCCCCGAGCCTGTCGGCTTCCGAGCCCCCGGTCCGCCGTGGCCGGTGGTCGTGGCCGCGCTGCTCGCGAGCGTGGCGGGACTCGCCTTGCTGGTCGCGGGCGACAACGCGATCACCCGGGCCGACGCCTCGGCGATCGAGTGGACCGCTCAGCACCGGCCGGCGTGGCTGGTCGATGTCGCGCGCGCCGTCACACTGCTCGGCCACGGCGTGATCCTCGCCGCGATCCTGATCGTGATCTGCGTCGGCCTGGCGTGGCGCGGGGTCCTTCCCCCGCGGGCCGCGCTGCTTCCGCCGCTCGCGCTCGCGATCGGCGGCGGACTGAACCCGCTGCTGAAGGCGATCGTCGACCGCCCGCGTCCCCCGGCCGAGCTGCGCGTGACGACCGAGCTCTCGCGCGGGTTCCCCTCCGGCCACGCCGCGCAGTCCGCCAGCGCCTGGATCGCGCTCGCCCTGGTGCTCTGGCTGTGGGCACGCCCCCACCGCCGCTGGCCCTCGCTGATCCTGGTCGTGCTGGCCCTGGCGATCGGGATCACGCGGGTGATCCTGGCCGTCCACAGCCCGACCGACGTTCTCGCTGGCTGGGCCTGGGGCGGCGCGGTGGCGCTGGCCGTGGTCGGCGCCGCGGCCTACGCGGAGCGACGGTCCGCGATGGCCGGGGCGCGGTCCGTGCCGCCCAGCGGCGGGGACCCGGCCTCTCCGCCCGCTCCGGCGCGCTCCTCCGCCAGCGAGCGGTGAGCGACCACCAGCGGGGCCAGGAACGCCGCGGCGTAGACCACGCTCAGCACCAGGACCAGCGCGGCGTAGGGGAGCAGCAGCCATGAGCCGAAGGCGGTGTCGAGCGCGTTGAGCAGACCGAACAGCGCCTCCAGCAGCAGCGTCACCACGACGTAGACCGCGGTCACCACGACCATCAGCAGCAGCGCCAGTCCGAGCAGCGGCCAGAACGCGCCGGCGGTCAGCCGCCAGGTCCGCGCGAACGACGCCACGCCGAGCTGCTCGACCAGCGCCACCACCGGCACCAGCAGCAGCCGCACGCCGACGACGAGCACCAGGGCGAGCCCCGCTAGGCCGCCGAGGCCCATCAGCGGCAGGCCCCCCGCCCGGTAGAGCCCGCGGGCGACGAACCAGCCGATCACGCCCGCCACGGCGAGCACGACCAGCGCGATCAGGGTCAGGCCGAACAGCCGGGGCGTGGCCCGCAGGCTCTCGCGCAGCGCAGCGCCCGACGGCAACGGCTCCGCGCTCGCGTCGGCCCGGCGCGCGGCGAGGATCATCGCCGCGTAGGCCGCGGTCGCGAACCAGGTCACGATCAGCCCGCCGAGCGCCGCCAGGATCGCGAAGGTCGTCCACTGTCCGTCGGTCAGCGACGCGACCTCGCGGGTCTCGAGCGTGCTGTCGCCGAAGAACGTCGACTCGCGGACCTGCTCGGAGGTGGTCTCGATCTCGCCGAGCAGCAGCAGGCCGGCCAGCGTCAGCAGCACCACCGCGATCAGGGCGATCACGTGCAGCAGCAGCGCGGGCAGCACGATCGGCCGGGCCTGGCGTCCGAGCAGCGCGAAGCCACGGTCCACGGTCGCGCCGACGGGCAGCCGACTCGGGCGCGGGGGCGCCGTCATCCGCGCCGCCGCGGGGGCGTGACCCGCACCAGATCGGTGCTGCGGCTGCCCCGGAACAGCACCACCTCGTTGCGCTGGCGCAGCGCGTCGATCTGGGCCTGCATCTCGGCCCGGAGCTGGTCGCGCATCTCGACCGTCTCGCGCTGTAGCCGCTCGAGCCGCGCGGTCGCCTCGGCGTAGCGGCGCTTCTCCTGCTCCAGCTCGCGCTCCAGGTCGAGCACCCGCTCGACGCCAGCAAGGTTGAGGCCGAGGTCGCCGGTCATCTCCTGGATCCGCCGCAGCCGCTCGACGTCGCTGTGCGAGTAGAGCCGCGTGCCCTTGGGCGAGCGCTTGGGCTCGATCAGGCCGCGCGACTCGTACATCCGCAGGGTCTGCGGGTGCATCTCGGCCAGCTCGGCGGCGACCGAGATCATGAACACGCCGCGATCGGCGTCGACCTCGATCGTCGTCGTGACGCGCGTCTCGGTCTGGTTGCGGCGCGGGGTCGACATCAGGACTCGCGGAACAGCCTCTCACGGCCGGCCGCCGGAAAGAGATCGCCGAACTGGTGGACGGCGTCCCGCTGCTCGTCGGTCGACGGCTCCGGAACCTCGATCACGAAGCGGTAGTGGATGTCTCCGCGCGGCGGCTTCGATCCGCCACCGAGCCGCGCCGGCCCCTCGCCGCGTAGCCGCTGGACGGTGCCGTGCTTGGTGCCCGGTGGAACGCGCAGCTTCTTGCGGCCGCTGAGCGTCGGGACCTCGACGTCGGCTCCCTGAACCGCCTCGGCGATCGAAAGCGGGACGACGACCTCGAGGTCGTTGCCCTTGCGCGTGAAGACGTCCGACGGGGTCACGTGGGTGACCACGAACAGGTCGCCGGGCGGGCCGCCGTTGCGTCCCGCCTGCCCCTTCCCGGCCAGCCGCACCCTCGAGCCCTCCTTGACCCCGGCGGGCACGTTGACGCGGTACTTCTTGGTTGCGTGGACGGCGCCCTCGCCGTGGCAGGTCGGGCACGGCTGCTCGATCACGGTGCCGGAGCCGTGGCAGCGGCCGCACGGCTGGCTGATCGAGAACAGCCCCTGGCCCTGCGACTCGACGCCCCGGCCGTCGCAGCGCGGGCAGACCGACGGGCTCGTGCCCGGCTTGGCCCCGGTCCCGGCACAGGTGTTGCAGGTCGCGGTCGTCCGCACGCTGATCGGAATCTGCGCGCCGTCCATCGCCTGCCGAAACGACAGGGTGACCTCGG
>JADMKN010000277.1 GCA_015478825.1 Patulibacter sp. | reverse complement strand
AACACCGTCGCCCGCGCCCGCCGCCAGATCTCGGCGCACTACGACCTGTCGAACGACTTCTTCGCGCTCTTCCTCGATCCGACCATGAGCTACTCGAGCGCGGTCTTCGACCCGCCGACGCTCGACCTCCACGCGGCCCAGATCGAGAAGATCGACCGGCTCTGTCGCAAGCTCCGCCTGGAGCCGGGGATGCGGCTGCTGGAGATCGGCACCGGATGGGGCGCCCTCGCGCTGCACGCCGCCCGCCACTACGGCGTGCACGTGACCACGGTGACGATCAGCCGCGAGCAGCACGCGCTCGCGCGGCAGCGGATCAGCGCCGCCGGCCTCGACGACCGCATCGATCTACGGCTGCAGGACTACCGGGACGTCGACGGGACGTACGACCGGATCGTCTCGGTCGAGATGATCGAGGCGGTCGGCTGGCGCGACTTCCCGACCTTCTTCGCCCAGTGCGACGCCCGGCTGAGCCCCGACGGCCTGGTCGCGATCCAGGCGATCGCGATCGACGACCGCGCCTACGAGGCCGAGAAGCGCGGACGCAGCTTCATCAACGTGCGGATCTTCCCCGGCGGCTGCCTGCCGTCGTCGGCGGAGATGGCCGCTTGCGTGGCCGAGCACACCGCGCTGCGCCCGCTCGCCAGCGAGGACCTGACGCCGCACTACGCCGAGACGCTGCGGCGCTGGCGGAATCGCTACTCCGCGGCCCGGGACGCCGTGGCCGAGCTCGGCTACGACGAGCGCTTCCGGCGACTCTGGGACCTCTACCTGGCGTACTGCCAGGCGGGCTTCCAGGAGCGCCGGATCCGGCTCGTCCAGGACGTCTACGCCGGTCCGGCCCACCCGACCGGCGACTACGCGCCCGCGGCGCGTCAGGCCTTGCCGTCCGACTTGCCGCTGGTCCCGCCGAAGCCGGCCGCCCCCAGCGCGGCCCGCTTGCCGAGCGCGACGACGTCCAGCTTCGACGCCAGGTCCTTCAGCTCCTGACGCTCGCGCTCGCTGAGCGCGCCCGGGCGGCCGTGGCTGTGGCGCAGCAACTCGGTCAGCCGCTTGCGCTCCTTCGGCGTGAGCTGCTCCTGCCAGTGTGCGTAGCTGTGACGGAGCACCTCGAGCAGCACCAGCCACGGCACGACCTTGCGACCGACCAGCTTGGCGGGGGAACGGGAGAGCAACGACATGTTCTCAGCGTACCCCTCGGGAGCCACTCGCTACCGCGCTCGCGGCCCGGTGCCACCGCCGACCGGCCGCACCGCTCGCGCGGCCCGACGCCGTCCGCTCAGGCCGACTCCGCCGCGAAGTCCTCGGGGGCGGGCGGACCGCTCTCCGTGACCGCCTCGGTGACCAGCGTCGGCGGGCGGCCGTCGGCGATCGTCTCGCGGGTCACCACGCACTTGCGCACGTCGCGCCGGCTCGGCAGCTCGAACTGGACGTCGAGCAGCGCCTCTTCGAGGATCGAACGCAGCCCACGCGCGCCGGTGTCGCGCTCGAGCGCCTTGTCGGCGATCGCGTCGAGCGACTCGTCGGCGAAGACCAGCTCGATCTCGTCGAACCCGAAGCTCGCCTGGAACTGCTTGGTCAGCGCGTTCTTCGGCTCGGTCAGGATCGTGATCAGGTCGGCTCGCGAGAGCTGGCGCACCGCCGTGACGACGGGCAGGCGACCGATGAACTCGGGGATCAGGCCGAACTCGACCAGATCCTCGGGCAGGCAGTGCTCGAACAGTCGGTCGGCGGGGAGCTCCGCCGGGCGGTCGCTCTCGACCGCGGCGAAGCCCACGTTGCGCTGCCCGGTGCGCCGCTTGATCACGTCGTCGAGCCCCGCGAACGCCCCGCCGGCGATGAACAGGATGTTCGTCGTGTCGATCGTCAGGAACTCCTGGTGCGGGTGCTTGCGCCCGCCCTGGGGCGGCACCGACGCCTGGGTCCCCTCGAGGATCTTCAGCAGCGCCTGCTGCACGCCCTCGCCGGAGACGTCGCGCGTGATCGACGGGTTCTCGGCCTTGCGCGCGATCTTGTCGATCTCGTCGAGGTAGATGATCCCCGTCTCGGCCTTCTTGACGTCGAAGTCCGCCGCCTGGATCAGCTTCAGCAGGATGTTCTCGACGTCCTCGCCGACGTACCCCGCCTCGGTCAGCGCGGTGGCGTCCGCGATCGCGAACGGCACGTTGAGGATCCGGGCCAGCGTCTGGGCGAGCAGGGTCTTGCCGCAGCCCGTCGGTCCGAGCATCAGGATGTTCGACTTCTGCAGCTCGACGTCGCCGTCGCCCCGCTCCGCCGCGATCCGGATCCGCTTGTAGTGGTTGTAGACCGCCACCGACAGCGTGCGCTTGGCGGCGTCCTGGCCGACGACGTAGTCGTCGAGCACCGAGAAGATCTCCTGCGGCTTCGGCAGCCGGGCGATGTCGAAGCCCGGCGCGACCGCGAGCTCCTCGTCGAGGATCTCGTTGCACAGCTCGATGCACTCGTCGCAGATGTAGACGCCGGGGCCGGCGATCAGCTTCTTGACCTGCCGCTGGGACTTGCCGCAGAACGAGCAGAGTAGCTGCTCGCCGGTTTCCGTCGCTCGTGCCATGTGGTCCTCTCCAAACCCGTCGACGAAGGTGGGTGGTCAGGCGGGTGGGGCGGGTGGGCTCCGACCCCCTAGGCCTTGTCGATCACCCGATCGATGATCCCGTACTCCCGCGCTTCCTCGGGATCCATGAAGTAGTCCCGCTCCGTGTCCAGCTTGACCTTCTCGAGCGGCGTGCCCGAGTGATGGGCGATGATCTCGTCCAGCTTTCCGCGCAGGTCGATGATCTCCTTCGCGTGGATCTCGACGTCGGTCGCCTGACCCTGGAACCCGGAGCTGACCTGGTGGATCAGGATCTTCGAGTTCGGCAGCGACATCCGCTTACCGGGCGCCCCTCCGGAGAGGATCACCGCGCCCATCGACATCGCGATCCCGCAGCAGATCGTCCGCACGTCGGGCTTGATGAACTGCATCGTGTCGTAGATCGCCAGGCCCGCGTAGACGGACCCGCCGGGCGAGTTGATGTAGATCGAGATGTCCTTGTCCTCGTCGTCCGAGGCCAGGTGCAGGAGCTGCGCCACGATCAGGTTGGCGATCTGGTCGTCGACCTGCGTGCCGAGGAAGATGATCCGCTCGTTGAGCAAGCGGCTGTAGATGTCGAACGCACGCTCGCCGCGCGCGGTCTGCTCAACGACCATCGGGACCATCGGACTCATACGGGAGTTCCTTCTCGGGGTACGGAGAACGAGGCCGCGGCGCCCAGGGGCGCCACGGGGCTCGTGGGAGGCAGGGCTCGGTGTGAGCCTACCAACCGCACCCGGCCGGCCGGGCGGGTCGGCGTCGCCCGGCGGCCGCCGGCGTCCCCGGCGGCCGCGAGCGAACGGAGATCAGGAGGCGCTGGCCTCCGCGGCCCACGGACGGCCACCGCCGGTCGCGGCGTCCTCGTCGGGCTCGGGCGTCCAGAGCAGCTGCTTCTTCTTGGCGTCGGCGACCGAGATCGCCGTGGCGCGCTCGACGAGCAGCTCGATCGCCTGCTGCTGAGCGACGTCGGACACCAGCTCGGCGCGGTGGCCGTCGCGGTCGAGCCGCTTGAGCAGCTTCTCCGGCGTCGTGCCCTGCTGGGCCGCCGGGCCGGTCAGCGACGCGAGCAGATCGCCCTCGGCGGGCTCGATCCCCTCGGCGGCGATGAACGCCGCCACGGCCGCTTCGCGGCGCAGGCTGCGCTCGGCCTCGCCGGACGCCTCGGCGATCAGCTCGTCCTCGCTCTTCCCCGCCATTTGGAAGTACAGGTCGCGGCTGATGCCCTGCTGGGAGAGCTGGTTGATCGTGCGGTTGAGCAGCTCGCCGGCGCGGGCCTTGGCCAGCGACTCGGGCACCTCGACCTCGGCGGCCAGCATCAGCGTGTCGATCACCGCGTCGCGGAACTGCCGCTCGACGGCGGCCTCGTCCTGCTCGCTGAGGCGCGCGCCGATGTCCTCGCGCAGCTCGTCCAGCGAGTCGACGCCGGCGGCTTCCTCGGCGAACGCGTCGTCCAGCTCCGGAAGCTGCTTCTCCTGGACCTCGTGCACGGTGACGGCGAAGACCGCCTCGACGCCCTGCAGGTGCTCGGCGCCGTAGTCGTCGGGGAAGTTCACCGTCACGTTCCGGTCCTCGCCGGCCGTGGCGCCCTGGAGCTGGTCCTCGAAGCCGGGAACGAGGCGGCCGGAGCCGAGCTCGATGAGCTGGTCGCGACCGGCCCCGCCGTCGAACTCCTCGCCGTCGATCCGGCCGACGAAGCTGATCAGCACCGTGTCGCCCTCGGCCGCGGGACGGTCGACGGCGACGAGCTTGGCCTGGCGCTCGCGGAGCTGCTCCAGCTCGGCGTCGACCTTGGCGGCGTCGGCGACCGGCTCGCGCTTACCGACCTCGAGCTTCGACACGTCTCCGAGCTTGGCCTCGGGGCGGACCCCGATCTCGAGGCTGAAGGTCAGCGGCTGCCCGGCCTCCGGCAGATCGCCGATCTGCACGTCGGGCTCGCCGACGGTCGTGATCTCGGCGGCCTCGACGGCCGCGACGAGCCACTCGCCGATCGAGCGCCGGAGCGTCTCGTCGAGCACGGCTTCGCGGCCATAACGACGGATCACGACGGGCGGCGGGACCTTTCCCTGGCGGAACCCCGGCATGCGCAGGTCGCGAGCCAGCACCTTGGCCGTCGCAAGCATCGCCTGCTCCACGGCCTTCGGCGCCACCTCGGCGTCGACCTTGACGCGGGCTTCGGGGAGTTCGGTGACGGTCGTGGAGACGGCGGGCATAACGATCGGCAACGATAGCCGGCGATGAGCGACAAAGCGCCCACGCGGTTCGACCGCGTCCTGCTCCGCTGCGTTTCGGGGACCTTCGGGCACCTCGTCGGCACCGTCCTGGAGGTCGTCCGGATCATCCGCATCCAGCGTCGGATGCGCCGCGACGAACGGAGATCCGCGTCGCGGTGACCCCGGCCGGGAGCACGACGCTCCCGGCGGTGGTCACGGTCGCCGGACCCGGAAACCCGAGTCTGGCAGCGGCTGCGCGCTGCGCGCAGGATCGCGATCAGCAGTTGATCGCGAGCGAGAACTGACGGTCGGCCTGCGTGCCGGTGTTCGTCTGCGTGTAGATCCGCAGGTGCAGGTTGTCGACCGGCTCGAGGGCGACGTTGGCGCCGTTGGCGCCGGCCTGGAACGCGGTCGCGGTCGGGACGCACTTCGAGATGTCGGCGTCGGCCTTGATCAGGTACTTGCCCTCGTCCTCGCGGACCGAGGCGGCGATCCCGCGGTGCGTGCCGAGGCTGCCGTTGGCTCCGACGATCGCGGTCTTCGGCTGGGCCTTCGCCACCGCGGCGTCGATGATCTCCTGCGCGTGCATGTCGTCGACGCGGTCGGCGTTGAGGCCGGTCGCGACGCCCGTCGCGTTGGTGATGAGCGGCTTGGCCTGGGCCTGGGCGGCCGGCGTCGTCGCGTTCGTGGTGATCGTGCCCCCGACCCCGCCGCGGAAGCGGAAGTTGAACGCCTGGCCGTTGTTCAGGTTCGACGCCTCGATGCAGCCGCGGCCCGCGTTCGCGGCGCGGCAGCCGTAGATCGCGCCGCCACCGGAACCGAGGTTCGACTGGCGGGTCCCGAAGTTCCCGTTGTTCGCGATGACCTTGGTCTCCGAGCTGAAGGTGCCGTTGCGCTGGCCACCCTTGAGCGTCGAGCCCTCGTTGGCGCCCGTGGCGAGCGGTGCCGCGATGGCACCGGCGACGACGGCGGCCGCTCCGACGGTCATGACACGGCCGGTGTGCTGGCCGATGAAGGTGCGGATACGAGACATGTGACTCTCCTGATCGTTGTGTCAGCGCGGCGACTGCCGCAGTGTGGTCACGCTGCGGCGGCGCCCCGCGGGGCGGGGCAGGCCGAGCGTCTGTCCATAAGCCCCAACCGAGCCCCCGCCACAGAGTTGCGGTTGACGGGCCGGTGGATGCGGCTGCACGGCATCGTGCAGCCGCCGGCGGCCTCGCTGCCCGGGGCCCGGCCGCGTCGGTCGAGGGCCCGGGAACGACGAAGCCCCGCGGAGACCGCGGGGCTTCACGTCGTGCGGCGCCTGCGAAGCGCGTGCTAGGGGCGAACGACGGGGCTCGAACCCGCGACCGCCTGGACCACAACCAGGAGCTCTACCAGCTGAGCTACGTCCGCCAAGCGCCAGTCAGATTACAGGGAACGAGCCGCCGATGACCACCGGGCCTCGATCCCGGCGGGATCGAGCGCCGCCGATCATTCCGAACCAGGTTCTGGGACGTCGTCCAAGCACCCCCGGGTGGATTCGAACCACCGACCTGCGGATTAGAAGGCCGCTGCTCTATCCAGCTGAGCTACAGGGGCGTGGTGCCGCAACCGTACCGCGTCAACGACGCTTGCGGCCCGGGCGCTGCGGCAGGGTGCGGAAGATCGCGTCCCACCACGGCGCGCTGATCCCGAATCCGCGGGTGTCGTCCTGGAAGTGATGCCGCATGTGCAGCTCGCGGAGAACCAGCCCGGCGCGGGTCCGCGGCTTGTGGTGGTGCAGGTGGTGGTGCGTCATGTCGTAGACCAGGTAGCCGGCGATGAAGCCCGCGCCGAGCGCGAAGCCGTCGCCGACCCCGAGCACCGCCACGAAGAGCAGCACGAAGAGCGTGGTCCCCGGCACCGAGACCACCGGCGGCATCACCAGTCGCAGCGGGTCGTTCGGGTGGTCGTGGTGCACGCCGTGGACCATCCAGTGCAGCCGCGCGCCCCAGCCCTCCTCGGGCTCGAAGTGGAACAGCAGTCGGTGGACCCAGTACTCGACGAGGCCCCACAGCACCCAGCCGAGGGCGAAGACCACCGCGAGCCGCACGGCGCCGATCCCCCGGTCGACCGCGAGCACGGCGAGCACGACGATCGCCGGCACGAAGATCAGCAGCGGCACCGATGGATGCACCCGGGTGGCCCGGTCCATGAACGGCGTCCGGAACATCGGGGGCGACGCCTTGAGCACGTCGGTGCGGGTCACGGCGTCGATCGCCGGCGGCGTCGCGGACCGGTCTTGCTGCTCGGTCGTCACGCCCACATGCTTGCACGAATGCCCGCGGAATCACACGCGCTGGGGTCTCCCGGGACAACGAGATCATCGCGCCTCGCCGTCCCGGGGAACCCTCCCCCGCCAATCGGGGCGCCCGGATTCGAACCGGGGACCCCCGACACCCAAAGTCGGTGCGCTACCAGGCTGCGCCACGCCCCGTGATGGCCGGGGCAGTATACGCGGCGTTCGCCGGTGCCCGGCTCTGAGCCCCCCGTCGAGTGCCATACTGGAAGCTCGGCTTCGAGACTGGGAAGAACGATGCAGGTCCACGCTCGCGCGATCCGCGACGAACACTTTCGGCACACCGTCACCATGCGCGATCACGCCGTGACGGTGGACGAGCCCGGCGAGATGGGAGGCACCGACAGCGGTCCGTCGCCCCAGGAGCTGTTGGCCGCCAGCCTTGCCTCGTGCACGGCGATCACGCTCCAGATGTACGCCGAGCGCAAGGGCTGGGAGATCGGCGATCTCGAGGTCGAGTGCACGTTCAAGGGGTCACCGGAGCGCGGATGCCCGACGCGGTTCGAGGTCGTGATGCGGGTCGGCGAGCGGGTCACCGACGAGCAGGTCGAGCGCCTCCGGGTGATCGCGACCAAGTGCCCGGTCCACCGGATGCTCGACGGCGACGTGATGTTCGACGAGCGCATCGAGCGCGCGGCGTCCGTCGCGTAGGCAGCGGCCCCGGTGCGGGAGCAGATCCGACCGCGGCTGCTGCCGACCGAAGCGGCGGCGGAGCTGACGACCGGCGGAGGCAGCACCCCGTCCGCGGTGCTCGTTCCGCTGCTGGAGATCAACGACCGGCTGCACGTGGTGTTGACGCGCCGGCGCGACGACATGCGTCGCCACGCCGGTGAGATCTCGTTCCCGGGCGGGCGCACCGACCCGGGCGACGGGTCGCCGACCGCCACCGCGCTGCGGGAGTCGGACGAGGAGCTCGGCCTGCCGCCCGAGAACGTCGAGGTGCTCGGCGCGCTGTCCCCCGTCGGCACGTTCGTGACGAACTACCTGATCTACCCGGTGGTCGGCTGGATCCGGCGTCCCGGCGAGTGGCTGATCTCGCCGCACGAGGTGGACTCGGTGCTCGAGCTCGACGTCGGCGCCCTGCGCGCCGGCCACGGCCGCAAGCGGCTGGTGCGGCACGGGATCCCGTTCGAGACCGACACCTACACCGTCGAGGAGCATTTGGTGTGGGGCGCGACGGGGCGGATCCTCGGCGAGCTGCTCGACCGGCTGCCGGACGAGTTCACCGCCCCACCCGCCGAGCGGGACGGGGATCCGCTCAGCCGCGGTCGCGGCTGAGGATCCTCGCCACGGCGTCAGCGGTCGAGGCCGCCCATCCGTCGGCGTCCTCGGGGTCGTGGTAGAGCAGGCCCCACGGAATCTCGTTCTGGCGGCACAACCGCTCGACGATCCGCGCGCCCTGGCTCAGCGTCTCGACGGGGAGCTGCCCGGAGCACTCGTAGAGCACCCCCCGCACGGTGGTGTCGATCGTCCGTTCGAGCAGCATCTCCAGGCGGGTGCCGTGCAGCGCAAGCGTCCGCGCCTCGTCGTCGCCGCTGGCGTTGCCCAGGGCCCAGACCAGGACCGTGACGTTGTCGAGCGCGTAGCGCAGCGTGCCGATCCGGTCGGGGTCGCCCTCGTAGGGCTCGCCGCCGGCGGCCTCGATCGCCGCGTGGCGCGCCGGATCGCGGGTCACGACGCGCACCGCGTGACCTTCCGCGGCCAGCAGGCGCGTCAGGCGCAGCCCTCTTTCGCCCCCGCCGATCAGCAGCAGTCGCATGTCGCTCGCTCGGTCGCAGCCATACGGCGAGTCTACGGTCGCCCTCGCCCCGGCGCGATCGCCTCCCGGCGTCCCCCCACTCGTGGGGTATGGTCGGCGGGAACCCGTCCTCTGGTTCTCGGAACATGCACCGCACCCACCTCACCGAGCTCACCGCCGCCGATGCCTCGCTGCTCCGCGAGGAGCGCGGCGCAGCCCACATGCACGTCGGCGGGGTGGCGGTGTTCACCGGGCCGCCGCTGCCGATCGACGCGCTGCGCGAGCACGTGCTGCGCCGGCTCGCCCGGATCCCGCGCTACCGCACCGTGCTCGTCGATCCGCCCCTCGGACTCGGTCGCCCGCGGTGGGCGATCGATCCGACGTTCAACATCGAGTACCACGTGCGGCATACGGCGCTGCCGGCCCCCGGCAACCTCGCCGAGCTCCGGACCGCCGCGGCGCGGATCTTCTCGCAGCGGCTGGACCGGACCAAGCCGCTGTGGGAGCTCTGGGTGATCGAGGGCCTCTGGGACGGCGGCTTCGCGCTCGTCACCAAGTCCCACCAGGCGCTGGTCGACGGCGTCGTGGCGATGGACCTGATGACCGCGCTGCTCGACGCCGAGCCCGAGCCGCCGGACGACCACGAGGCGCAGCGGCGGTGGCCCGCCCTCCCGGCTCCGACGACCGCCCAGCTCCTCGCCGCGTCGGCCAGCAATGCGATGCGGAGCGTGGCCAGCTTGCCGTCGCGTCTCGCCCGCACCGTCTCGTCGCCGACCGTCGCGGCCGCGCGGATGCGCGACCTGGTCGACAGCGCCAACGGCCGGGTCGT
>JADMKN010000276.1:6724-9691 GCA_015478825.1 Patulibacter sp. | reverse complement strand
GCGGCTGCCGGCCGACGCCATCCTCGGCGAGGAGGGCGAGGGCTTCAAGGTCGCGATGACCGCCGTCGAGCGGGGTCGCCTGGGCGTCGCCGCGCGCTCGGTCGGCGTGACGCAGGCCTGCCTCGAGGACACGATCGCCTACGCCAAGGAGCGGATCGTCTTCGACAAGCCGATCTCGGAGTTCCAGATCGTCCAGTCGAAGATCACCGACATGGCCGTCGCGGCGCAGACGTCGCGGCTGCTGGTGCGTGACTGCGCGCTGGCGATGCAGGAGGGTCGCCGCGCCCGCGAGCTGACCAGCATGGCCAAGATGTTCGCGTCCGACATGGCGCAGCGCAGCGCCAACGACGCCGTCCAGGTGTTCGGCGCCGCCGGCATCTCGCCGGAGTTCCGCGTCGGCCGGATGTACCGCGACGCCAAGGTCCTGCAGATCGTGGAGGGCAGCAACGACGTCCACCGCGCGCTGATCGGCGAGATCAACCTCGGCCTGCGCTCCAACGGGGAGAAGAAGGCATGAAGGTCGCCGTCCTCGGGTCCGGGATCATGGGCAACGGCATCGCGCAGCTCGCCGTGATGGCGGGCGACACGGCCGTCGCCTACGACGTAGGCGACGAGGCGCTGCAGCGCGCGTCGGCCGCGGTCGAGAAGAGCCTGGCGCGGTTCGTCAAGTCCGGCAAGAAGACGCAGGAGGAGGCGGACGAGGCGTTCGCCCGCCTGAGCTTCACCACGTCGCTGGCCGACGCGGTGACCGGCGCCGACGTCGTGATCGAGGCCGCGCCGGAGATCCTCGACCTCAAGCAGGACCTGTGGAAGCAGGTCGTAGGTCACGCGCCGGCCGAGGCGCTGCTGGGCACCAACACGTCGCAGCTCTCGATCACCTCGATCGCGGCCGCGCTCGGCGACGAGGCCTCGCGCCTGGTCGGCATCCACTTCTTCAACCCGCCGGTGATGATGCGGCTGGTCGAGGTGATCGCGGGGCTGGAGACGGCGCCCGAGAACGTCGAGCGCGCCAAGGCGTTCGGCGAGCACGTCGGCAAGACCGTCGTGGTCTGCCAGAAGGACAGCCCCGGCTTCATCACCAGCCGCGCCTACGCGATCCTGCGCCTGGAGTGCGTGAAGATGCTCGAGGAGGGGATCGCCACCGCCGAGGACATCGACACCGCGCTGAAGCTCGGGTTCAACTTCCCGATGGGGCCGCTCGAGCTCGGCGACATGAACGGCGTCGACACCTACGTGCACGCGATCAGCGGCCTCGAGAAGGCCCACGGCGACCGCTTCCGCCCGACGGTCGGCCTGCGCAACATGGTCGCGGCCAACCGCCTGGGTCGCAAGACCGGCGCCGGCTTCTACGACTACGACGCGGACGGCCAGAAGGTCGTCTAGCTCGCGACGACGGCGCCCCCGGGGCAGCCGTCGGCCCTGTCGTTCCCGTTCGCCGGGTCCGCGCACCTCGCGCGGGCCCGGCGTTCTGCGTTGCGGGCCGGTCGGCGTCGCGGCGCGCGCCGCGGGTGGATCGATCGTCTTTGGGGGGTCTGCCGATCGTCTCAGTGATCGGGATCACACGAAGCCCTTGACGCGGTCTCTGATGATAGTTATATTGAGCACCCGGTGGCGTTAAGTGCTCCGGTTCACAGATTCGCAGTCCGCGTCCCAGTACGCGAGCCCGGATCCGCGGTGGTCGCCCTGGGCGGCCCCCGGGAATCCGATCCACCAGCCGTCCCGTAGTTGTCCCTGAGGAGGGAAGATGTCCCAGAGAGTTCGCATCATGTCGAGGGTGGCCAGTGCCCTCGCGGTAGGCGTTCTACTGACCGCGTGCGGGTCGGACGACGAGCCCAGCGCCGAGAGCGCGGGCGCGGGCACGACCGCCGCGGCGGCCACCGCGTCGACCGACGGCAAGCCGTTCGTCACCGAGACCGCCGCGGCGGCGTTCGAGGAGATCACGGGCTTCGAGCCGTTCGCCAAGCCGGCCACGGCCGAGGAGCTGGCGCCGCGCGTCGCGAAGTACACCGAGGTTCCGACCGAGGTCCTCGTCAAGGAGCCGGTCTCGAAGAAGGCCGAGCCGGGCAAGCAGATCGCGATCCTCTACACCGGCGTGCCGATCGCGATCGAGTACTTCGAGGCGCAGAAGGCCGCCGCCGAGCTGCTCGGCTGGAAGGTGACCGGCATCGACGTCGGCACCAACCCCGAGGAGTTCGCCCAGGCCTACGACCGCGCCGTCGGCATGAAGCCCGACATGGTGATCGGTTCGGGGATCCCGCGCGAGTACCTCGACAAGCAGCTCACGCAGCTCCAGGAGATGAACATCCCGGTGATCGAGTGGTCGGCGGGCGTGGAGCCGGTCGACGGTCACCTGTTCGTCGCGGTCGACGACCCGCTCTACGAGGCGGCGGCCATCCAGACGTCCGAGTTCCTCGCCGCCGACGGCGACATGAAGGCCGACGTCGTCGCGTTCAGCGTCAAGCAGTACGCGATGATCGACATCTTCACGCGGACGATGGACCAGTACATGGAGAAGATGTGCGAGGGCTGCAAGTTCGATCTGCAGCAGGTCGCCGCGTCCGACGTCGGCAAGCTGGCCTCCAAGGTCACCGCGCATCTCCAGAAGAACCCGGACACGAAGTACGTGCTCTGCGGCTTCGGCGACCTCTGCCAGGGGGTCGGGACCGCGCTCAAGGCCGCCGGTCGCTCGGACGTCAAGATCATGACGCGCGACCCGTCCAGCACGAATTACCAGAACATCGCCAACGGCGTGGAATGGGCCGGCGGCGCCCTGCCGATCGGGCAGACGAGCTGGCAGGTCATCGACCTCGCCCAGCGCGTCTTCAACGGCGACAGCCTCGACGGCACGCGGCTCCAGCCGCAGCAGATCGTGACCGAGGTCCCGGACCCCAAGTCGCCGGTGATCGGCGCGGTTCCGGACTACCAGGACCAGTACAAGCAGCTCTGGAAGCTCGAGGGCTGACGTCC
>JADMKN010000276.1:0-6714 GCA_015478825.1 Patulibacter sp. | reverse complement strand
AAGCTGACGCGGGACGTCAGCTTCTACCAAGGAGACATCATGAGTACGACAACGACCGCCCCCGCCTTCGACGTCGAGGTCCCCGGACGCGACAAGCTGTTCATCGGCGGCTCGTGGGCGACCCCCGCGACCGACGCGATGGTCGACGTGATCAGCCCCTCGACCGAGGAGGTCGTGACCCGCGTCGCCGAGCCCTCGATCGCTGATGCCGACGCCGCCGTCGCGGCCGCCCGCAAGGCGTTCGACGAGGGCCCCTGGCCGCGGATGACGATGGCCGAGCGGATCGAGGTCTGCACCCGGCTCGCCGACGAGCTCGAGGCCCGCCTGGACACCGCCAACCGCGCCTGGCTCTGGGAGGCCGGCGCGCCGGTCGCCCACGGCGAGATGATCAACAGCGGCGCCGGCAAGATGGTCTGGCGCTACGCCCTCGAGGCGGCCGCCAAGATCGAGCTCGACGACATGCGCAAGACGCCGTCGGGCGAGGTCCTGATCACGCGGGAGCCGGTCGGCACCGTGCTCGGGATCCTCACCTACAACGGCCCCGTCGTGCTGATGGGCATGAAGGTCATCCCCGGCCTGCTGGCCGGCTGCACCTTCGTGATCAAGCCCGCTCCGGAGTCCCCGCTGACCTCGCGGATCGTCTCCGAGGCGATCGAGGCCGCCGGCTTCCCCGAGGGCGTGATCAGCGTCCTCGCCGCCGGCACCGAGGTCACCCAGCACCTCGTCGGCCACGAGGGCATCGACATGGTCCACGCGACGGCCGGCACGGCGATCGCCAAGGACATCGTCCACCGCACCGCGGACCGCCTGGCCCGCACGGCGCTCGAGCTCGGCGGCAAGTCGCCGGCGATCGTGCTCGACGACGCCGATATCGACCAGGTCCTCGAGACGCTCGTCGGCGGCGCCTGCGGGTTCAACGGCCAGGTCTGCGTCGCGCTCTCCCGCGTCTTCGTGTCGCGCGAGCGCTACGACGAGTTCGTCGGGAAGATGGCCGACGCCTACAAGGCGATCAAGGTCGGCGACCCGTTCGATCCCGAGACCGAGCGCGGCCCGCTGGCCGTCAAGCGCGCGGTCGAGCGCTGCGAGCACTACGTCCAGACCGCGATCGACGAGGGCGCGAAGGTCGTCGCCGGCGGCAAGCGGCCGGAGCACCTGGACAAGGGCTACTACTACGAGCCGACGCTGCTGCGCGACGTCACCAACGACATGACCGTCGCCCGTGAGGAGGTCTTCGGGCCCGTCACGGCCGTGATCGCCTACGACAGCCTCGACGACGCCATCGCGCAGGCCAACGACACCGACTTCGGCCTGGCCGCGTCGGTCTACTCCGGCAGCAGCGAGAAGGCGCTCGAGGTCGCGCGGAAGATCCGCTCCGGCGGCGTCGCGATCAACCTCGCGGGCGTCTGCCTGACCGAGCCGTTCGGCGGCGTCAAGCAGTCCGGCTGGGGCAAGGAGTGCGGGCTCGAGGGGATCCTCGAGTTCATGGACATCAAGCAGATCCTGCTCAGCGGCAGCTACGTCGACGCCTGAGCGGCAGTGCGGCGCCGGCCCGCTTCGGGCCGGCGCTGGTGGGGCCCTTGCACCTTCGCATGGTGCAATGAATGTCATAGATAACGGCACGGCGCCCGGGGTGACCGGGCGAAAGGGAGGGACCATGAAGAGCGTACGACTCAAGGGCGCGCTGCTCGCAGGAGCGATCGCCGCCTTCGGCCTCGTCGGCTGCGGTTCAGACGACGAGTCCACCACCACGACCGCCGCCACCGGCGGCGACACCCCGGCCGCGTCGAGCGGCCCGCTGGTCAGCGAGGAGATCGCGGCCGCGTTCGAGCAGATCACCGGTCAGAAGCCGCTCGACAAGCCGGCGACCGCCGAGGAGCTCGGCCCGCGGGTCGAGGGGTACAAGGCGGTTCCGAAGGACATCCTGATCGACCGGCCGGTCAGCCAGAAGGCCGAGTCGGGCAAGCACATCGCGCTGCTCGTCTGCGGCGTTCCGGTCTGCGCCGAGTTCAACAACGCGGCCAAGGAAGCCGCCGACCTGCTCGGCTGGAAGACCACCCGCGTCGACCTGGGCGTCAGCCCGGAGGACTTCGCCAACGCCTACAACCGGGCGATCGAGCTGAAGCCGGACCTGGTCGTCGGCTCGGGCCTCTCGCGCGAGCTGTTCGACAAGCAGCTCAACGAGCTCGCCGACCTGGACATCCCCGTGATCCAGTGGTCCTCGGGCATCAAGCCCGTCGAGGGCAAGCTGTGGGTCGCGGTCGACGATCCGTTCTACCAGGCCGCCGGCGTGATGGCCGCCGAGGTCGTGGCCGCCGACGGCGACCTGAAGTCCAACGTCGCCGTCTTCAACGTCCCGCAGTACACGATGTCGACGCTGTTCGCCAAGACCTTCGAGTCCTACCTGGACAAGTCCTGCACGGACTGCCAGGTCGACTACCAAGAGGCCGCCGCGGCCGACATCGGCAAGCTCGGCCAGAAGGTCAGCGCGTACGTCCAGAAGAACCCCGACACGACGCACATCGTCTGCAGCTTCGGCGACCTCTGCCAGGGCGCCGGCCAGGCGCTGAAGACCGCCGGCCGCGACGACGTGAAGATCTACACCCAGGATCCGGGCGCGACGAACTTCCAGAACATCGCGAACGGCACCGAGTGGGGCGCGACCCCGCTGGCGATCGGCCAGACCGGCTGGCAGATCATCGACCTGGCGCAGCGGATCTTCAACGAGGGCGACGTCGAGGGCACCCGGCTCGCGCCGATGCAGGCCGTCGTCGAGGTCTCCGATCCGAAGTCCCCGCTGATCGGCGCGGTCCCGGACTACAAGGAGCAGTACAAGGCGCTCTGGAAGCTCGAGGGCTGACCCGATGACCGTCGGGACCCAGCAGCCGGTGGCTGCCGTACGCATCGAGGGGCTCTCGAAGACCTTCCCGGGGCAGAAGGCCCTGAGCGACGTGTCGATCGAGATCCGCCGCGGTGAGATCCACGCCCTCGTCGGCCAGAACGGCTGCGGCAAGTCGACGCTGATCAAGTCGCTGTCGGGCTTCCACAAGCCCGACGACGGCGTGCGGGCGTGGCTCGGCGGCGACGCCGTCGAGCTCGGCAGCCTGACGGACGAGCAGCTCGAGCGGATGCGCTTCGTCCACCAGGACCTGGCGCTGGTCCCGACCCTGACGGTCCAGGAGAACCTCCATCTCGCCGGCGTCGGCCGGGGCGTGCTCGCCCCGGTCGACCAGCGCGGCGAGCGCGCGGCGGTCCGCGAGTTGCTGCAGACCTTCGACCTCGAGATCGACCCGAAGGCGGTCGTCGGGGAGCTCCCGCCGTTCGAGAAGGCCGCGGTCGCGATCGTCCGCGCGCTCGGGTCGGTCGACGACGGCGTGCTGCTGCTGGTGCTCGACGAGCCGACCGCGTCGCTCGGCGCGACCGAGTCCGAGCAGCTCTTCAAGACGTTGCGCCGGATCAACGAGACCGGCGTCTCGATCCTCTACGTCTCGCACTTCCTCAACGAGGTGCTCGAGATCGCCGACCGGATCAGCGTGCTGCGCGACGGCAAGAACGTCTGCGTGCTGGAGGCGGCCGAGACGACCGAGCAGGAGCTGATCTCGCGGATCGTCGGATCCGACGTGGCCCAGGCCGCGCCGCCGACGCCGCCGACCGGTGACGACGCGCCGCTGCTCCAGGTCGACGGGCTGCACTGCGTCGGCCTGGCCGACGCGTCGCTCAGCGTCAAGCCGGGCGAGGTCGTCGGTCTGACGGGCCTGCAGGGGTCCGGGTACGAGCGGATGGCCGAGTGCCTCGCGGGAGCGTTCCCGTTCGACGTGGGGACGGTCACCGTCCGCGGGACGACGTTCCGCAAGCTCGATCCGGCGACCGCGGTCGCCGCGGGGATGGCCGCGATGCCGGCCGATCGCCGGGGGCTCGGGCTGATCCCGACGTTCACGATCACCGAGAACCTGACCCTGCCGGATGTCAAGCGGAACTTCTCGCGCGGGCGGATCGATCGCCGCGCCGAGGACCGCGACGTCCGCCACTGGCTCGACGTCTGCGGCGTCGTGCCGCCCGATCCGAGCAAGCGGATCGACGAGCTCAGCGGCGGCAACGCGCAGAAGGTGATGCTCGCCAAGGCGCTGCGGCTGAATCCCGACGTGCTGGTGCTCGCCGAGCCCACCCAGGCGGTCGACGTCGGCGCGGCCGCGTCGATCCGCCGACTGATCACCCAGCTCGCCGAGCGGGGCCACGCGATCGTGGTCGCCTCGTCGGACCCCGAGGAGCTGGAGGAGCTGTGTCACCGGGTCCTGGTGACACGGAACGGTCGCTTCGTCAGCGAGTTGCGCGGCGAGGAGATCACCGAGGACCGAATCGTGTTCGAGTGCCAGTTCGAAGGAGCAGAAGGATGAGCAACGGGAGCAGCACCGCCACGGGTGCGACCCAGTCCCCACGCGGGATCATGGCGCGTGTGGGTCCCGCGCTGGCCCCGCGCAAGATCAGCGGCGTCTACCTCTGGATCGCCCTGATCATCTTCTACTCGCTGGCGACGTCGACGTTCTTCAGCGGGACGACGGCGCGCACGATCGCGACCGAGCAGGCGATCACCGCGATCGTCGCGATGGGCCTGACGATCGCGCTGGCCGCCGGGGTCTTCGACCTCTCGATCGCCGGCACCATGGGCCTGGCGAACATCGTCGTGGCCAAGCTGATGGCGGACGGGGGGCTGCCACCGACGGTCGCGATCCTCCTCACCCTGCTGGTCGGCGCGCTGATCGGCGTGGTCAACGGCCTGCTCGTGGTCAAGGCGAGGATCGATCCGTTCATCGCCACGCTCGGCACCAACTCGATACTGCTCGCGGCGATCTTCGTCGTGTCGAACAACCAGAACGTGCTCGGGATCCCCTCCGGGTTCCAGAAGATCGCCAGCAACCAGATCCTCGGGATCCCGCTGCCGGTGTTCTACGTGCTCGGGCTGGCGCTGCTGCTCTGGTACGTGCTGGCCTGCACCCCGCTCGGACGCCGGCTCTACGCGACCGGCGGCGGTCGCGACGTGGCGCGCCTGGCGGGCGTGTCGACGACCCGTTACGTGATCGGCGCGTTCGTCGCTTCGGCCGTGATCGCGTCGGCCGCGGGCGTGCTGGTCGTCGCCACGATCGGCACCGGCTCGACCGAGGTCGGAGCGTCGTACCTGCTGCCGGCGTTCGCCGCGGGCTTCCTGGGGGCGACCCAGTTCCGGCCGGGTCGGTTCAACATCTGGGGCACCGTCCTCGCCGTGTACCTGCTGGCGACCGGCGTGAAGGGCCTGGTCCTGATGGGCGCCGACGTCTGGGTCCCGGACCTGTTCAACGGCCTCGCGCTGATCGTCGCCGTCGGCCTGTCCGGCATCCAGCGGCGCGCCAAGGTCAAGCCCGCGGACGCGAATGACGCGCCGCCCGCCGATCCGAAGTCCGCAGGACCGGAGAGCGCCAACCCGAACGACGACACCCCGGAGGTGGCACGGTGAGCACCGAGGACCTGACGCGACGGCTGCAGGCGCTCGAGGACCGCGAGGCGATCCGCGAGCAGCTGGTCAGCTACGGCATGGCCCTGGACGCGCACGACTGGGACCGCCTGCGGACGGTCTTCGTGCCCGAGGCGGTCGCCGACTACGGCGACCTGGAGGGCCGCAACGAGGGCATCGACGAGATCATCGCCGCCTGCCACCGCGCTCTCGTCGGGCTGGACAGCAGCCAGCATCTCGTGGCCAACCTCGAGGTCCGCGTCGACGGCGACGCGGCCGAGGCCACCTGCTACCTGCACGCCCAGCACTACCTCGTCAGCCCGAGCGGGGTCAACACGTTCGTGGTCGGCGGGACCTACCGCGACACGCTGATCCGCACGCCGGAGGGCTGGCGGATCACCCACCGCAAGCTCGAGACGACCTGGACCGACGGCAACGCGGCGGTCTTCTCGGAGGCCTACGCGCGGCTCGTCGCGCGGGGCGAGGAGACGCCGTCGTGATCAAGGTCTACGCGCTGCTGCCCAAGCGGCCCGACATCTCGGCCGCGCAGTTCCACGAGCACTGGTCGACGATCCATCGCGAGCACGCGCTGCGGATCGACCGGCTGCGCCGCTACGTCCAGGCCCACCGGATCCACGAGGATCTGGAGGGCATCGCCACGTCGCCCTACGAGGGCGTTCCCGAGGTCTGGTACGACAGCCGCGAGTCGGCGCTCGGCCAGAGCGAGGACCCCAGCTACACCGAGTACGCGCAGCTCGACGAGCCGAACTTCGTCGACATGACCGGGATCGCCTGGGTCCACACCGACGAGCGGCTGCTGCGCGACGACCTGCCGCTGGAGCAGGACACCGACGTCGCCAAGCTGCTGCTCTTCGTCCGCCGGGCCGAGGGCACGAGCCCCCAGGCGTTCGCCGAGCGGTGGCCGACGGTGGCCGCCGAGCTGGCGGCGGGCACCGACGTGCGTCGTGCGGCGATGGCCACGACGCTGCCGGCGCAGCAGGCCGAGATGGACCCGACCTACGACGGGGTACTGGAGCTGTGGTGGCCGGACCTCGACGGCCTCCGCGCCGGCTGGGCCACGCACGGGCCGGCGGTCCTCGACGGGCTCGCCGAGGTCGCCGACGTCGATCGCTGCCACGCGCACGTCGCGTACGAGCTCCGGGTGATCTGGCCCGGACCGGCACGCACCGAACTTCCGTAGTCATCCGAATCGAACAGGAGCACACCATGGG
>JADMKN010000275.1 GCA_015478825.1 Patulibacter sp. | reverse complement strand
GAACAGGAGCACACCATGGGCAAGCTGGACGGCAAGGTCGCATTCATCACCGGCGGAGCGCGGGGTCAGGGCGCCTCGCACGCCAAGTACCTGGCCCGCGAGGGCGCGAAGATCGCGGTCGTCGACATCCTCGACTCGATCCCGGACTTCTACGCCACCGCCACCCAGGAGGAGCTGGACCAGACGGTTCAGGAGATCAAGGACATCGGCTCCGACGCGATCGGGCTGAAGGTCGACGTGCGCGACTTCGCGCAGGTCAAGGCCGCCGTCGACAAGACGATCGAGACCTTCGGCCGCGTCGACATCCTCTGCAACAACGCCGGGATGATCCGCGTCGACGCGATCGACGAGATGTCCGACCACTCGCTCGACGTCGTCGTCGACATCTGCCTGAAGGGCGTCTTCAACGGCGTGCGCGCCGTCGCGGCGCACATGAAGGAGCGCGGCAGCGGCAGCATCATCAACACCTCGTCGGCCGGCGGCATCAAGGCGCTGCCGTACGTGTCGCACTACGCGGCGGCCAAGGGCGGCGTCGTGCTGGCCACCAAGAGCTGGGCCAACGAGCTCTCGGAGTGGAACATCAACGTCAACGCGGTCGCGCCGGGCACGATCCTCTCGGGCATGATCACCGGCCTCGCCGGCCAGGCCGGTCAGGACCCGGACGAGGCGTTCAAGGACTACAACGCCAACACCCTGTTCGCCGGCAACGAGCCGGGTGACAAGGGCCGTGTCGAGGTCGACGACATCTCGAAGGTCGTGCTCTTCCTGGCGACCGACGACGCCCGCACGATCACCGGTCAGACGATCGCGATCGACGCGGGCTGGACCGCCTCCTAGGCAGTTCCCGCGGCGACCGCCACCAAGCGGGAGAGGTTGATCGGGCGGGGCCCTACGAACCTCTCCCGCTTGGGCGGCTACTCGGCGGCGGCGTCCGCGCCCTCGTCCGGCGCGGTGAAGGCCGCGTCGCCGTCGGTCAGACGGCGGCGCGTCAGCGCCCACCAGACCTCGGCGGCGCCCTCGGTCGTGCGCAGCGACACGCCGGTCTGCTCCTGGTACCGCGCCAGGCGGTAGCGCACGGTGTTGGCGTGGACCCACAGCTCCTTGGCCGTCGCGTCCAGCCGCCCGTCGTTGTCCAGGTAGCACTGGACCGTGGCGAGGATCGAGCGCCCGGCCTGGCCGAGCTTCAGCAGCGGCTCGACGAGCCGGCCGTCGAGCGTCTCGCCGACCTCGTGGTCGCTCATGATCGTGGCGCGCAGCGCGACGTCGCCGAGATCGACGAAGCCGGACCGGCGGCCCATCGCGAGCCCGGTGCCGAGCGCGCGGCTGGCGACCTGGAACGCGCTCGGCAGCTCCATCAGCGGCACCGGCTTGGAGTGGGCGACCAGCACCTCGGGACGCGAGTACGGGAGGGCGGACACGAAGCCGCAGACGTCGCCGTCGATCTCGGCGACGAGCCCGCAGCGGTGGGCGCTCGATCCGCTGCTGACCAGGATCTGCTCGAGCTGCGGAATGTTCGTGTCCTCGTGCGGACGGGCGCGGATCGCGTGGAACGGTCGCGAGAGGTCGACGCTCAGCGCTTCGAGCAGGATCCGCAGGTCGGTGCTGGCGCTGCCGCCGAACAGCGCCTGCCGGATCACGGTGGCGCGGTCGTGGTACGCCCGGCGCATCATCGCCAGCTCGGCGGAGCGGTGGCCCTCGGACGTGGCCAGCGTCACCGCGTCGACGTAGGCCGCGCTGAGCTCCATGAACTCGAGCAGCGCCTCGTGCTCCTCGGGGGATCCGCCGCTGCGCTCGCGCGCGCGGCGCCGCATCTCCTGGTGGAAGATCCGGTAGGCGATCATCATTTCGCTCGCCGGCACGCCCTGGTGGGCGCGCTGACGTCCGGACGCCGTGAAGTGCTCGTTGAACGCGACCGAGCCGAGCGTGATCCGCGACCAGTCGGCGCCCACGCCGAGCACCTGCTCCAGCGTCAGCAGCCCGTAGGACGGGATCTCCTTGCGGATCCGCTGGGCGACCTGGGTGACGAACTGCGGGTCGTGGGCGATCTCGTCGAACAGCGCCTGCGCGCGCTCGTCGATGCCGGATGCGGTCATCGGAGCTCCTCTCCCGTACGGCGGATAATGATTCTAACGAATTACCCCCGCCCGAAGGGAGGAATCCCGCGCGCGGCGCGTGCTCACCGCAGCATCGACAGCACGACGTACTCGTCCTCGGCGGCGACGTCGATCTTCTCGGCGACGTAGGGCCCCTTCACGCGCCTGCCCTCCTCGACGGCGCGCTCGATCTCGGCGACCAATTCCTCGCCGCCCGCGGTCGCGACGTCGAAGCTGCGCACGCGCATCCGGCGCGCGTCGAAGAACGACTGGCCGGTCTCGATGTCGAACTCCCAGCCGTGCCACGGGCAGAGCACCGAGCGCCGGTCGCCGTCGTAGGCGAAGTGGCCGGGCCCGTTGGACCGCAAGTCGCCGACGACGGCGCCCTTGCAGAGGTCCGCGCCCATGTGGGGGCAGCGGCTGAGGATCGCGTGGAACGTCCCGTCGAGGTTGTAGATCCCGATCTCGCGGCCGTTGACCTCGACCACCCGGTGCTCGCCAGCCGGGATGTCCGACACGCGGGCCACGACGTATTTCTTCATGCTGCTCCTTGCGCTCCCGTCACGGCCGGACGTGCGTCCGGCCTCGCGGGAAGTACCGTCTCGCACCGCGACTCCGAGGGTCAGGGAGCTTCTGCCAAGGAATCGCGGCCGCTTTTTGGTCGAACCCACATCGGCCGGCCGATCGGGGTCGCCTAGGGTCGCTGCATGGAGAGAACGGTGGAGCTGCGACCGGGCGCCGGAGGCCCCGTCCCGGACGATGCGCTGGGTCTGGTCGTCGCCGATCGCCGGTCGGTCGCCGAGGGCGTGGTCGAGCTCGTGCTGCGCCGCCCCGACGGCGAGACGCTGCCCGCGTGGGAGGCCGGCGCCCACGTCGACGTCGAGCTGCCGTCCGGCGAACTGCGCCAGTACTCGCTGTGCGGCGACCGTGGCGACACGTCCTGCTGGCGGATCGGCGTGCTGCGCGAGGCGGACGGCCGCGGCGGCTCGCGGTGGATCCACGACGAGCTGCAGGTCGGCGACGTCCTGCGCGCCAGCGTGCCGCGCAACAACTTCCCGCTGGTCGACGCGCCGGAGTACCTGTTCGTCGCCGGGGGGATCGGCGTCACCCCGCTGCTGCCGATGGTCGCCGCGGTCGCGGCGAGCGGCGCGCCCTGGAGCATGGTCTACGCGGGCCGCCGGCAGGCGACGATGGCCTTCTGCGACGAGCTCTCGCCGTTCGGCGAGCAGGTCCGCGTCTGGTGCGACGACCGTGACGGGCAGCTCGACCTGCGCGCGACGCTGGCCGCCGTCGGCCCCGACGCCGCGGTCTACTGCTGCGGTCCGGAGCCCCTGCTGAGCGCGATCGAGGACGCCTGCGCCGCCGCCGGTCGACGGGCCCCGCACGTCGAGCGGTTCCGCCCGCGCGAGGGGGCGCTGGACGGCGTGAACGTCGGGTTCGAGGTCGAGCTGGCCGCGTCCGGAACCACGCTGACGGTCGCCCCCGACCAGTCGATCGCCGAGGCGCTCGACGAGGCCGGGATCGACGTCCCCACGTCGTGCCGCGAAGGGACCTGCGGAACCTGCGAGACCGCGGTGCTCGAGGGCGTCCCGGACCACCGCGACTCGTTCCTCAGCGAGGAGGAGCAGGCGGACAACGCCTCGATGATGATCTGCTGCTCGCGCTCTGCGGGCCCGCGACTGGTGCTCGACCTGTGAGCCGCGCGGCCCGAGCCGAGAGCGACCCGGCCGTTCGACGCGTCCGCCGCGGCCGCGCCGCCGCGCGGCTCCGCGACGCCGTGACGATCGAGGACGTGCGGCGGATCGCCGGACGGCGGCTGCCGCGGGCGATCCTCGACCTGCTCGAAGGCGGTGCGGGCGACGAGGTCACCGTCGCCCGCAACCGCGACGCGCTGCGCCGGCTGGACCTGCGGCCGCGCGCGCTCGAGGACGTTTCCGCCCGCGCGCTCGGGACGACGGTGCTCGGACAGCCGATCTCGATGCCGGTGATGCTGGCGCCGACCGGCGCCGGTCGGCTGATGCACCGCACGTCCGAGCTCGCCGTGGCGTCGGCCGCCGCCGCGGCCGGCACGGTCTACGTCCAGAGCACCGTCAGCGCGTATCCGCTGGAGGAGGTGGCCGAGGCTTCGCGGCGCACCGCGTGGTTCCAGCTGTACGTGCCGCCGAACCGCGCGGACCTGGCGCCACTGTTGGCCCGGGTCGCGGCCGCGGGCTACCGCACGTTGGTCGTCACGATCGACCTAGCGGCGCTCGGCAACCGCGAGCGGGACGCGCGCAACCAGATCCTCAACCTGCCGATGTGGCACCCACGGGCGCTGGCCCAGGGGTTCTCGCGACCGCTCTGGGGCGTTGAGTTCCTGCGGGGCAACGTCGGCCTGGGCGCGGCGCCCGAGCGTGGCGGGCGGCAATCGCTGGGCGACACGCGCGCCACGATCGCGACGGCGGCGACGTCGGTCACGTGGGACGACATCGCCGTCCTGCGCGAGCAGTGGGACGGACCGCTGGTGGTCAAGGGCGTGATCCGCCACGACGAGTGCGAGCGACTGGTGCAGGCCGGCGTCGACGGGATCGTGGTGTCCAACCACGGCGGGCGTCAGCTCGACGGCGTGCCGGGGGCGATCGAGGCGCTGCCGGCGGTCGTCGACGCGGTCGCCGGGCGCGCCGAGGTCCTCCTCGACGGCGGGATCCGGCGCGGCACCGACGTGGTCAAGGCGCTCGCGCTCGGGGCCTCCGCGGTGCTGATCGGTCGCCCGTACCTGTACGGCCTGGCCGCAGCCGGCGAGCCGGGCGTGCGCCGCGTGCTCGAGATCCTGCGGGCCGAGATCGACCTGACGCTGGCGCTCGTGGGCGCCGCGTCGCCGGCCGATCTGACGCCCGACATGGTCGGCGGGGTGGACCTCGCCGAGCGTCGGGTCGGCGGCGCCGCCGGACCCCTCGGGTAGGACCGGAGCGGCGTCGCGGGACCCCGGGATGGCGCCCGTTGAAAAACGCCACTCAGTGACAATTAATAAATAGCATCAATTTGGGCGGGAGAGCCCGTGAACCCTCGACGGCAGTCGCCGGAGAGGTCCCCTCGTTCTCGGAAGGAGAGATGTGAGCAACCAACAGAGACCAGTCGCCGCGCGCGGCCCCGGGCCATCCGGCGCGGAATCCGACATCGGCCTGCGTGTCGCAGGCGTGACCGTGCGCTTCGGCGGCAATCCGGCGCTCGAGGACGTGTCGTTCGCGGCGCGTCGCGGCGAGGTGCTGGCGCTGATCGGCCCCAACGGCGCCGGCAAGAGCACCATGCTGAAGACGATCGCCGGTCTTCAGCGCCCGTCCGCGGGGCTGATCGAGCTGCAGGGCGAGGACGTCTCGGGCGTCAGCTTCCGGGGCCGCGCGACGCGCGGACTCGCGCTGACCTTCCAGATCCCCCGCTCGGCGACGGCGCTGACCGTCGAGGAGCAGGTCGCCGGACAGGCGAAGGGCTTCACGCACGTGCGGTTCTCGCGCGGGAACGCCGCGTTGGCGCGCGTCGCCGACGTGATCGAGCGCGTCGGCCTCGAGGGCGCCGCGCGCAAGCGCACCCGCGATCTGACGCTCGGCGAGATCCGCCGGTTCGAGGTCGCGCGGGCGCTGGTCAACCAGCCCCGCGTGCTGCTCGTCGACGAGCCGGCGTCCGGCATGAGCTCCGACGAGGCGAAGCAGCTCGTAGATGTCCTGCGGTCCGTGGCCGACAGCGGCGTCACGGTGGTCCTCGTCGAGCACAACATCCCGTTCGTCTCGGCCCTCGCCCGCCGCACGGTGGTGCTCAGCGCGGGACGGCTGCTGATCGAGGGCGACACCCCCGAGGTGCTCGCTTCCCCGACCGTGAAGGAGGCCTACCTTGGCCAGGCCGCTGCTTAGGGTCGATGGGGTGTCGGCCCGCTACGGGGCCGTCCGCGCCATCGAAGAGGTCTCGCTGGAGCTGCACGCGGGAGACCTCCTGCTGCTCGCCGGACCGAACGGCGCCGGCAAGTCGACCCTGATGAAGACGATCGTCGGGCTGCACCCGACCGACGGCGGCGAGATCAGCTTCGGCGACGACCAGATCGAGCGCTGGCCCGCGCACCGCCGGGCTCGCAACGGGCTGGCCTACATCCCCGAGGGTCGCGGCGTGATCGCCGAGCTGTCGGTGGCCGAGAACCTCGACATCGCCCAGTTCGGGCGCGCGTGGACGCCGAAGCGACGCGCCGAGGTGCTCGAGCGGTTCCCGGTGCTCGGTCGCGCGCTCAGGCGCCCGGCGAGCACGCTCAGCGGCGGCGAGCAGCAAATGCTCGCGATCGCCCGTGCGCTCGCGTCGGGGCCGCGACTGCTGATCGTCGACGAGCCCTCGCTCGGCCTGGCGCCGCTGATCGTGAACGACGTGATGTCGCTGCTCAAGGACCTGCAGGAGCAGGGCCAGAGCATCCTGCTCGTCGAGCAGCGCGCCGCGCAGGTGCAGCACGTCGCCACGCGCACGCTGCTGATGCGCGAGGGGCGGATCTCGGAGGCCCCGGAAGGCGCCTCGTTCGCCGAGATGGACTTCGCGAGCTTCGCCAGCTCGGACACCGATTCGCTGGGAGCCGGATGATGCCGTCGTTCTCGGAAGTGCTCCAGGCGCTGGTCGACGGACTCGCGGTCGGCTCGTCCTACGCGATCCTCGCGCTGGCCTTCACCGTGCTCTGGGCCACGGTCCGCACGGTCAACATGGCCCTGCTGCAGGTGGTCGCCGTCGGCGGCCTGGTCGCGTTCGCGCTGGCTGACGCCGGCGTCGTCGTCGCCTTCCTGGCCGCGATGGCGGTCGGCCTGCTCTTCGGGCTGGTGACGCACGTCGTCGCGGTCCAGTCGACGATCAAGAAGGGCCTGCTGTACCCGATCATCGCCTCGTTCGGGGTCGGCCTGCTGATCCAGGGCGGCATGTCCCTGACGGCCGGCGACGACGTCAAGGTGATGCCCGAGCTGCTGCCCGAGGGCGTGATCGAAATCAACGGGATCTTCATCGGCTGGACGCCGCTGATCGTCTTCCTGATCACCACCGGGTTCGTCCTGCTGATCGCCGCGATCGCGCGGTTCACCAAGCTCGGACTGGGCTTCCGCGCTTCCGCGTGGCAGCCGGAGCTGGCGCAGGCCTACGGCATCAACGTGCGCGGCGTGCGGCTGTTCTCGGCCGGCGCCGCGGGCGTCGCGGCGGGTCTGGCGGGCGCGTGCGCCGGCATCCTGGCTGGCTCGGTCAGCCCCTACGCCGGCGCCCTCACCGGGCTCAACGGCCTCGTCGCGATGCTGATCGGCGGCGCCGGAAACCCCGTCGGCGCGGTGCTCGGCGGACTGCTGGTCGGCGTGCTGCAGGCCTTCGGCGGGCTCTTCGTGTCGAGCTCGATGCAGGGCGTGATCAGTCTCGCGCTCCTGTTCCTGGTCATGATCCTCCGGCCCAGCGGCCTGATGAAGGAGCGGTAGATGAGCGCGTACTGGGCAAACCTGCTCGTCACGGCGGGCATCAACGCCATCGCCGCCTGGGCGCTGGGCTTCGCGATGCGCTCCGGCCAGCTGTCGGTCGGGCACGCCGCGCTCGCCGGAATCGGTGGCTACGCCGCCGGCCGGCTGGCGCTCGAAGGCCTGCCGGTCTGGCTGACCGTGCTGATCGCGATGATCGTCACCGGCGCGATCGGCGCCGTCCTGGCCGGGTTGACGCTGCGGCTCAACCACCTGTTCCTGGCGCTCGCGACGCTGATCTTCGGCGAGATCGCCGTGCTGGTCGTGACCTCGAGCTCCGAGCTCGGCGCGGCCAGCGGCCTGGTCGGCATGCCGCTGATCGACCTGCGGTTCCCCGTCGCGGCGATCCTCGCCCTGATCGTGGTGGTCGAGCTGACGCTGATCCGCGGGTCGCGGTTGGAGCTCCAAATGGCGATCGTGGCGAACGACCCCGAGCTGGTCGAGATGTCGGGGCGCTCCTCGGCGCGGCTGCGGATCGGCGTGTTCGCCGCGAGCGCGATGGTCGTCGCGGTCGCCGGCGCGATGCACGCCTACCAGAACGGCGTGGTGCAGCCGGCGGATCTGAACTTCCATCGGTCGCTCGACCTGCTGGTCTTCGCCGTGGTCGGCGGCGCCAGCTCGGGCTACGGCCCGATCATCGGCGCCCTCGCCCTGACGCTGGTCCCCGAGATGCTCGGGCTCAACGGCAACGACGCGACGTTGTTCCTGGGCGCGGTGCTCGTCATCACCATGCTGGTCCGCACCGACGGGGTCGTCCCCCGGGTCCCGGTGCGCGTGACGCGGAGCGGCGGGCGTCCGCCGTCCGCCGGTGCCGGCGGACTACCGCGTCGAGCGCGCCTGCTGCGCAACTGACGGCGTCGATGGTTCCTGAATTTCGAAACAACGGGAGAACGAGGAGAGACATGAGGACGAAGAGGTGGTTCGCCGCAGCAGCGGCAGTGGTGATGGCGATCGGCGCGACCGGATGCGGGGGCGACGACTCCGCATCCGCCGGCGGCGACGGTGACGGTCCGGTCGTGATCGCGTCGATCGAGGACCTGACCGGTCCGATCGGCCCGTACGGCAAGGCGATCCTGAACGGGACGCAGCTGGCGATCGACGAGGCCAACGCCGCGGGCGGCGTGCTGGGCGGTCGTCAGGCGGAGCTGCGCTCGGAGGACGCCGCCAGCGACAAGGCGACCGTGCCGTCGCTGCTGCGCAAGGTCTCCGGCGCCGGCGCGACGGCCGTGATCGGGCCGACGTCGTCGAGCGCGCTGGTGCTCGCGGCGCCGGTCGCGAAGCAGCTCGAGACGGTGCTCGTCGCCCCGTCGTCGAGCGAGGAGTTCAAGGACGGCGTGCTCAACGACTGGACGTTCCGCGTCGCGCCGACCGAGGCCGGCGCGTTCACCGAGCTGTTCGGCGAGATGCAGAAGCGGCTCGGGTTCAAGCGCGTCGCGCTGTTCTACGACGAGGCCAACAACGCGTCGCTGAGCGAGCGCCGCCTGCTCGAGGAGAACCAGGAGCAGCTCGGCTACGAGCTGGTCGCCGCCGAGGCGTCGCCCGAGGGACGGACCGACGTCAGCGGCGTGGTCAGCAAGATCGCCGGCGCCAACCCCGACGTGATCTTCGTCAGCCACCTGGTGCCGGAGTCCGCCGCCTTCCTGAAGCAGGTGCGGGCCCGCGGGATGGACGCCGACTTCGTCGGCGGCGCGCAGTTCGCGACCACGCAGATCTTCGACATCGCCGGCAAGGCGGCCGAGGACTCGCTGACCTTCGTCCCGTACATCGCGTCGTCGGACAAGCCCGAGGTCAAGGCGTTCAACGAGGCCTACGAGGCGAAGTTCAAGGCTGCGCCGGACCAATTCGCGGCGCTCGGCTACGACACGGCGAAGGTGGTGCTGGCCGCGGTCGAGCAGGCCGGGTCGACCGACCGCAAGGCGGTCCGCGACGCGCTGGCGCAGCTCAAGCCGGTCGAGGGCGTCACCGGAACGATCTCGTACCAGGGCGGGCCCGACAACGCCACGCCGGAGCTGGTGCTGGTCAAGGTCGAGGACGGCAAGCTCGTCCCCGTCGAGTAGATCCATCGCCGCTCCACGCCCGGCGTGGAGCGGCCAAGCGAAACCGAGGAAGAACGGCGATGGCAACCAGCGCAGAAGCGAGCAGCGCGGGCAC
>JADMKN010000274.1 GCA_015478825.1 Patulibacter sp. | reverse complement strand
CCGACGGCGACCACGCTCACGAGGCGGCGATCGGCAGCGTCGACTTCGTGCTGACCGATCCCGAACACGGCGCGCGCCTGGCGGCCGAGCTGGACGTTCCCGTCCTGGTCCTGGGAGGCGGCGCCGACCCGCGCGATCTCGGACCCGGCGTGATCGACCTGGAGCGGGTCGACCCGGACGCCGTCGAGCTGCCCGGCTGGTACCGGCCCAACCCGGGCCGGGCGGCGGACCTGGGGTTCGTCGTCTTCTCGGGGGAGGGCGCGCAGCTCCGTGCCAAGCGGATCACCAACCACCGCTGGGCGCTCTCCGCCTTCGGCACCGCGACGGCCGGCGCGCTGTCGCCGGCCGACACGGTCTACATGGTCACGCCGCTGCACCACCCGGCCGGCCTGCTGACCGCGCTCGGCGGCGCGGTCGCCGGAGGATCGCGGATCGCGCTCGCGCGGAGCTTCGACGCGAGCACGTTCTGGGAGGAGGTCCGCCGCTACGGCGTGACCACCGTCGCCTACACCTGGACGCTGCTGCGCGAGCTGACCGAGGCCCCGGTCGATCCGGCCGAGCACCACCACCCGGTCCGGCAGTTCATCGGCTCCGGGATGCCGCGCGGGCTGTGGCTGCGGGTGCTGGAGCGGTTCGGCACGACCGGCGGCGGCGCCGACCGGACGACCCGCGTGCTCGAGTTCTACGCGTCGACCGAGGGCGACGCGGTGCTGGTCAACGTGTCCCGCTCGCGCCCCGGAGCGAAGGGCCGGCGGCTGCCGGGCAGCGCCGAGGTCCGGCTGGCGGCGTGGGACCCCGAGGCGGGGCGGCTGGTCGAGGGGCCGGACGGATTCGTGCTGCCCGCCGCCGAGGGCGAGGTCGGGATGCTGCTGTCGCGCGTCCGCTCGGCCGTCGAGGTGGCGCCGGGCGCTCCGGTCCGCGGCGTCTTCGCTCCCGGCGACGCCTGGCACGTCACCAACGACCTGTTCCGCACCGACGAGCGCGGCGACTGGTGGCTGGTCGACCACGCGCAGGCCGCGATCCGCACCGCGCACGGCGTGGTCTACGCCTTCCCCGTCCAGGACGCGTTCGCCGACCTCCCCGCAATCGATCTCTCAGCGGTCTACCCCGTCGAGCGGAAGGGTCGGTCCGGCCCGCCCGTCGCGGTGGCGGCGATCACGCTCCGCGCCGGCCAGGACGTCAGCGCCGCCGACGTCACGGCCGCGCTCGAGGCGCTCGACCCCGACCAGCGCCCCGACGTGGTCCACGTGGTCGACGAGATCCCGTTGACCACCTGGTACCGGCCGACGACCGGTCCGCTGCGCGCGGCGGGCCTGCCGAAGATCCGTCGGCCCGCGCGGGCCTGGACGCTCGACGCCGAGCGGCGGCGCTACGTGCCGCTGACCGCGGCGCTGCGCGACGCCTTGAGCTAGCCCGCCGCGATCCCGTCGAGCAGCACGTCGCAGAAGCCGTCGGCGACGGCCTCCGCGGACAGGCGGCCGTCGGGCCGGAACCAGAGCGCGGCGTGGTTGACCATCCCCAGCAGGGCGAGCGCGCTCAACGGCGGGTCGGCGATCACGAACTCGCCGCGCTCGACGCCCTCGCGAAGGACCCGCACCAGCAGCGCCTCGAATGCGTCGCGGTCACGGCGGACGTCGCCCCACGCGGGGTTGCGGGCCAGCGTCGTCCGCTCCTGCAGGAAGACCCGGACGTGGTCCTGGTGCGACGCGACCCGGCCCATCCAGATCCGCACCAGGGCCCGTAGTCGCGCGCCGGCGGAGGTCGCCGGCTCGTCGACGATCGCCGCGGCCTCGTCGAGCAGCGGGCGCATGAGGTCCTGGAGGATCCGCGTCAGCAGCTCGGCCTTCGAGCCGATGTAGTGGTAGAGGCCACCGCGGGTCAGTCCGGTCGCCGCGATCAGGTCGTCGATCGTCGTGCCGTCGTAGCCGCGCGTCGCGAAGACCCGTGCGCAGCGGTCGATCACCTGCTGCTGGCGGCTGTCGTACCGCTCGCGCAGGTGCGGCTTCTTGGGGGGAGTGGGCACGGCTCTAGAATTTAGACCGTTCAGTCGGTATAAGTCCAGCCATGGATCTCGACCTGCCCGAAGACGTCCGCACGCTGCAGCGGATCGTCCGCGACTTCGCCGTCCAGGAGGTCGCCCCGGTCGCCGAGGAGCTGGACCGGACCAAGGCGTTCCCCTACGAGCTGACCGCCAAGATGGGCGCGCTGGGGTGGATGGGGATCCCGTTCCCCGAGGAGTACGGCGGGGCGGGGGGCAGCATCCTGCAGTACGCGGTGACCGTGGAGGAGCTGGCGCGGATCGACTCGTCGGTCGCGATCACGATGTGCGCGCACACGTCACTGGGCACCCAGCCGATCTACCTGTTTGGCAGCGAGCAGCAGAAGGCCGACTACCTGCCGGAGCTGTGCGCGGGGACGAAGCTCGGCGCGTTCGGGTTGACCGAGCCCGAGGCGGGCAGCGACGCGGGCAACGTCAAGACCACGGCGACGCTCGCCGACGGCACCTGGACGATCAACGGCGCGAAGCAGTTCATCACCAACTCCGGCACGGACATCACCGGCCACGTGGCGATCACGGCGGTGACCGAGCACGCCACGCCGAGCGGTCGCCCCGAGATCTCCAACCTGATCGTCCCCAACGGGACGCCCGGCTACACCCAGGGCGAGCCGTACCGCAAGATGGGCTGGAACGCGTCCGACACGCGGCCGCTGAGCTTCGCCGACTGCGAGGTTCCCGAGGACCATCTGCTCGGGCCGCGCGGCGCGGGGTTCAAGCAGTTCATGCAGATCCTCGACGGCGGGCGGATCGGCGTCGCGGCGATGGGCCTGGGCCTGGCCCAGGGCGCGCTCGACGAGGCGATCAGCTACGCCAAGCAGCGCAAGGCGTTCGGCCAGCCGATCGCCACGTTCCAGGCGATCCAGGGCAAGATCGCCGACATCGCGACCGAGATCGAGGCGGCGCGGCTGCTGGTCTACCGGGCCGCGGCGCTCAAGGACGCCGGCCGCGACTTCTCGCTGACCGCCGCCCAGGCCAAGCTCAAGACCGGCCGGCTGGCGGTGCGCGCGGCCGAGGAGGCCGTCCAGATCCACGGCGGCTACGGCTACATCGAGGAGTACCCGGTCTGCCGGTTCTACCGCGACGCCAAGATCCTGACGATCGGTGAGGGCACCGACGAGGTCCAGCAGCTCGTGATCTCGCGGGCCCTGCTCTCCTGAGCGCCGGACGGAGCGACGAGATGACGAACAGTGACGGGGGGACGAGCGCGGTGCTCGACCCCGTGCGGGTGCGCGAGGTTGGTCCGCGGGACGGGTTCCAGAACGAGCCGGAGACGATCGCGACCGCCGACAAGGTCGCGCTCATCGACCAGCTCGTCCGGACGGGGATCCGGCGGATCGAGCTGACGTCGTTCGTGCGCGCCGACGTGATCCCGCAGCTCGCCGACGCCGCCGAGGTGCTCGCCACCGTCGAGGTGCCGCCCGGGGTCGACCGCTCGGTGCTGATCCCCAACGAGCGCGGCTTGGACCGGGCGTTGGAGCAGCGCGACCGGTTCGACGAGGTCAGCGTCTTCCTGTCCGCGTCCGAGACGCACAACCGCAAGAACGTCAACCGCACGATCGCCGAGTCGCTGGAGGGCGTGGAGCGGGTGATCGACCGCGCCCGGGCCGCCGGCCTGCGCTGCGTGGCCGTGATCGCGACCTCGTTCGGCTGCCCCTACGAGGGCGTCGTGCCGCCCGAGCGCGTGCTCGCCATCGCGACGCGGCTGCGCGACGCGGGGGCGTCCGAGATCGGCTTCGGCGACACGACCGGGATGGCCAACCCGCGGCAGGCGCGTGCGTTCTTCACCCGCGCGCTCGCGGAGCTGACCTCTGCGGCCGGGACCGGCGAGAACGGCGATCTCGAGCTGACCGCGCACTTCCACAACACGCGCGGGCAGGGCCTGGCCAACGTCGTCGGGGCGCTCGACGCGGGCTGTCGGTCGTTCGAGTCGAGCTTCGGCGAGCTGGGGGGCTGTCCCGCGGGTGGGTGGGGGTCGGCTCGTGCGACGGGCAACATCGCGACCGAGGATCTGGTCTCGATGCTGCACGAGATGGGTCATCCCACCGGGATCGACCTGGACGCCGTGCTCGACGCGAGCCGCGCGGCGCAGACGGTGCTCGGCCGCCCGCTCGGATCGCACAGCCTGGTCGCCGGGCCGATCGAGTGGACGCCGCGGGCGGACGGCGGCGCCCGATGAACGCCGCGACGGCGCCGTTCGACCGCGTCCTGATCGCCAACCGCGGTGAGATCGCGGTGCGGGTCGCTCGGACCCTGCGACGGCTCGGGATCGAGTCGGTCGCCGTCTACGCGCCGGACGAGGCCGGGGCAGGGCCGGCGTCGGGGATCCCGCACGTCGCCGCGTGCGATCACGCGATCGTGCTCGAGGCCGACGGGACGCGCTCGCCGTACCTGGACATCGAGCAGCTCGTGCGGATCGCGCTCGGGCTCGGCTGCGACGCCGTCCATCCGGGCTACGGGTTCCTCGCCGAGCGGGCCGAGGCCGCCCGCGCGTTCACCGCGGCCGGCGTGACCTGGATCGGTCCGTCGGCGGCCGCGATCGAGCTGCTGGGCGACAAGATCGCCTCCAAGCAGACCGCCCAGGTCGCCGGGGTCCCGGTCGTCCCCGGCGTCACGGTTCCCGACGGCGATCCCGATCCGGCGACCCGGGACACGGCGGCCGCCGCCTCCGCGGTCGCCGAGCTGGCGCGGACGGCCGGGCTGCCACTGCTGCTGAAGGCCACCGCGGGCGGCGGCGGCAAGGGGATGCGGCGGGTCGCGACGCTCGACGCCGTGCCCGACGCGGTCGAGGGCGCCCGACGCGAGGCGATCGCGGCGTTCGGACGCGGAGAGCTGCTGGCGGAGCGGCTGGTCGATCCGGCGCGCCACGTCGAGGTCCAGGTCGCGGTCGACGCGCACGGCGGCGGCTGGGCGATCGGCGAGCGCGAGTGCAGCCTGCAGCGCCGCCACCAGAAGCTGATCGAGGAAGCCCCGGCGTCGTGCCTGCGCGAGGCCGAGCGCCAGGCCCTGCACGAGGCGGCGGTGCGGCTCGCGCTGGCCGCCGGCTACCGCAACCTCGGCACCGTCGAGTTCCTGCTCGACGTCGCGGAGCGGCCCGACGCGGGGCCCGACGCGCCCCGTCCGTTCTTCTTCCTCGAGATGAACGCCCGGCTGCAGGTCGAGCATCCGGTGACCGAGCTGGTCCACGGCCTCGACCTGGTCGAGCAGCAGCTACGGATCGCCGCGGGGGAGCGGCTCGACCTCGATGCGGCCGCGAGCACCGTCGACGGTCACGCGATCGAGGCCCGGGTCTGCGCCGAGCGGGTCGCGCCACGGGCCACCGCCGACGGCGTGACGGCCGACTTCCTGCCGGTGATCGGCCCGATCGTCGCCTACGCCGAGCCGACGGGTCCGGGCGTCCGCGTCGACTCCGGGCTTGCCGTCGGCGTCGAGGTCACCACGAGCTTCGACCCGATGCTGCTCAAGCTCGTCGCCCACGGACGGGACCGTGAGCAGGCCCGCCAGCGGCTGGACCGCGCGCTCGGCGAGCTGACTGTGCTCGGGCTGGAGACCAACGCCGCGTTCCTCCGGCGGTTGCTCGACCGTCCCGAGGTCCGCGACGACCGGAGCACCACGACGCTGGTCGAGACGCTGCTGGACGACCCGGACGAGGCCCCGTCGCTGGCCACGCCGCGCGACGAGGCGCGGGAACGGGCGCTGCGGGCCGCCGCGGCGCTGCGCTACCGCGAGCTGACGGCGACCGGCGACGGCAGCGCCTACGGCGCCGGCGACGGCTGGCGGATCGCGGGCCGCGGCGTCACCCGGCTGCGCTGGCGCGACGCCGACGATCGCGACGTGGTCGTCGACCTGACCGTGGGCGACCCGGGCCGGACGGTCCACGTGCGGATCGTCGCCGCCGGTGGGGCGGAGCCGGCGACGGACGCCGGCGACCCGACCCAGGACGTGGCGCCGACCGATCCGGCCTGGGTCGCGGTCGACGTCGCGCAGGCGTCCGCCGGTTGGCGGACGGCGACCGTCGGGCCGTGGCGCTGGCTGCACGGTCCGGAGGGCACCTGGGCCTGGCGCGACGCGCCCGAGGTCGCGGCGGGGTCCGCTGACGTCGGCGGCAGCCTGGCGGCGCCGTTGCCCGGCGTGGTGCTCGACGTGCGCAAGCGGGTCGGCGATCCGGTGACGGCGGGGGAGACGGTCGTGGTGGTCGAGTCGATGAAGATGGAGCTGACGGTCGACGCGCCGCACGCCGGGACGGTCGCGGCGCTGCACGTGGCGATCGGCGACACGGTGGCCCGCGGCGAGCTGCTGGCGGCGGTCGACGAGGAGGGCACGGCGTGAGCGATCTGACGACCACCCCGAACGCGGCGGAGGCCACCGACGAGGGCGGCTCCGCGACCAACCGCCAGCGGCACCTGGTGCTGATCGAGGATCTGCGTCGGCGTCTGGCGCGCGCGGCGGACGGCGGGGGCGCCCGCGCTCGTGAGCGCCACGTCTCCCGCGGCAAGCTGCTCGCCCGCGACCGGATCGACCGGCTGCTCGACCCGTTGTCGCCGTTCCTCGAGATCGCGCCGCTCTGCGCCGAGGACGTCTACGACGACCCGGTGCCGGCCGGCGGCGTGGTCGCCGGGATCGGCCGGATCCACGGCCGCGAGGTGATGATCCTCGCCAACGACGCGACCGTGAAGGGCGGCAGCTACTACCCGCTGACCGTCAAGAAGCACCTGCGGGCGCAGGAGATCGCCGCCGAGAACCGGCTGCCCTGCGTCTACCTGGTCGACTCGGGCGGGGCGTTCCTGCCGCGGCAGGACGAGGTCTTCCCCGACAAGGAGCACTTCGGCCGGATCTTCTTCAACCAGGCCAACCTGTCGCGCGCCGGGATCGCCCAGATCGCCGCGGTGATGGGCTCGTGCACCGCGGGCGGCGCGTACGTCCCGGCGATGAGCGACGAGACGATCATCGTCCGGGACCAGGGGACGATCTTCCTCGGCGGACCGCCGCTGGTGAAGGCCGCCACCGGCGAGGACGTGACCGCCGAGGAGCTCGGCGGCGGCGTGCTGCACGCCGAGACGTCCGGCGTCGTCGACCAGCTCGCCGAGGACGACGAGCACGCGCTGCAGCTCGTCCGCCGGAGCGTCGCGACCCTGCCGCGGGAGCGCGACGCCGATGCGCTGCGGCGCGCCGGGATCGCGGGCGGCGCGGATGCCGCCCCCGCGGGCACGGCCGCCCCGTGGGAGGTCCGGGTGCCCGAGGCCCCGGCCCTCGACGCCGACACGCTGCTCGACGTCGTACCGACCGATCCGCGCGAGCCGTACGAGGCCCAGGCGGTGATCGACCGGATCGTCGACGGCAGCCGCTTCCACGCGTTCAAGCCGCGCTACGGCGAGACCCTGGTCTGCGGCTTCGCCCACGTCCACGGCCACCCCGTGGGGATCCTGGCCAACCAGGGGATCCTCTTCCGCGAGAGCGCGCTCAAGGGCGCGCACTTCGTCGAGCTCTGCGACCAGCGGGGGATCCCCCTGCTGTTCCTGCAGAACGTCGCCGGCTTCATGGTCGGCCGCGAGTACGAGGCGGGCGGGATCGCCAAGGACGGGGCCAAGCTCGTCGCCGCGGTGGCGACGGCCCGGGTGCCGAAGCTGACGGTGGTGATCGGCGGGTCCTACGGGGCGGGCAACTACGGCATGTGCGGCCGGGCCTACTCGCCGCGGTTCATGTGGATGTGGCCGAACGCCCGGATCTCGGTGATGGGCGGCGAGCAGGCCGCGACGGTGTTGACCACCGTGCGCGACCAGCAATTGGCGTCGCGGGGCGAGACCTGGCCCGACGACGACCGCCGGGAGTTCGGCGACGCGCTGCGTCGGCAGTTCGAGGACCAGGGCAACCCGATCTACGCCACCGCTCGCCTGTGGGACGACGGCGTGATCGACCCGCGTGACACCCGGCGGGTGCTCGGCCTGGCCCTGGACGCTTGCGCGAACGCGCCGCTCGACCCGGTGGCGCGCCCGCTGTTCCGGATGTAGGCGCCGAAACGGCGCGGGCCTCCCGAAGGAGGCCCGCATACCGCGACCGTGGCGACCGGAGGTCGCCTACCGGCTAGCGCCCGCCGCGACCGCCGGAGCGCCCGCCGCCCGAGCGGCTGCTGCCGCCCTGGCCCTGGCGGCCACCGCGACCGCCGCCGTGGTCGCTGCGCTCGCCGCGCGAGCGGCCGTAGCTGCTGCCCTGCTCCTGGCGGGGGCTGTGGTTCGAACGGCTCTGACCCCGGCCGCCACCGCCCGCCCCGCCGCGACCGCTGCCGCGGTTGCCGCCTTGCTTGCGGTGGACGCCCGGGCCCTTCTCGCCCGGATCCGCCACGCGCATCCCGGCGGCGCCCAGCTGCTCGCCGAGCTTCAGGTCGCGGCCCATCACACCGACGTCGCGGACCTCCTCGGGCTCGACGAACGTGACGCCGATGCCCGAGGCCCCGGCGCGGGCCGTACGGCCGACGCGGTGCGTATAGGTCTCGACGTCGATCGGGATGTCGTACTGGATGACGTGCGTCACGCCGGCGACGTCCAGGCCGCGAGCGGCGACGTCGGTCGCGACGAGGGTCGTCACGCGACCGTCCTCGAACGCCTCCAGGGCCTTGCGGCGCTGGGCCTGCGAACGGTTGCCGTGCAGCGCGACGGCGTCGATCTTGTAGCCGGCGAGCTTGCGCACGACCTTGTCCGCGCCGAACTTGGTCTTGACGAAGACGACGGCCAGGCCGCGGTCCTTGTCCTGCAGCTGGTTGACGAGCTCGTCGATCTTGTCGTCCCGCGTGACCTGCTGGAAGCGGTGCTCGATGTTGACCTTGGCGCCGCCGGCCGGCTTGTACTCGATCAGCTTCGGGTCGCGGGTGTAGGCGCGGGCCACGTCGCCGACCTTGCCGTCGAGGGTCGCCGACAGGAACAGCGTCTGGCGGTTCGGGTTGGTCTGGGCGACGATCCGCTTGACGGCGGGCTGGAAGCCCATGTCGAGCATCCGGTCGGCCTCGTCGAGCACGAGCAGCTTGACCTGCGCGAGCGACAGCGCGCCACGCTGGAGCAGGTCCTCCAGGCGACCGGGCGTCGCGACGACGATGTGCGAGCGGGACGACAGGCGGGACTGCTTCTCCAGGCCGGCGCCGCCGTAGACGGCGGTGATGGCGAGCGCGCGGGAGTGCGCGATCTCGCGGATCTCGTCGACGATCTGGGTCGCCAGCTCGCGCGTCGGCACCAGCACCAGCGCGCTCGGACGGGGATCCTCGGCCTCGATGCCCTCGACCAGGGCGACGCCGAAGGCGATCGTCTTGCCCGAGCCGGTGGGGGAGGAGACGAGGACGTCGCGCCCGGCGAGCGCGTCGGGCAGCGCCAGCTCCTGGACGGCGAACGGCGACGTCATGCCGCGCTCGGCGAGCGCTTCGGCAACGGCATTCGACACGCCGAGATCGGCGAAGGTTACTGCGGACATGGGGCTCCTCGAAGAGGACAGGGCAAACCACGGAGGCCGGCCGGAAGGGCGCTCAACTGCCGGCCGCGATCGTGCCCGTCCGCGGAGCGGAGCAGGGTGTCGCGCGTGGAGAGAACGCAGGGACTCGGGGTCGTCGTGACGTGCGGCGGGCATGCCCTCCGCGGCGCACAGCGACTCCGTTACAGAAGTGTACCGACGGGAGGCCGGGACTGCGTGACCCTCCGCACGCTCAGCCTGGATCCACCGATGAGTTAAAGGACGGGGCGTCGAAGGACGAGAATT
>JADMKN010000273.1 GCA_015478825.1 Patulibacter sp. | reverse complement strand
ACCGGCGAGTCCGGCAGCAGGAATCCCCCGCCTTCGCGGGCGACGTAGATGTCGTACGCCCCGCCGTCGCGGTCGTCGGGAACCATCGCCTCGCCGGTGCTGAAGAAGAACGACCGACCATCGCGGCTCGCTCCCTGAGCGGTCGCGGGCTCGCCGCTTCGACCCGAGCTCAACAGCACCTGGCGACCATCGATCCAGGCGTAGGCGTCCTGCAGCCCGTTGGTGTCCCGAGGATCGAGCCCCACCGGGGTCACGAACGCGACCCGGCCGTTGTCCGTCAGCGGCGTGATCATGTTGCGGCTGAAGACGTTGCCGATCGAGCCCCGGAGCTCCCCGGAGCCATTGGTCGGCGCGCCGTCCTGTCGGCACGAGACGCAGCCGAACTCGCCGGTTCGAGCCGAGAATGCGTAGACCTGGAAGTCGTCCCCGGTGCCGGCGTCGACGCCCGAAAGGCCGAAGTCCCACGCCGATTGGATCACGAGATGCTCGCCGTCCGACGACACGTCCGAGCGAAAGATCGTGGTTTGCGTACCGCTGGCGACCGTTGAAGGAACGGCTTGCTCCGGCACGCCGTCGCGGATCAGGGCGACGGTGCCGAACGCCGGGCCCAACCCGGAGACGTAGATGCGCGAGTAGTCCGCGTTGCTCCCGTACGGCGGGGTCGCGGCGCCCGCGCCGACAAGCCGAACCGCGTCCGGGCCTCCGTCGAGATCGCGCAGGTAGACGCCTTCGGCGGGCGCGCCCGGAAGGATTGCCGACCGGCACGAGAACAGCAGCTTGCTGCCGTCCGGACTGAGGCCGGCAAGCTGCGAGGACCCTCCGCTGTCGCATGCCTCGCCATTGGGACCGACCGCGACCTCGCGCGTGTACGCGCTCGCCGGGTCGTCGGCGTTATAGCGCACGTAGACGCGTAGGTCGGCGCCTGAGCCCGTGGTGAACGCGATACGACGCCCGTCGGCCGAGACCGCCCGGCCCCCGGACGCCGACATCGCCGTCGGGACGGTGCCGTTCGGGAGCACGGTGGCGAGGTTCATTCCCGTGCGGGTCCATACGTACAGGTGCTGCGCGGTGGTGGTCCCGACGCGGTCGTCGAACGGTCGGGCGGTCGCTACGACAACACGGTCGAGGTCCGGCGACCCGCCGGCGTACGTCACCGGGTGGGTCGAGGTGTCGGGCACCGACGGATCCGGCACGACCCAGGTGAAGCTGCCGTCCTCCTCGCGGATGTAGACGTCGAGGATGCGCGTACCGTTGGCCTGCTGGCCCCGATCGTTGGGCGAGACCGGGTATCGGGTGCCCAGGGCGACGCGCTCCAGGTCCGAGGACCATCCAGCGAACTCCGCGGAGTCGACGAGCACCGGCGGAATCCTGTTGAACGGCGGCGTCATCGAGTTGAACGTCCAACCGGCGTCGGTCCGGGTCGCGCGGTAATTGCCGGTCAGGAACCCCTGCGTATCCCCCACCCCGCTGTTCATGCCGAACAGCAACCGGTTCCCGTCGGCAACGATGACTTCGCTGATGCCGGGCGCGGCCCCGTTCTTGTCCGCCGGCGTCACCTTCTCGTACGCCATGCAGTTGGGCAGGTGCTGCGACTGCTGCTGGGCGCGCACCGCCTCGTTCGGGCAGTCAGCGGCGGACGCGGCCGGCGCGACTGCGAGGGCGGCGGTAGCCACCAGCGACGCGGCCAGGCCGCGTCCGGCGCGTAGCCGTCGTGCGCGGGTCATCGCTCGGTCCTCCATGACGCTCGTACGGGACGGGACGCCGCGGCCGGCGGGCCCTTCGGCGCGGACTTCGCGCTCCAACGGGTGGTCGACGACCCCCTGATCGTTCTTGCGAACACGCTTCTCCTCCACAGATGCACTCACGACACGCCCGGGCTTCTCTCGAGTCCGGGGTCGGCCGCGACCAGGGAGGGCACGACCGACCGTTCACGACTGTAAACGAGGGACCGTCACAAAGTCAATTTTCTATGTCACGTTTCTTTCTACCGAGCTATGCCGTGGCGGACCGGCGTACTGCCTGGCCTCCGGTGAAGGCCGACGATCACTGGCCCGCGCCGCCGCGCCGCTGCCCCGCGCGGACACACCGCGAAGCACCCCATCCCGCACGGTTCGCAACACACCGCCGGGTACACGCCAGGCGACCGACGCGCCCGTCGCCTGCTCCCGGCTCTGCGACCTCGGACGGCGCGGTCGTGCGCGGAGGCCGCCCCGCGGTCGACTACCCGACCGCGCGACGCAGCCGCTCGGCGGCGTCCGCGTCCAACCCGGTTCCGACCGCCAGGTCGATCCCGGGACGCGCCAGCGCGCGGTACGTCGCCGCCAACTCGGGGTCGGCGGCGTCGAGCCACGCCAGGTGCCGCTCGACCGTGCCGACGTCGCCGCGCCGCAGCGGGCCGCTGAGCGCGTTGTCGATGCCCTCGACGGCCAGGTTGTCGAGCGTGCCCCGCATCAGCGGCACCAGGGCGTCGCGGGCGCCAGCGGCGTCGAAGCCCACTCGCTGCAGCAGCCCAGCGGCCTGCGCCGCGAGCACCACCAGGTAGTTCGACGCGATCACGGCAGCCGCGTGGTACGCCACCCAGCCGTCGGCGTCGACCCGCCGCGGCACCGCGCCGATCGCGGTCACCAGCCCCTCGATCCGGCCGAGCAGGTCCGGCGTGCTCGCGCCGACTCCGAACGTGATCCCGCGGAACGCCGCGGGAGGCCGAGCCTCGGGGAACGCCGCGACGGGGTGCGCGATGCCGACGGGGAAGCCCGCGTCGGCCAACGTCGCAAGGGGTTCGAAGCCGCTGGCGCCGCTGAGGTGGATCACCGACGGGCGCGCCTCGGCCGTCCCGCCGAGCGGCCGGTCGTCGACCGCCGCTCGACCGCTCGACGCTCGCACCCGCTCCGCGACGGCGCCGATCGCGCCGTCCGGCACCGCGAGCACGACCAGCGCGTCGTCCACGAACCCCTGGGCGAACGACGCCACGTCGCGCGCCGAGCGCCACGTCACGCCGATTCCGGCCGTCGTCAGCGCCCGGACCAGCGACGCCCCCACCCTACCCCGCCCGAGGATCGTGATCGAGGATCGAGGATCGTCCGCCATCGGGTCCACGCTACCCGCGCGGATCGGGCTCCGGGCTCGGGATCGCCGGCCGGTTGGTCTCCGTCACGAGCTGCTCGGCGCCCCGGTCGACGCGCCAGTCCGACTCGGGCGCGGTGCCGACCGCCATGTCGCCGTCCTTGGTGTCCTGCTCCAGCTCGTCCGCGGACAGCCGGACCACCTCGAAGCTCATCCGCGGACCCCGGCCGCGGAAGACCTCGATCGTCGCTCGGTCGCCGTCGACGCGGGCCTCCAGCTCGACGTCCTCGGCGGCCCTCCCGGTGCCCTCGCCGGTCGACGGCGAGCCCGGCAACGCAACGATCGCCTTGTCCATCGCGGCGCGACAGGTCCCCGCGCTCCTGGCCATCCGCTCACGAGCCTCCACGGTCAGCAGCGCGCAGGCCCGCTGCCCGTTCGCCTGCCCGACGGTCGCCCGGAGGAACTGGTGGACCGCCGAGCGCGGATCGTCGTCGGGGTACGAGCCCTTCGGCTGGATGGCGCCGCAGGCCGTCAGGCCGAGGGTGACCCCCAGCACGGCCGCGAGCGTGCCGGCCGAGCGGATCACCCCTCGTCGTCGTCCTCGTAGAGCGACTCACGGGCGAGCTCCTCGCCGCTCGCCGTGAGCACCGCGACCTCGAGGGTGTCGCCGTGGAAGTCGTCCGGCGCGAGCAGCGTGAACCGGCCCTCGCGGATCGGGCAGCGGTCGACCACGATCCCGTCGAGCTCGGCGACGGCGTGCGCGGCGCCGGAGACCAGCGGACGACCCCAGACCAGGGTCATCGCGGCGACGTCGCCGTCCCCGCGCCACGACCCGACGACCGACTCGCAGAGGTCGATCTTCCAGTCGGGGTTGTTCTCGGCCAGCTCGCCGGTGACCTGCGCGTCGCCCTCCAGCGCGCGCGGCTCCGAGCTCGGCTCGTCGCCAGCCGGCACGTAGCGGACGTAGCCGTAGGCCTCCAGTCCGGTGCTGGTCCGGGTGCTGACCGGCACGAACGTGCGTCCGTGCCAGGTCCGGTCCGGGTACCAGACGAGCTCGCCGACCTCGCCGATCCCGTCGGCCTCGGCCGGTTCCTCGGGATCGGGCTCCAGCTCGCCGACCGCGGTGGTGAAGGCGGCGCCGAGACGCTCGGCCCAGCGGCCGTACGGCGCCGTCTCCTGCGGCGGCTCGGCGGCGTAGCGCGGCAGGAAGTGCTCGAGTTCGGGCATCGGCTCGGAGTCTACGGCGAGGGCGCGGGCGGTGCCGCGGGAGGGGCGGGCCCAATGACCACGAGCACCCGGGATTCAAGTTTTCGTCCCGAAACTTGAATCACCCCTCGCGGAGGCAAGTGCAGTTGCATCCCCCAAAGCGCGACGGACCGAAATCTTACCGCTGGGTGAACCGCGCATCACGTCCTCGCGGAGGCGGGGTTCCAACCCAGACCAGTACTCCTGGTTCGTGTAGCTCTCGTCGATGTACACCAGAAACGCCGACGCGAAGCCCTATCCGCTGGTCGCTACCCCACGATGCTGACCACGACCACCCCGACCGTCACGAGCGACGTGGTCCAGACGATCGAGCTGGCGATCGGCTGCAGGGTCAGGTTGAACCGGTGCGCGACCAGCAGGCCGTTGAGGCCGGCCGGGGCCACGGCCTGCAGCAGCATGCCCTTCGGCAGGTCGAGCGCCAGCAGCGAGACGCCGACCACCAGCAGCGGCGCCACGACCAGCCGCAGCCCGACGGCCAGCGCGACCTCGGGACGGATGATCCGGCGTCGCGTCGGGTGCGACCGCGGGCCCACCGTCACGGGATCCGCCCCCGCCGCCGCCGCGCGCTCCAGCCGCCGCTCGCCCGAGAGCTGGACGCCGACCACGACGAAGCCGACCGGCAGCAGGGCGTAGACGACCCACTGCGCGATCTCGGCCGACCAGGCGGGCGCGTCGACCGGGATCGCGAGCCCGGCGATCGCCGACCACAGCAACGGGTTCTTCAGGAACGCGACCAGGCGCCGCTCCGGCGTTCCGGCGCCCCCGGGGCCGAGCAGGCCGGGCGGGGCGAACGCCGCCCCGACCGCGAAGCCGACCAGGAAGAACATCGGGCCGGACACCAGGCTGTCCCAGGCGACCGCGGCGCCCAGCTCGTCGGGACCGAGCACGACCCGGGTCAGCGGCAGGCCGAAGTACCCGGTGTTGGCCATCGTCACGGCCAGGATCACCGCGCCGACGGTCGGCCGCGGCAGCTTCATCACCCGGTCGGCGACCCACCACGCCACCACGCCGACGACCGCGAGCACGGCGTAGGCGGTCAGCAGACCACCGACGAGTCGCAGATCCGGGTGGATCCGAGAGACCAGCACGAAGTAGACCGGGGGCAGGACCCAGGTCAGCATCAGGCTCATCGCGCCGCGGGTGCGCCGCTCCGCCCGGTCCTGCCAACGCCGTTCCGCGGCGACCCCGCCCGCCACCGCCGCCGCCATCACGGCGACGAGCAGGAAGAGGCTCACGTCGGCGGTCGGCGCCGCGCCGGCTTCCGCGGCACGACCTCCCGCACCATCCAGACGTGCTCGATCCCCGCCTCGTCGAACGGCTCGCCGACGGGCCGGAAGCCGGCCTTGAGGTAGAGCCGCTGGGCGGCGGTCTGGGCCGCCAGCCTGAGCGCGTCGACGCGTTGACGCTGGGCGTACTCCATCGCCCGATCGAGCAGGCGCGAGGCGATCCCGCGTCCGCGCCACTCGCGGTCGATCGCCACGCGCCCGACCTTGACGACGTGGTCGCGGACCAGCAGCCGCATCGTGCCGACGACCTGGCCGTCGGGAGCCACCGCGATCGCGTGGCGCGCGATCGCGTCGCCGGCGTCCAGCTCGACCTCGCGCGGCACGCCCTGCTCCTCGCAGAAGACGCGGACCCGCAGCGCCTGGGCCGCCCGCAACTGATCGGCCCGCTCGACCCACTGCAGCGTCACGCCGTCGGCGTCGTGGGTATCGGGACCGTCGCTCATGGTTCTGGGTCGGTTCGCGGGTCCCCGGTGGTTCCGGGCGCCGGCTTCCCTTCCAACCCAGCGTACAACCGCAGGTCGCGTTCCAGGTCCTGAATGCTCCCGTAGGCGCCCTGGCGGACCGTCACGATCTCGCCCTCGGCGTCGAGGAAGACCGTCGACGGTCGCCCGGGCGCTTCGAGTCGGCGGGCGATCTGCTCGTCGGGGTCGGTCAGGCTGGGGTAGATCGTCGGCTGCTCACCGAGGAAGGCCTCGGCCTTGCCGTGGTCCTTGGCCGCGTCGACGTTGACCCCGAGGAACGCGATCGTCGTGCCGTGCCGGGCCGCCGCGGTCCGCAGCAGCGGGAACTCCGCCCGGCACGGATCGCACCACTCGGCCCAGACGTTGATCACCGCCGGGTGACCGCGCAGCTTCTGCAGGAAGCCGTCGACGTCGGCGGCGGGGACGTCGATCAGCCGACCGCCCCGGTCGTAGAGCGCACGCAGCGCGGGCGGCGCGTCCCGCACCGCGGCGCGGGCGTCGGCCACGCTCGGAACGTCCGCGGGCGACTCGGTCGAATCGCCCGTCTGGACGAGCCCGATCACCGTGACCACGACGATCGCCAGAGCGGCGACGACGATCGCGATCGTCCGGCGTGACGGGGCTGACCGCGGCATCGCTCCTAGGGTCGCACAGGCGCGCCGCAGGCCCGCCGCGCGATCCCCAGCCGTGAGGTATCGTGCTCTCCAACCTGCACGGGCGGGACGCTTCGTCGTCTTCCCTGATCTGACCGGCGCAGGATCTTCGACTCTCGCGTTCGCCCCTGCGACCGCGCCGGGTCGACGTCTCACTCTCCGCACACTTGCCTGTATGGCGCAACGGCCGTCCGTCGTGACCGCAGAGGTCACCTCCGTTCCGGATCCCACCGAGATCGCTCGCGTGGCGGATTTCGTGCGGGAACCGTTCGTGACGGACGGGGAGGACGCCGCCGCGGTGCTGGCGCCCGGGTCGATCCGGCGGCACGCGTTCGAGGCGGCCCGCGCGGAGCTCGACGCCGGGAAGCCCGCGCCGTCGCAGAAGTGGCGTCGCCGCTGGTCGCTGCTGCTCGGCCTGGACCGCACGCTCAACACCGCGACGCCGGTGCTGGCCGACGGCACCACGCTCAACCCGCACCAGATCGACGCGCTGTCGGGCACGTACGCGGCGTTGCTCGCCGACGCCCAGGCCCGAGCGCGCGGGGCCAGCAACAGCGACGGCGACGCGCTGCTGCTGTCGTTCGAGGACGAGGAGCCGACGGAGCTCGAGGAGCCGCCGGCCCGGGTCTCCGCGGACGAGGACGACGAGGACGACGACAGCGCGGACGACGACGAGGGCGAGGGCGACCGCGCCGCCGACGAGGACGACGACGACGAGCTCGAGACGTTCGACCCCGAGCTCGAGGAGCTGCCCGACGCCGAGCCGGAGTCGGAGTTCGCGCTCTACGACGACGTCGCCGACGAGGACATCGACGAGGACATCGATCGGATCGCGTTGGAGGATCCCAACGCGCACAAGCGGTTCTGGTTCGAGCACGCGACGGGCGCCGGCAAGACGGTCGCCGCGATGGGCTTCGTCGAGGCCTGCCGGACCGGCGGCATCCTGATCCTCACCCACCGCCGCAACCTCGTCGACCAGTTCATCGGCGAGCTGCGCACCCGCGGCTACGGCGAGCGGCTCTGCAAGCCGCTGCTGACCGACGAGGACGGCGGCGACCCCAACCCGGACGTGCTCGGGCCGGTGACGATCGAGACGTACCAGTGGTTCGTCCGCAACGCCGGCCGGATCTCCGGCGCCTACACCGTCGTGATCTGCGACGAGGCCCACACCGCGCTCGGCGACAAGACGTCGGCCGCGATCCGGGCGTGGACCGGCCCGATCTTCATCGGGATGACCGCGACCGGCGCGCTGATCGCCCGCCACGTCGCCGACCTCTTCCCCACGCAGACCTCGCGGTTCGACCTGGCGCAGGCCGCGCGCCGCGGCGTGATCGCCCCGCTGCGCTGCCTGCGGATCCCGCCCGGACCAGGGGTGCGGACGATCGCCAAGGTGCCGCTGCGCAAGGGCGAGGTCGACATGGAGTTCGACCAGGACGAGCTGGCCAAGCTGCTCGACCAGGCGCCGTTCAACCTGGCGATCGCCGACCTCTACAAGACGCGCTTCCGCAACACGCCCGGCGTCGTCTACACCGCGGGCGTCCAGCACGCCTACAACGTCGCCGAGAGCTTCCGGGCGATCGGGATGAAGGCGATGGCGGTCTCGGGCGAGACCCCCAAGCGCGAGCTGGCGACGATTCTCGCGCAGTACGACGCGGGCGAGATCGACGTCCTGATCAACGCGCAGCTCCTGGCCGAGGGCTGGAACTCTCCCCGCGCGACGATCTGTATGCACCTCGCGCCGACGGCGTCGAAGCGGATCTACCAGCAGCGCGTCGGCCGGGTGACGCGCCGGCACCCGGGCAAGGAGGCCGGGGTCGTGATCGACTTCGTCCACCCGGCGACGCCGAACGACGACCCGGTCGTCACGCTGCACTCGCTGCTCGACCGCGACGTCTACCGCGGCGGCGCGATCGTCGTCGGTCCCGTGCGCCGCGGACGCGGGCGCCGGGTCAAGGTCGAGCGCCGGGTCCTGCCGGTCACGCCGGACATCGAGCGGCGCCGTCAGGTCTTCGAGCGGGAGCTGTGGCGGATCGCCGTCGAGCAGCTCGACTGGGGCGAGCAGCGGGTCTGGGCCGCGCTGGCCGGCGCCAAGGCGTCGCCGGCCAACTGGCGTCGCGGCCGCGCGATGCTCAACTTCGACCGCTCCGGCGAGCTGCGTCGGCAGTTCCTGATCACCGCGCTCGAGCGCAACCGCAGCCAGCCGCTGCGGATGCGGGCGATCCAGGAGATCGCCCTGCTGCGCGAGGCCGAGCCGTTCGACACCGCGATCGACTTCATCGGCCAGTGGCCGCGCGACGAGCGCCGCGAGGCATCGCGGACGATGCTCCAGGCGATGGCCGACCGCCGGATCGGTCGCCGCGACCAGGCGACCGCCTGGATCTGGCGTCTGGCCGAGTACACGCGCGACGTCCACGAGGAGTACGCGGCGCAGCGCTGGCCCGCGACCAAGCACCTGCTCGGGCTACTGGTCAACTCGTCCGGCGCCGCCCACGCCCGCAACGCGCGGCGACTGGTCCACGGCGCGCGCCAGCACGACCGGCGTCTGCAGGCCGCGCTGCTGGCCGCCGCGGTCGCCCACTCGCCGGAAGCGGAAGAGGTCCTGCGCGAGGCCCGCACGCGGCTGGCCCGCAAGCCCGGCGCGCTCAGCCGCGACCTGCTGAAGGACTTCCCCAACGGCAAGCGCCGCAAGAAGCGCAGCCGCAAGAAGCGGGGCGGCCAGGGCGCCGCGAACGGCGAGGGCACGCCGGTCGCCGTCAACGGCGGGAACGGCGACGAGGCGAACGCCGGCGAGGGCGCGAACACGCAGGCGTCGAACGGCAACGGCCAGAACGGGAACGGCGGGGGCGGCGGACGCTCGCGGCGGGGTCGTTCGCGCGGCGGCCGGCGTCGCAACCGGGGAGGCGGATCGAACGCCGAAGCGACGAACGAGGCGACCGCCGAGGCCGCCGGGTCGAACGGCGCCGGCGGAACGGACGCACGCCCGGACGTGGCCGCTCCCGACTCCCCCCCGACCGACGAGACGACCACGCCGGCCCGCCGACGCCGCGTGCGCGGACAGAAGGCCGCCGAGGCCGCCGCGGCCGAGGCCCCGACCGCGAGCGCGCCGGATTCCGAAG
>JADMKN010000272.1 GCA_015478825.1 Patulibacter sp. | reverse complement strand
GTGCCCCTTGCGGGGCACCACAGATCAGATGTCACCCACTGGTGCAGCAGACCCGGACGAGGCGACCGTCCGCCTGCTCGTCGACCGGCTGCGGGCCGCTCGCCAGAGCAACGGAGGCCGGCTGCCGCATGGATGGATTGACGAGATCTGCGACAGCACAGGCCTTGGCCGCTCCACGTTGCTGCGGTACCTGGCCCAGGGTGCCCCGAGGCCCGCAGGCGACCGCCGCCGGTGGCGGTGGGACGACACGACGATCCCGTTCTACTTCCGTGCCGCCGGAGACGTCACGTTCGCCAGACGGCTGATCGCCGACGAGCTGGGCGAGCATCTGGTCCCGTCGGTGAAGACGATGTACCGGGCGGCCCAGCGCGACCTCACGGAAGCCGACCGCGCACTGGCGCAACGCGGTGAGCGAGCTGGGCGCGGTGCGCGCCTGGTGTGCGCCGTCGAGGAACCGCATCGCAACGCGACCTGGCTGGCCGACCACAAGCAGTTGGACCTCGACGTGCTGCTCCCGCGCGGTACACGACCAACCCTGGTCTGGATGACGGTGATCGTGGACGGCTACAGCCGCCGGGTTGTCGGCGCGGCGTTGGGCGTCCAGCCGAACCAGGGGCACGTCCTCAGCGCACTTGCGATGGGGGTCCGCCAGTGCGGCGTGCCCAGTGCGTTCGTCTTCGACAACGGCCTCGAGTTCCTGGCCGATGCGATTCGGGAGATGGGCGTCGTTCTGGGCTTCGCGACGCTCGCCACCCCGGCCTACAGGCCGGATCTGAAGGGCAAGGTCGAGCGGCTTCACACGACGCTGAACCGCCGTCTGGCTCAACGATTCGTGACCGTGACGCACCCCGCGACCAACACGAAAGGCGGGCCGCTGTTGCACCGCCCAGCCGTGCCGCTGGATCTGGTGCGACGAACGTTCTTCGAGGAGCTCGAGCACTACAACGACGCACCGCACCGCAGCCTCGGGAACACCCCGCGGCAGGCCTACGCTGACGACGCGACACCAGAGCGACGCGTCGACCCAGCGGTGCTCCGGCGGTTCGCGCTGACGGCCACCGCGCGAACGGTCGGCGAGCACGGCATTCGGTTCGGTGGCCGCGTCTACTGGGCCCCCGAGCTGCTGCTGAACCGCGGCCGGCGCTACGAGGTCCGCTACGCCCAGGACGACCAGCGCCAACTCGAGATCTACGACCACGACCGCCACCGCTGCACCGCCACGGTCTGGGACCCAGCGGATCCGGTCCAGCAGGCCGAAGTCATCTCGCACCGGCAGGCGATCGAAGCCGAACAGCGGCAGCGTCTGAGGATGGCCCGCAAGCAAGGGCGCCAACGCTGGCGCGCGATGACCGCCGAACAGACCGCGCAGGAGAGCACCGTCGTGACCCGTGCCGATCATGAGGCCGCGCGCACCACCCAGCGAGCGGGGAGCAGCCGCGAGTTGCTGGCGCTCCTCGACGACCTCGGGATGACGACCGACCTGCACCTCACCCACAAGTCATGACGACAACGGCGGTCAGCAACCACGAGGCCGGCTCGAAGCCAGCCCGCCATTTCCTCAATCTCCAGGGCGCCAGCGTCATCCGCACGCCAGCGTTCGTCGTGGCGTGCGAGGGCCTGCGCGAGGCGGTGGAAGCGTTCGCGATCAGTGCGGTCGTCGGGCCGCCCGGCGTCGGCAAGACGTTCGTCCTGGACACGGTGGAACCGGAGCTCGATCTGCCGGTCTTGCGGATCGAACCCGAGCTGCGCCCGACGATGCTGTCGCTCACCACCCAGCTCTTGGAACTCCTCACGGGGGACCCCGGACGGGGTCCCGTGCACCGCAAGCTCCGGCCGCTGGTTACGGCGCTCTCCCGTCCGCAGGTAATCATGGTCGACGAAGCCCAGCGGATGAACCGCGAATGCCTCGATCATTTGCGCTACCTGCACGACCACCGCGAGACCAACTTCGCGTTGATCCTCGCCGGCGGTCAGGGCTGTTGGCAGGTGCTCGGCGCCGAACCTCAGCTGCGACGCCGAATCTGGCGTCCGACGTTCTTCGAACCGCTCTCCGCCGAGGAGATCGTCGACCTGATGCCTCGGTTTCACCCGGTCTGGCAGACCGACAGAGCGGTGTTGCGGCGTATCGACGGTCTCTTCGCCGGCGGGGTGCTCGGCAACTGGGCGGCGATCACGCTCTCCGCGGTGCGATCGCGACCCGACGGGGCAACCCGGCCGGTCACGGACGACGAAGTGCCCGGCCTGCTGTTCCGGCACGGCACGCAGCCTGGGCTGGATCGCAACGTCGCATGATCCGACTGATCGTCGACGACGCCGCTGATCCGGACCGCACCGAGGACCTGAACCGGTTGCACCGGCCCGATGCCGGGCTCGTGGTCATGCACGCCGCATCTCGCGCAAGTCCCGCCGCATTCGCGCGCGAACTTCTGGATGCCCTCGGCCGACCCGTCGCAGTACGCGAGGCGGCCAGCGCGGCCGCGATCGTCGACTGGGCGCATGCCTGGCTCGTCAGCGCACCACGACCCGCACAGCTGGTTGTCTACGGCGCGTGGCGCCTCACGCCCGGCACCGCGGAGTGGCTCGCGCGGATCGCAGAGCACGGCCCGACGGTTTGGCTGATCGTGCACGACGACTCCGCGGTGCCTGAATACGTCGAGGAACTCGCCCAGGAGCGGTGGGACTGGCAACGCTTCGCTGCCCACCGGTTTCACGACGACAGTGAGGAACGTGAGGACTTCGGCCTCCCGGACTGGGGGAGCCCGTATCTGCCTCCGTTCCCGTGGTCGCGGCGATACGTCCAAAGCTTGGACCGGGAGACGCTCAACCGCATCGCACCGCTGGCCACGACGTTCCACGTGCTCGGGCAGCGACTCGACGAGCTGTGCGGCAAGCCAACGATGCGCCGCCTCGGCGTCACCGCGGCCGTGGCGCGCCTGGCGCTGGTTTCCAGTCGGCCCAGCGACCTGTCGGTGTTCTGCCGGCTGCTCGAAGAGGAGGTCTTCCTCCGGGGTGGGCTACTCGTCTGCGATCCGGGCGCGATCGCCGAGCTGTTCCGGCCTGGCGGCCCCGCTGACCCGATCATCGCCGAGCTGCACCACAGCCGAAGCGACCCGCTGCACGCGAATCCTCGACTTGCGCTCGCCGACCTGGTCCAACTCGGCAGCAACCAACCTCCGCCCGTGCTGTTCGCCCGCGACGGAAGCCACGTCGTACTCGATGACGGCACACAGGCACCGATACCTCCGTGGCACAGATGGACTGCCCGGGCGAGCGCCTACCTCGCCGATCTCGAGACCGACGATCCGGGTACCAGGCCGATCGCACTGAGCATGTCCGCCTACCTAGAGTTGCCGGAGTTTCGCTACCAAGGCCGGCCAATCGGCATCGCCCAGCTGCAGCCGCTCAGCATGCTCATCGCACCGCACCTGCGGTTCTCGACGCTCGATCAACGAGACCCAGGCCCAGACGGGGAGGACGACGTCGAGGCCATGACGCCGGAGACGGCCGAGATGCTGCACCGGATCTGGGAAGCCCGATCAAGGTGGCGGCGGACCGGCAACGTGCCGAAACCGCCGGCCGAGGACCCAGTGGTTCGCTGGCTTGTCGACCACGAACTCGTCACGATCGATCCGCACGGAGCTCCAGACCTCGCTCCATGGCTACTCGACGTACTTCAAGACCGCCATACCTGGAGCCACGGACCGCGGCTCTCGAGCTTCGGCGCATGAGCGGGCCGGCGGTGTCGTCTACCGAGGCGTGCTTGGCGCGTAGGCGCTCGTACGGTCTCAGGCCGTGTCCCTAACTGTCTCGCCGTGATGTCCCAAACTGTCTCGCCTTGCTGAGAAAACGGTCTCGATCGGATGAGAACCGACAGGGGAATCGGCACCGACCCGAGCGACCGCACCTTCCGTTTGTGGTTTACATAAGATCGATTATCGAGCGCAACGGGCGTCTGGGACCCAGGGCGTCCAGCCACGCAGATACGGTTGCCGGGTGCGCCAACCAGACGAACCGAACGACGCTTTGGTCACGTTCCTGGCGTCCATGCGCCGCAACGGCGACGAAGCGCAGTTCACGCAAATGATCGCGGCGGCGTGCCGGTCCGATCAGCATTTCGCCGGCCGGTTCGTTCACGCGCTGGTGCAGTCGACCGGCGAGCGCGGCGCCGGAACATCAGTTCCGGAGGAACTGGACTGTCGCGCAGAAGAAACGGTCTACTCGCAAGACGGTCGCGACCTTGGCCGCGTCGATCTGGTCTTTCGCTGTGGGATCGATTTCGTCGCCTTGGTCGAACTGAAGCTCCACAGCGCGTACGGCCATGAGCAACTCGATCGCTACCGAGAGGCGCTCGAGGCCCTCCCTGGCGACGCGCGATACCTGATCGCAGTCACAGTGACGGCTCCGTTCTCGGGTGAGGAGTCCGTGCGCGAAGACCCGCGATGGCTGGGATCGGTTCGCTGGTCCCGCGTCTTCGACGAGCTTCGCTCGATCCGACATCGATCGCCCGCGGTCGAGACGACATGGCAAGCTGCACTCGATCTCATGCGCGCAAACGGAGATTTCGGCCTCATGGACATCGATCCTTCCGCGGTGACCGCCTGGGCACGCGCGCTCGAAGGCGAAGAGGTGCTGAGATATCTGCTTCGCGAAGCCGCTGCGCCGGTGGAAGCAATGCTGGCGAACCCGAGCGTGCCCATTCCGGATGCGCGCCTGATCGCGCGCGGGAAGAAGCGGACCCAGGCGGTCGTCCCCTGGCGTGGCCGACTGCACGTCCCCTATGCCGTCGGCAGCGACCCCTCGGAACCCCGATTTCGACTCCAGTTCCTCGCGCGCGACGGCGGCGTCAGCCTCTCCTGTGAAGCGCGCTACGAGCACCCGAAGGAGCAGGTGATGACCGACCCCGCCGTCGAAGCCTCGACCATCCGCCTCCGCAATGCCGGGTTCGACGCAGGCACCGACTACGAGGGCTGGTACTGGTCGAAGTCGATCGACCCGACACCGTGGTTCGCTGAGCATGACCCGCTTCAGTCACTGCTCGAGTTCGCCCGCAGGGCGATCGAAGAACTGGCGACAAGCGCGATCTGGACGGCCCTAGCCCACCGATCCCCCACGACCGCTTCCGGCAGTTCCGACGGACGTGACGAATCAGACTGAGGCTACCGCTCCTATTCGTCCCGAAGACGGTCGATCTCACCGGGCGAATACAGCCCGTTGACGATTCCGGCATGTCGCCGTACTCGGGACCCTCTCGTCCCGAGATCCGCAAGCGCGTACCAGTGCGGCATGACCTTTCGTAGCGCCCGGCGGTCTACGGATGCGAGCCCTGCTTCGTCGGCGACGGCATCGAACTCGCGATCGATGACGCTGCGCTGATGATCGACGATCTCCCGAGCTTCGGCTGAGCTCAGGCCGAACAGCGCGGCACGCTCGATGCAGCCTTGGACGTTCGCCATGCGATACGTGTCGGAGCCCGCGCCGATGGCCATCGCCTGCGTTGCTTCGCCGCCGGCCCGCAGATACGGGCAGATGTCGTATGCCGGCGTCAGCGAGAGCATCCGCCCGTCCCACGTCGCGGCGTGGTTACGTGCGTGGTCGTCGGTGTTGCCGGTGAGGACGTTGAACGTGAGTCGTGCGAACAGCTCTCGCCGGGCCTTCGCCGGCGCCGTGAACCGGTGGCGCATGATCTCAGCGAGGTCACCGTAGGACGCATACCGAGCGCCGCGTTCGTCGAGACCCAGCATCGTCAGCGCCGAGACGACAATCTTCCGCTCGCACGATTCCGGGCGTCGGTCAAACCGCTCGACCAGCAGAATCGCACGGTGGTCGACCTCAGCCAATCTCACCGGCGCAGCGTCCAGGCCACAGAGCACTGCCAGGCGCATCGCGACGAACTCACCACGAACGATCGGCCACGGATCGGTGGGCATCTCGAACTTCGCGAGCAGCTCCCGTCCCCCGTCGCGCACCGACGCCTTGGGACGAGCGCCGCCCGCGGAGCTGCCCGCGAACGTCGCCCCCAACAGCCGCGGATCGACGTCCTCCCCCGCCGCGACAAGATCCGCGACGTGCAACAGGTCCTCCAACGGCGCGTGATCCGGTTGCGCAACGTACGTCGTCGGGGAACGCTGAACGTCGAGCCCGCCGATGCGATTCGACCCGGACTCGACCAGGTAGGTCAGGTCGCTGAGCGCAGAGACGTCAGCGCCCCGCGCCAGGACGCGGTTCGCGATCACCCGCTGCCCCCAGCTATCAGGGCCCGCGTCGCGAAGGACGCCGGCGATCTCCAAGCCGTTCTTGGGTCGGATCGGATCGGTTCCCAACGGAAGATCCGGGAGGAACAGCGGGATCGCGTCCGCCCGCTCGAGGTATCGGCGGCCGTACGCGAACGACACCACGGGCCCGTCCTGATAGGCCATTCCCGCGGGAACAGGCTCTTCCGTCCCCGGCAGCCAGACCCAGACGTACGCTCGATCGACCTGTTCCATCGTTAGAAGTCCAGGTCCGCCGGATCGATCGACCGCGACCGTCGGGGCCTCCGCCCGAGGACGGCGGCTCGCGCGCGCTCTGCCTCGACCTCGACGCGCGACTGGTCGTCGTAAAAGAGCGGCACACCGGTCAACGCGGCGCAATCCATCACGGTGCCGATCGCGACCCCCAAGTCCCCCCGCTCGACCTTCACGATCGTGGCCGTGCTGACCCCTGCCCGCTCAGCCAGCTCGCGGATCGACCAGCCGCGTTCCAGCCGGCCTGCACGGACCTCGGCCCCGAGGAGCGCCACGGCGTGCCGGGCGACCGGCGCTACAACCTTGGCCGTCATGCGTATTATTCTAGCATCTAACGTCGCAGTGATTAGAATAATTGACACCTACCGTTCGGGGCTCTGCGGGATGACCGCCACGCACGCGCCCCACTACAACCCCGCCGCCACCTCGGACGCCTGCTTGATCGCACGCTTCGCGTCCAGCTCGGCCGCCACGTCGGCCCCTCCGACCACGTGGACCGGAACGTCCCCACCGCGAAGCGGGTCGACCAGGTCGCGGCGGGACTCCTGGCCGGCGCACAGCACGACGTGATCGACGTCCAGGACGCGCTGCTCGCCGCCGTTGCCGTGCTTGTCGGCACCGATGGTGATGTGCAGGCCGGCGTCGTCGACCTTGTCGTAGCGGACGCCGCCGATCATTTCGACCTGCTTCATGTTCAGCGACGCGCGGTGGACCCAGCCGCTGGTCTTGCCCAGTCCGGCACCGAGCCTCGTGGTCTTGCGCTGCAGCAGGTAGACCTGGCGCGGCGAAGGGGCCGGCTCCGGGCGCACCAGACCGCCGGCGTCGAGCTCGGGGTCGCCGACGCCCCACTCGCGCTGCCACTCCTCGATGTCCAGCGTCGGCGACCGCGTCGTCGTCAGGAACTCCCCCACGTCGAAGCCGATCCCGCCCGCGCCGATGATCGCCACCCGCTTGCCGACCTCGACCCGGCCGGTCAGCACGTCGGTGTAGCCGACGACCTTCGGGTGATCCACGCCCGCGAACGCCGGAGTGCGCGGCTCGACGCCCGTGGCCAGCACGACCTCGTGGAACCCACCGGCCAGCAGGTCGTCCGAATCGACGCGCGTCTGCAGCCGCACGTCGACCTCGCCCAGCTCGAGCTGACGCCGGTAGTAGCGAAGCGTCTCGTCGAACTCCTCCTTGCCCGGCACGCGGCGCGCCAGGTCGAACTGGCCACCGAGCGTGGCGGAGGCCTCGAACAGGGTGACGCGATGCCCACGGCCGGCCGCGACGGTCGCGGCGGCCAGGCCGGCCGGACCCGCGCCGACGACCGCGACTCGCTTGACCTGATCGCCGGTCACCGGCCGGTAGATCAGCTCGGTCTCGTGGCCGGCCCGGGGATTGACCAGGCAGCTGACGTGCTTGCGGCCGAACGCGTGATCCAGGCACGCCTGGTTGCAGGCGATGCAGGTGTTGATCTCGTCGGCGCGCCCCTGCGCCGCCTTGATCACGAAGTCCGGGTCGGCGAGCAACGGCCGCGCCATCGACACCAGATCGGCCGAGCCGTCCAGCAGCTCCTCGGCCACCTGCGGCGTGTTGATCCGGTTGCTCGCGCAGACCGGGATCGAGACCTCGGCCTTGAGCTTGGCCGTGACCCAGCCGAACGCCGCCCGCGGCACGCTGGTGACGATCGTCGGAACGCGGGCTTCGTGCCAGCCGATACCGGTGTTGATGATGTCGGCGCCCGCCCCGTGCACGCCGTGCGCCAACTCGACGGTGTCGTCCCAGGTCTGCCCGCCGGGCACCAGGTCGAGCATCGACAGGCGGTACATCAGGATGAAGTCGTCCCCCACCGCTCGGCGGATCGACGCCACGATCTCGATCGGGAACCGCATCCGCTTCTCCGCCGACCCGCCCCACTCGTCGTCGCGGTGGTTGGTCGCCGCAGACAGAAACTGGTTGATCAGGTAGCCCTCGGACCCCATGATCTCGACCCCGTCGTAGCCCGCCTCGCGCGCCAGCTCGGCGGTCTTGGCGAAGTCGGCGACCGTGTTGCGGACCTGACGGGCGGACAGCTTCCGGGCTTTGAACGGGTTGATCGGCGCCTTGGTCGCCGACGCCGAGACGTTCAGCGGGTTGTAGCCGTAGCGCCCGGCGTGCAGGATCTGCAGCGCGATCTTGCCGCCGTTCTCGTGCGTCGCCTCGGTCAGCTGGCGGTGCAGCTTGACCTGATCGCGGGACGCCAACCGCGACCCGAACGGCAGCAGCCAGCCCTCGCGACTCGGGGCGTAGCCACCGGTGACCATCAGCCCCACTCCCCCGCGCGCCCGCTCGGCGAAGTACTCGGCCAGGCGCGGCATGTCCTTGGCGCGATCCTCCAAACCGGTGTGCATGGAGCCCATCACCACGCGGTTGCGCAACGTCGTGTGCCCCAGGTCGAGCGGGGCCGTCAGGCGCGGGAAGGGCGTTGCCGGACCTGCAGGCGGACGCGCCGGGAACGGGTCGATCGACGGGGTCTCGGTCATGCCGACGTCCTGTTCGGAGGGGTGATGGCCAGCACGCCGCGCACCGCGGCGGCCAGCGAGTCGAGGGGATCGCCGACGCGCGGGCGCCAGCCGTTGAGCAGTCCCGGCGGGAGATCGACGACGCAAACCGCCACGGCGTCGACCGTGTAGCGATCGGCGCGCCCCCACAGCGCGACCGCCAGGCGGCCCATCAGCTCCACGAGCTCGCCCTCGAGCGCGCGCAGTTGCGCGGACAGCTCCTCCGGCAGTCCGTCGTCGAGCAACGCGTCGCGACGGTACTCCATCAACAGCTGCGCGCTGGTCGGGTGCTGTCGGCGTAGCAGCTCGTAGCTGGACGCCGCGGCGATCGTCGCGTCCACGGCGTCTTCGTGCGTGGGTGACCGCTGGAGGCACGCGTCGACGGCCTCACGCTGGACCGCCAGGAAGCGCCGGGCCGCACGGAGCCACATCTGCCCCAGTAGCTCGTTGCGGGAGCGGAACGCGTGGTACAGCGAACCGGTCGAGGCACCGACGGCGTCGGCGACCGCACGCACGGTGAGCGCACCGTGCCCCGACTCGGCCAACAACGCCTCCGCGGCGTCGAGCAGGTCGTCCAAATCATGCTTGCGGGGGCGCCCCATCGCGCACAGCGTAGCCGATCGTTCGTTCTATAACAGTTGTTTTGTTACTCTCGGTAGCATGCCTACGCTGAAACGAGAAGGACACGTCTTCATCCTCGACCTCGGGGACGGCGAGAACCGCGTCAACCCGACGTGGATCGCCGAGATCGGCGACGCGCTCGACGAGGTCACCGCCACCGACGCGCCGCGCGCCCGGGTCACGACGGCGACCGGGAAGTTCTGGTACAACGGCCTGGACCTGGAGTGGATGGCCGCCAACC
>JADMKN010000271.1 GCA_015478825.1 Patulibacter sp. | reverse complement strand
ACGCAGCTCGAGTTCGTTGGTCACGCAGGCTCCCGGGATGGAGATCAGGATGAACTGGCGGCGCGGGCCATGAGTCGGCGGCCGAACCGCACGTCGGTGGCCGATACGCCCGCCGCGAGCATCGAACGATGTCACGGCCGTCAGCCATTCGCAATAGGGTGATGATCGTCACCACCCGCCGAGCTCGGAGCCGCTCCCGTGTCTTTCATCTCTCCCCCCGGCCGTGACGGCCATCCTCTGGGCCGCTCGATCCTGAGCCGCCTTCGCCGCCACGTCCTCGTCGTCCTCGCACTGGGGCTCGTCCTCACCAGTACCGCGTTCGCGGTCGACGCGTCCACGCCGAAGAAGAAGCAGTCGACGACCACCCACTACGCCTGCGTCACGGAGCGGTACGGGACGCTCAACCTGACCACGAAGAACGCCCGCTGCCCGGACAATCAGCGGAAGATCAAGCTTACGTCAGAGGGTCAGCGCGGAAAGCGCGGAAGCCGTGGGCGGTCCGGCGCCGCCGGACCCGCCGGCGCGCCGGGCGTCCCGGGTCCGGTCGGACCCGTCGGCGCGGCCGGCGCCGGCATCCCCGGCCCTCCCGGCGCCGTCGGCGCCACCGGTCCACAGGGTGATGCCGGAGCGCCGGGCCCCGCCGGTGCGAAGGGCGATGCCGGCGACGCTGGAGCAGCGGGTCCCGCCGGTCCGCAGGGCGACACCGGCGAGACCGGGGCCACGGGTCCCGTCGGTCCGCAAGGCCCCGAGGGCGACACCGGGGCCACCGGTCCCGTCGGTCCGCAGGGCCCCGAGGGCGAGACCGGCGCCACCGGCCCACAGGGTCCCGAGGGCGAGGCGGGTTCCACCGGACCCGCAGGCCCCGCCGGCCCCCAGGGCGACCCCGGCGTCACGTTCAACGACGTCCAGAGCGGCGAGCAGCTGAGCGTGAACATCAGCGACCTGGGGTCGTTCTACGTCGGCTGCGGACCCGGCGGCGTGCCGGCGGGCTCCTACAGCGTCTCCGTCTACAACTCCACCGCCGAGACGGCTTCGGTATGGATCGACGACTCGATCGACGGCACGTCCTTCCAAGAGATCGCCCCGACCACGAACGTGTACACGCTGAACGCGGCGAGCGGCACGCGCCGCTTGACCGTGCGGATGGAGGCCGGCGCCAAGAGCGGAACCTGGGACGTCTTCATCGAGGGCAGCGTCGCCAACGGCTGCCGGGCCAGCATCCAGAGCACCCCGTAGCCCACGGCGCCGTCCCCGCGATCACCGGCGCCGCCGCGTGGTCCGGGGCCACCCGGCGGTGGCCCCGGCGGGCGCCGGGAGTCAGCTCCCGCCCGCCGCCAGGTGGTAGTGCAGGAAGAGCATGTCGTCGCTGCGCCAGACGCCGCGCAGGCGGAGCGCGCGCGGCTCGTCCCCCACGCTGCCGTGCACGATCGGCAGCAGGTTGCCCAGCGCGGGATCGGTGCCGACGAGCAGCGGCGAGACGGTCAGGACCAGCTCGTCGAGCAGTCCGTCGCGGATCATCCCGGCCAGCAGCGTCGGGCCGCCCTCGCAGTTGGCGAGTTCGATCCCGCGTCCGCGCAGGTCGCGCAGCGCCGTGGCGGGCGTCGCGTCGTCGAGCTGCACCACGTCGACCCGCTCCCGGTCCCAGTCGGGCCGCTCGTCGGACTGGGTGTAGACCACGACGCGCAGCACGTCCTCGTCGAACAACGGCAGGTCGCGCTCGATCGCCAGTGAGCGCGAGACGGTGGCCAGCAGCGGCTCGGGACTGCGGCCGGCCGCGAGCCGCGCCTCGCGCTGGTCCGGATCGAGCGTCGTCGAGTAGCGCTCGCGGTTGAGCGTGGTCGGGCCGACCAGCAGGGCGTCGGCCCGCTCGCGCAGACCGCGGAAGATCAGGCGGTCGGCCGGACTGCCGAGCCCCCCGGAACGCCCCTCGACGGTGGCGTGACCGTCGACGCTGGCGACCATCACGCCGATCGTGCGGGGACGCGACCGGTCCGCCCCATTCACCCCCGGGGCGGCGTCGGCGACGATCGCGTCGAGCACCTCGGCGGCGGGGATCGCCGCGTCCGGAGCGGCGAACGAGCGGAACGTCGGGTCGCTCACGCGGCGGTCACGCGGATCACGGCGGCGACCGCCGGGGGATCGGCCGGCGCGGCGGAGCGCGGCGTGGGCGCGGTGGTCCCGGACGGCACCGGATCCGTCGGCTCGTCGCCGCCGGTCAGCATCAGGAAGAGCACGACGATCACCGCGACCAGCAGCACGCCGACGAGGGCGACGTGCCAGCGCGGCGCGCGCTCGCGACGCTCGTCACCGTTCAGCGGCGCATCGTAGTCGTCCTCGTCCTCCACCGGCCACTCGTCGACGGGATCGTCGTCGAGCGGCACCGGCGCGGCGGGACGGGCGGCCGGGCGCACCGGAGCGCCCTCGAGGCCCAGCGCGGCGACGTCGCTCGACGACCACTCAACCGTCGCGCCCGGGTCCGCGGACGGGGCGTCGGGGGCCGACGGCGGCTCGATCGGGCGATCATGCTCGCCCGCGGGCATCTCCTCGACCGGCGGCGGCTGCGGCGTGCCGAGCAGCGGGGCCGGCGTGGTGGCGACGGCGGCCGCGACGGCGGCCTCCCGCAGGCCGGCCGGGGTGGCGGTCAGCGGCCACGACCGGTAGGCGTCCCCCGCGGTCTCGAGCGCGGCCACGATCTCGTCGTGGGACGGGTCGGCGGCGAGCCAGTCGTCCAGCGTCGACTGCGCGTCGGGGCCCTCGAGCTGCCCGTCCTGGCGCAGCGCCGCGAGCGCGATCGCGCGGCGGTCGTCGCCGCCCGACCCGACCCGATCGGCCAGGTCGCCGCCGCGGAGCAGGTCGTGCAGCCGCAGCCGCGACTCGGCGACCATCACCGCCAGCAGACCGGGGTCGGCGTGGAGCAGGCCGGCCAGCCCGGCGTGGTCGAGCCCACTCAGGCCGTTCATCGCGAGCAGCTCGCGCTGGTCGATGCCGAGCGCCGCGTTGGCCCCGGCCACCGGCGGGTCCGGATCCTGACCGGCGCGCGTGGCCGCGTCGTGGGCCCGGAGTTGCTCGGCGTAGTCGGGGTCGGCCGCGACCTGTGCCAGGAGCTGGCGTCCGTGCCAGCACGACATCAGGACGACGTCCTGGTCGTCGACGCCCGCGGCGGCATCCGCCGGGACGCGCTCGGTGACGGCCGCGAAGGCGGCGATGGTGGCGTACCACGCCGCGCCCGGACTGCCGGTCAGGCGCAGCGACAGGTTGTACGCCGTCACGCCGTTGCGATCGAAGCGCGCGGCGGCCACGTCGGCCGGGGAGGTGGGGAAGCTCTCGGAATCAGCTGGCATCGAAACTCGTCCCGGATCGTATGGGCTGGCCCGGTTGTAGAACGCTACGCCTTGCCGGCGGGGGGCGAGCCGGGGGATCCGACGGCGGCGCCGGAGGCCGGGACCAGGCCCTCCTTGCGGGCCACGTCGAGGAACCGGTCGACGGCCGCGTCGACCCCCTCGGCGTCCCAGCCCAGGTCGGACGCGATCACCGTGGCGACCGACCGGGCGACCGCTCCGCCGTCGGCGGTCAGGCTGCGTGCCGCGGTCAGGCCCAGGCGGGTGCGGCGCAGGAGCACGTCGGCCAGGTCGCGGGCGTGCTCGACCCGAACCGCGTGGACGGCCTCGGCCATGATGTCGACGGGTCCGTCGTCGACGATCGGCCGCGCCAGCTCCGGGCGCTCGGCCGCCAGGGCCAGCACGTCGCGGGCCACGCTGCCGTAGCGGGCCGCGAGCTGGGCGCGGGCCGCGTCGTTCGTGCCCGGGACGTGGGGCAGGCGCAGCGCGTCGATCGGCTGGCCGAGCGGTAGCTGCTCGGTTCGGCACAGCGCGTTGCGGCCGTCCCGCTCGACCAGCCGGTCGACCGTCTGCTTGGCCATCCGCCGCCACGTCGTCAGCTTGCCGCCGGTGATCGTCAGCATCCCCGACGAGGTCTCGTAGAGCTCCGCGCGCCGCGAGATGTCGACCGAGCGCTTAGGGTCGCCGGAGGCGATCAGCGGACGGACGCCCGCGTAGGCGCCGCTGACGTCGTCGGGCGTCAACGAGGTGCCGAAGAACCCGTTGATCCCGTCGAGGATGTAGGCGATGTCCTCGTCGGGAGCCGGGACATGGTCCAGGTCCCGGGTGTCGAGCTCGTTGTCGGTCGTCCCGACGAGCGTTCGCCCCAGCCACGGCAGCGCGAACATGAACCGTCCCCCGCCCGACGGCACGATCGCCCCGGAGCGCAGCGGCAGCTTGTCGGTCGGCAGCGTGATGTGCGTGCCGCGCGACGGCCGGATCACGGGCACCTCGGCCTCGTCGCGCAGCTCGGCCGGGCGCAGGCGGTCCGCCCAGACGCCGGTGGCGTTGACCACGTTGGCGGCGCGGATCGCGAACCGCTCGCCGCTCAGGCCGTCCTCGACCTCGACACCCTCCGCCCGCCCGTCGCGCTCGCGCAGCTCGCGGACCTCGACGTGGTTCAGGCAGACCGCGCCGAACCGCTCCGCTTCCTGCAGGACCGTCAGCACCAGCCGGCTGTCGTCGGTCTGGCAGTCGTAGAACAGCCAGCCGCCGGTGGGGTCCTGCCCCTCCAGCGCCGGAACGTGCTCGATGACCTCGTGGGCGTCGAGCGTCCGATGGCGATCGGGGCTCCATCCGCGATCGACCTCGTCACCGCGTCGCCGCCGGCGGCTCCCGCGCCGATCGACCGCGAGCACGTCGTAGAGGTTCAGCCCGACCCCGGTCATCCGGTCGGGACGGTGCGGTCCGACCTCGGCCACCACCAGCGGCAGCGGGGTCACCAGGTGCGGCGCGAGCCGGGCGTTGATCCGCCGCTCCAGCAGCGCCTCGCGGACCAGGCCGACGTCGAAGCTCGCCAGGTAGCGCAGCCCGCCGTGGACGAGCTTGGAGCTGCGGCTCGACGTGCCCGAGGCGTAGTCGAAGCGCTCGACCAGCGCCACCGAGTAGCCGCGCGACGCGGCGTCGAGCGCGACCCCGGCCCCGGTCACGCCGCCGCCGACGACCACGACGTCGAAGCGTTCCTCGCGGAGGGCGTTCAGGGCTTCGGCGCGGTCCAGCACCCGCTCAGCATCCCATCCGCGGCGGCGGCGGGTGTCCGCTGTACGTCGCACGGAAGAACGGGTTAGCCGTCAGACTGCCATCCCTGGGGCCGACCCGGGGTCCGTTCCGGGTGATCCCCCATGGATTCGCGGGCCGGAGAGCGCCACCCTCGATGGCGTACTCCGATCCAGGACTCCCGATGACCGCTGACACGCCGACACCGACGCCGCCCGACGGCGAGCCCCGCGCCGCGCCGGATCCGGCCGACGCGCCGACCGCCCAGCACCAGCCGCCCCGCCCCGGCGAGCCCGTGCCGTCGCCTCCCGCCGACGAGCGGGACGGACGGGCGCCGGCCACCGGGCTCTACCGCTCGACCCACGACCGGATGCTGGCGGGCGTCTGCGGCGGGATCGCCGAGCGCTACGGGATCGACGCCGTGATCGTGCGCCTGGCCTTCCTCGCCAGCCTGCTGATCGGCGGCGCGGGCGTCCTCTTCTACATCGCCGCGGCGATCGTGATCCCCAACCCGCCAGCCGGTCCGGGCGGCGCGATCGCTCCGGCGCACGGCGTCGCCCCGACCACCGCCGGCGGCAACATCCTGCGCATCCTCGTCGCGCTCGCCGTCGCCTGCGCGGTGCTCTGCGGGCTGGTCGCGGTGATCGGCATCAGCTTCGCGACGACGGTCTTCTTCGGGGCCTGGCCGGCGGCCGTCGTGCTGATCGTGCTCGGCGTGCTGCTCGCGGTCGTCGCGAAGAACCGTCGCAGCGCCGGCACGGTCCTGGTCCTGATCGTCAGCGTCGCCGCCCCGGCCGCGGTTGCCGTGATCGCCGATCTCTCGGTCGACCGTTCCGCCGGCGACCGGACGGAGACCCCGCTGACCGCCGCCGAGACGTCCGAGGGCTACCGGCTCGGCCTGGGATCGCTGACCGTCGATCTGCGCGAGCTGCCGCTGAAGGCCGGATCGGCGCCGTTCGAGGTCCCGGTCCGGGTCGACGTCGGTCGCGCCGCGATCGTGATTCCCGACGACCGCTGCGTCGCCTGGACGATCCGCACCAGCATCGGGTTCGGCGGGGACGTGCGCGTGCTCGGCAACGGCCCACTCGACTCGTGGGGTGGGTACCGCCAGGCCCGCACCTTCCGGATCGACCACGGCGGTGACGAGCGTCGTCCGCGGGTGACCGTCGACGCCCACATCGGGGTCGGCGAGATCGTCGTCGCCCACTCGATCGGCCAGATCGACCGCGACCGCTACGACGCGTCGGGTTCGTCCCGGTCGATCCGCACCGACGCCTGCCGCGACTAGATGGTTGGTTGCCGCCCGTGAACCTCGGCCCCGCACGGATCACCGCCGCCCTCACCCTCGCCGTGGCGGCGGCGCTGGTGCTCGCCGAGCATCAGGACGGCGCCGCTGCGCACGCGGCGCTCGGCGCCGTCACGGCGATCCTGGTGATCGCCGCCGTGGTGGCCCGGGTGGCGATCGGCCGCGACCGCCGGCGCGAGCGCCGCGCCGCACGCTCGGCGCGGCCCGCGACGGCGCCCGGCCACCCGGCCGACGCCCGTGGGCCCCGCACGCTCGCCGGCACCCTGCTGGTCCTCGGCGGCGTCGCCGTCGCGCTGCTGACCCTGCAGGCATCGCTCGGGATCAGCTTCTGGGCGCTGCTGCTGCTCGGCGCCGGCGGCGTGGTGCTGTGGTCGCAGACCAGCGACGCCGCCCGCGGAGCCACGGACGGTCCGCCGTCGGGGTGGCAACGGCTGCTCGGCCGCCGGGCCGACGATCCGACCGGCGAGGCCGACCGGATGATCGTGGCCAGCGGCATCGGACTGGTCGTGCTCGGCGCGCTCGTCGCGCTGTCCTCGCTGGGAGCGCTCGACGCGACCCGGACCAGCGTGCTGCAGCTCGTCGTCGCGCTGGCCGCGGTGCTGGTGGTGGTCGCGCCGTTCTGGCTGCGACTGTCGCGACGGGCGGCGCGCGAGCGGTCCGAGCGGATCCGTGGCGACGAGCGCGCCGAGGTCGCCGCGCACCTGCACGACTCGGTGCTCCAGACGCTCGCGCTGATCCAGCGCCGCAGCGACGACCCGCGCGAGGTCGCCGCCCTGGCCCGCCGCCAGGAGCGCGAGCTGCGGCTGTGGCTGTCCGGACGCAGCGAGCGGCCCGACGTCGAGCTGATGGCGGCGCTGCGGGCCGCCGCGGCGGCGGTCGAGGTCGAGCACGCGGTCGAGATCGACGTCGTCACGACCGGCGCGTGGCCGCTCGACGACCGGTCCGTCGCGCTGCTGGGCGCCGCGCGCGAGGCGATGACCAACGCCGCCCGTCACGCGGGCGACGGACGCGTCTCGGTCTTCGCCGACGTCACCGGCGGCCGGCTCGAGGTCTTCGTCCGCGACCGCGGTGGCGGCTTCGACGTCGACGCGATCCCCGCCGACCGCCGCGGCGTGCGAGAGTCGATCGTCGGCCGGATGCGTCGCGCCGGCGGACGCGCCACCATCACGTCGAGTCCCGAGTCCGGGACCGAAGTCGAGCTGGAGATCCGTTCGTGACGTCCCTTCCCACCGTCGTCCTCGTCGACGACCACGCGCTGTTCCGGGCCGGCGTGCGCGCCGAGATCGAGTCGACCGCGACCGGGGCCGCGCGCGCGACCGTGATCGGCGAGGCCGGGGACGTCGACGAGGCGGTCCGGATGATCCTCGACCGCGAGCCCGACGTCGTGCTGCTCGACGTCCACATGCCGGGCGGCGGCGGCGCCGAAGTGCTGCGTCGGGTCCACGAGTCGCGGCCGGGTCAGCGGTTCCTCGCGCTGTCGGTCTCGGACGAGCCGGAGGACGTGATCCGGCTGATTCGCGCCGGCGCCCGCGGCTACGTGACCAAGACGATCTCCGGCGACGAGCTGTTGTCCGCGATCCGCACGGTCCATGCCGGCGACGCGGTCTTCTCGCCACGACTGGCGGGGTTCGTGCTCGACGCGTTCGCCGGGCGGGCCGGCGGCGAGATCACCCTGACCGCCGACCCCGAGCTGGATCAGCTCACCGACCGCGAGCGCGAGGTGCTGCGACTGATCGCCCGCGGCTACATGTACAAGGAGATCGCCCGGCGGCTGACGATCAGCCCGAAGACGGTCGAGCATCACGTCAGCGCGGTGCTGCGGAAGCTCCAGCTCTCCAACCGCCACGAGCTGACGCGCTGGGCGACCGAGCGGCGGCTCGTCGACTGAGTTCCTACCCGGGTTCACACCGGTACCTACGCGTGAGTAGGATGCGCGGCATGGCGTCACGCACGATCGTCTTCACCGGCTTCCCGGGCTTCATCGGGGCGCGGCTGATCCCGCTGCTGCTGGACCACGACCCAGGGGCGACGATCGTGGCCCTGGTCGAGCCGCGGATGGTGGAGCGGGCCCACGCCTCGGCCGCCGCGCTCGGCTGCGGCGACCGGTTGCGGATCCAGGCCGGCGACATCACCAAGCCCCGTCTCGGGCTGGACCAGTCCACGTACGACCGGCTCGCCGCCGACACCGTCGCCGTGCACCATCTCGCCGCGATCTACGACCTGGCGGTCCCGCTGGAGCTCGCCGAGCGGGTCAACGTCGAGGGCACCCAGCACGTGCTGGACTTCTGCCGCGCCTGCCCGCGCTTGGAGCGCCACAACTACGTCTCGACCTCGTACGTCGCCGGCCTGCGCAGCGGGACGGTGCGGGAGAGCGACCTGGCGGCCGGCCAGAGCTTCAAGAACCACTACGAGTCGACGAAGTTCGCCGCCGAGGTGCTGGTTCGCAACACGATGGACGAGATCCCGACCACGGTCTACCGACCCGGGATCGTCGTCGGCGACTCGAAGACCGGCGTCACCCAGAAGTTCGACGGCCCCTACTACCTGCTGCGGACCCTCGCGGCGGCGGCGCGCCGGCACAGCCCGATCATCCGCCCGGGCCAGATGGCCGCGCCGTTCAACGTGGTGCCGATCGACTTCATCATCGACGCGATCGCCACCGGCGCCCAGCACGAGGAGTTCGCCGGCGAGACCCTGCATCTCGTCGACCCCAACCCGATCACCGCCGCCGCGTTCTACGACCTGCTCTGCCAGGAGTACGCGGGACGGCCGCCGCGGCTGAAGCTGCCGTGGAGCGTCGCCGACCAGTCGCTGCGGCTGCGTCCGGTCCGGGCGCTGCTCGGCGGGACCCCGCGCGAGTCGCTCGTCTACCTCAACCACCAGGTCCGCTACGACGCGTCGCGGGCGACCGAGCTGCTCGGCCGCCACGGCATCCGGTGCCCGCCGGTGGCCGCGTACGTCGCCCCGATGGTGAAGTTCTTCCGTGAGCACGAGGACGATCCGGCGTTCAAGCCGGCGCGCTGAGAAACCGGTTCCGAGGCGTTGACGCTCACCCGACCACGCCGCGCCGAGGGGCGCCGACCACAACTTCCGGGCCAGTCCCGGGTTTGGATCGGTGTGACCGTCTCCCCCCGGACCGCCGCGCTCGCCACCGTCTCCGCGCTCTCGATCGCGGTCGCCGCACCGGCGACCGCGTCCGCCCAGGACGGCACCGGTGCGCCCGTCGTGCCGGCGCCGGCGCTGGTCTCGGTCGAGCAGCACGAGACCCCGGTGGACGGCTGGAACGGCTGGCTGGTCTGGAGTCGCCGGGGCAACGACGGCCGGTACTCGCTGATCGCCCGGCACCCGGCCGGCGACGCGAAGTCGCTGCCGGTCGAGTCGCAGGCCGCCCCGATCGACGCCAGCATCGGGCCGGGCCCCGACGGCGAGCCGCTGATCGTCTACAGCCAGTGCCGCAACGCCGGCCCGCAACCCACCGTATGCGACGTGCACCGGCTGAGCCCGATCACCGGCG
>JADMKN010000270.1 GCA_015478825.1 Patulibacter sp. | reverse complement strand
CCACGGCTCTACGCGGTCCGACGAGAGAGCCTGGTCCTTCGCGACGAACGAACCTGCCGCTTGGGCGGCGAATCTACGTGAGCGGTGGAGGTTCGCGCTTGTTGTCAGATTCGGTGGGCAACTGCCGACCTCCCCGCATGACCACCGACCGACCTTCGACCGATCCGACCGAGACCAGCCCCGAAGCATCACCACGCGCCTGCCGCAAGTGCGCCACCGTCTCGGCGACGTCCGGTGACTTCTGTCCGCAGTGCGGCACGGCGTACGAGCGTCGGCGGCGGGGTTGGCGTGCGTGGTCCAAGCGGAGGCGGATCGTCGTCGTCGCGGCGCTCGTAGTGGTGGTGCTCGGGGGCGGAGGGACGGCGACCGCGTTGAAGGTCAGCGCCGACCGGGCGGAGGAACGCCGGCAGGCCGAAGCGGATCGCCGGACCGAGGAGCAACGGCAGGCCGCCGCGGAGCGGGAGCGGCAGGCCCAGGAGGAAGCCGAGGCAGAAGCGGAGGCGGCCGCCGAGATCGAGCGGATCTCACGTGAGATGCGACGGGAGCTGGTCCACAGCCTGCGCAAGAGCATCACCGCCGACGCGCGCAAGCGGGTGGGCGAGGGATACCTCGACGGACCGATCCTCTCGACCAGCTGCGAGAACAGCGACGGCAACGAGACGGATCTGGACGCCGAGAACGGCGCCTACGAGTGCCTGGCCGTCAACATCAAGCACGAGGACGGGCAAGCCGAGGGCTACCGCTTTACGGGCCGGGTCGACTACGAGGACGGGTCGTACACGTGGCGGTTGGGTGGGTGAGGGGACATTCGTCCGTTAGCGTCTTGCGGTATGCGGACCCTCTACCTGCGCAACGTCCCCGACGACGTGGCGGATCGCCTCGAGCGTCTGGCGAGCCGCAACAGGATGTCCATCTCTGCGTTCGCGGTTCAGGAGCTGGCTGAGGCCTCGCGGCGGGAGGAGAACCTGGCGCTCCTCAGCGATCTCCCGGACCTCGGTATCGACCGTGACGAGCTGCTGGCCGACCTCGACGCCGGCCGCCACGAGCGGTGATGGTCATCGACGCCTCCGGCGTCGTCTCGGGCCTCCTGCAAGCAAGCGAGGCCCGACCCGGGGCCCGGGCTCCGGTGCACGGTGACGCTCGCCGCCTCCCAGGCCCGCGAGCGGCCCCCGAGCACGGGAGTCCGGGGGACGGATCGACCGGTCAAGACGGTCCGAGCGCTTCGGTCTGAGCGCTCATTCCGTCGTCCGTCAGGCCGATGAACGCGCTCAGCTCCGCCACGCCGTCCGGCGTCGTCGGGAGGTACTCAACGAGATCGGGCGAGAAGATCAGGAATGCTGCCCACTTGGCGCGGGAGAGGGCGACGTTGAGGCGGTTCTTCATGATCAGGAAGGACATGCCGCGAGGGACGTCAGCGGGGGACGAGGCGGCGAGGGTCACGATCGCGATCACGGCCTCCTGACCCTGGAACTTGTCGACCGTTCCGACGCGCACGTGGCCGTGGCCTGCGGTGGCAAGTGCCTCCGCGACGATCGTGCGCTGGGCGTTGTAGGGGGTCACGACGATGATGTCCTGCTCGGCCACCGGACGCGAGATCCCCTTCTCGGTCCAGGTCGTACCCAGCGCGTCCTCGACGATGCGGAGCACCTCGGCTGCTTCCTCGGACGATGCGTTGGCGTTTCCGCGGTGCTCGGTCGGGACGACGTGCACGCCCGCCGCGATGCGGTCGAGATGCCGTTCTGAAGCGCTCGGATGTGATCCGAGCTGTCCCTCGTAGGCAAGGTCGGAGACCGCGGCGGTGACGGCCGGGTGCATGCGGTAGCTCTCGGCGAGAAAGTACCCGAGATGGGGAGGGAGGACGTCATGGCCGGCCGAGATCCACCCGAGCGCGGACTGGTCGACCGGCTCGGGGTGCGCGCCCTGGCTGACCTGCGGCAACTGCTGAGGGTCGCCGAGGAGCAGCAGGCTGCGGGCGGAGACGGCCGACGCGATGGTGGAGGCCAGCGAGAACTGGCCGGCCTCGTCGATCACCAGCAGGTCGAGCGAGCCACGGGGAATCCGTTTGTGGTCGCTGAAGTCCCAGGCGGTGCCGCCGAGCACGAATCCCGTCTGGTCGTGCTCCGCCGCGAACGCCGCCTGCTGCCGCGACGGCAGCACCGTGAACGGGAACGCCGCTGCGTCGGTGGTGTCGCCGGTCTTCCGCGCTTTGCCGACCAGGTGCTGGGCGAGGCCCGCCTTCGTGATCGCGCCGAGCATGTGCTCGACGACGGCGTGCGATTGCGCGACCACGCCGATCTTCCACCGGTGGTCGCGGACGAGCTCGGCGATCACGTGCGACCCGAGGTAGGTCTTGCCGGTGCCCGGCGGTCCCTGAACGGCGATCCACGAGCCGTCGAGGTCGAGCAGGCTCGACGTCAGCGTCTGGACGCGATCGCCGCCGTCCGAGGCGACCGGAGCCAGGCCGCCGGACCGCGTGCGGGGCGGGACGCGGCGGAGGATGTCGGTGACCGGGTCCGAGGGCCAGCCGGGTTGGGCATCGACGATGGTTTGCGCCCACTCGCCGATTGCTTCGGGCTGACAACCGGGGTTCGGCGGCGCCGCCGGCGTGAGGGCGATCGGGAGATCGTCGTGGCGACCGGCGGTCTTCGGGAGCGCTTCGCAGACCAGGACGCTGCCGTCGTCGGCGATCTCGAGCACTGATACGCGTCGTGCTCCCCGCGCGCCCGGAGCCGATCGGCCGTCGGGGTCGAGCGGTCCCGGCGGGGCGTAGAGTGCGAACGGGCCCGGCCGCATGCTCGGCTTGATGCTGCTGCCCGGAGCGAGCGTGCCGCGCAGGCGCAGGTGGCGGCGGTCGTTCTGTTGCTGGCCTTCGCGGAACCAGTCGCGCTCGACGGTGACGTCCTCGATCACGAGCACGTCGCGGGTCTCGGCCCACTCGTCGATCGGGGCGACGAGTCGATCGAAGTGGCCCCACCAGAAGCTCTTGTTCTCGCGCCGGTGGTAGTCGAGCGCGGCGGCCGCCAAGGCAGCGGCCGTGTCGTCCACTCCGCGGTCCACGGCCATCGGATCTCCGGCGATCGTCAGCAGATCGCCGTGGAGCCGGGATGGCTCGTCGCCGTCGGGAGCGGCCGGGGCGTTCGGCACCAGAGCGGCCTCGACGCCGTGCGCACGCGCGTGGCCGAGCAGCCAATCGCGGAGCCGGAGGGTGGAGACGCAGTCGTAGCGGTTGTAGTCGGCGATCTCCTGGAGCTTGTGCTCGCCCGCTGCGGTGTCGCCGTCGGCGATGAGCTGTCGGGCGTTCGCGTACTCGGTGATCGACGCCGCGGCGTTGGTGACCTCGGCGGTGCGGAGCTCGTCGCCCATGTAGAGCGGCTCGAGTCGCTTGATCGAATACGAATCGGAGCCGACCCGAAGGCTCTTGCGAACGATCGGGTAGAGGTCGACGAGCGCGTGCTCACCGAGGAGTTGGTCGATGTCGTCCTCGCCGACGCCGTGGCGCGCGGCGATCGAGAGCAGGTGCGTGCGCTCGTAGGATGCGTAGTGGTAGATGTGCATCCGCGGATGCCTCTGGCGCCGCTCGCGAACGAACGCGAGGAAGTTCAGCAGCGCCTCGCGTTCTTCGCGGAAGCTGTGCGCCCACCAGGCGGTGAACTGCTCGTCGGTATCGACGAGGCCGAACAGGTAGTCCAGGCCCCAGCGCTCGGCGTTGCCCTCGGTGTGCAGCGGGTCGCCTTCGAAGTCGAAGAAGATGTCTCCGGGGTCAGGGGGCGGGATCGCGGCCAACGCTGACGGGTCGATGAGCTCGATCGGTGGGGGCTGATCTGCTTCGGCCCGCAGCTGAAGTTTCGCCTGCGTCCGTAGCCCATCGAGCGTGCCCGTTCCGATACCGGGCACCGCGACGGAGGAGTCGGCCAGCGCGTCGACCGACTCGATGCCGGCCTGGCGAAGTCGCTCACGCTGGGACACGCGAAGGCCGGCAACCTGCAGCACGTCGCGGTGCTCGCTGATCGCGGCGGCGCATTCGTCGCACTGCCCGCAGAGCGCATGGTGCTCGTCGCCCCAACGGACTGGCTGGTCGTCGGCGACCCGGTGTCGCACGAGCTGTCGCAGCCGGCGCCACCGATTGCGGTAGACGGGCATGACGTCCTGGACCCGATGAGCGCTCACGGCGCCGTCCCCGAGCAGCAGCTCGACCGTGTCGGCTACCGGTACGCCGATGCGGTCCAGCCGTTCGGCGTAGGCGGCCAGTTGCAGCAACGCGGTGACCTTGGCGCTCCGCGCGAGCTTCGTGTCCTGCACGAGGTACCGGCCGTCGGGCTGGCGGACGATGAAGTCCGCGAACCCGATGAACGCGTCGTCGGGATCGTCGTCGGCGAAGGTCGCCTGGAAGACGACTGCTGCTCCCGCCGAAAATGCCTGTGCGGTGAGCTGGACCGCTTGGTCGAGCGCCCCGGAAACCCTGAGATCGGGTGCTGGAATCTCGACGACGCCGCCCTGACGGACGATAGCTCCGTCGACGCCCTGGCTTGGCGCTATCGAGGCGAAACCGGAGTCCAGCGTGACGACTTGGGTGCCGAAGGTGGTGCGGTATCGGGCGAGCATGCGCGCTTCGTGCTCGTCCCCGAGCGCCGCGGTGCGCTTCAGCATCTCGTCACGCTCGACGTCGAGCGTCGGTAGTCGCCCCAGCAGCGCGTCGAGCTTGCGGGCGAACCCGAACTCGCAGCTCGACGCGAGCGACAGGTCGCTGGCACTGGTGACGATGATGTCGTTGCGGCAATACATGAAGCTCACGCTCGACGACGAACTGATCCTACGCTGCTATCTGGCTACGTAGTTCTGAACAAGGGTATGACCAGGTCATACTTCGCCGTATGAAGACCGCCATCTCTGTTCCCGACGACGTCTTCGCCCGGGTCGAAACCGCAGCGGCGCAGCTCGGTGTCTCCCGCAGCGCGTTCTTCACGACGGCCGCGCGGCGATGGCTTCGCGACCTCGAGGGGGAAGCCACCACCGAGCAGATCGACGCGGCACTCGCCGGTGTGGAAGGCGACGAAAACGTGCCGTTCCTGCGGGACGCGGCGCGGCGGCTCGGCGATGGGGGCGACGGCGAATGGTGACTCGGGGAGAGGTCTGGTGGGCGGATCTCGGTGATCCCCAGGGGTCGGCACCCGCCTTGCGCCGGCCGGTCGTGGTGCTGAGCGCTGACGCCTACAACGCTTCGTCGATCGCCACGGTCACCGTCGTGGCGATCACCCGCATGCAGCGACTCGCGGCCCTTCCCGGCAACGTCGCGCTGCCGGCGGACATCTCACGATTGCCCGACGCCTCGGTGGTCAACGTGACGCAGCTGGCTACGATTGCGAAGGCCGCACTCGACGAGCGGGTGTCGCAGCTCCCGCCGTGGGCGGTAACCCAGATCGAGCAGGGCGTGCGGCGGGCGCTCGGACTGGGCGCGTAATGGCCGGGTAGGGGGCCGCGGCGGCTCGTTCATACCATCGCCGCCGCCTCCGTTCAGACCGCCGCCGCGGCCGCCACCGCCAACTGATCCGCGCGGTCGTTGAACGCCTTGTGGGCGTGCTCGTCGCCGGTCTCGTGACCGCGCACCCAGTGCCAGCGGACCGCGGCGTGACGGCGGATCTCCTCGTCGAGGGCCATCACCAGGTCCTGGTTCTTGACCGGACTGCCGCTGGCGGTCTTCCAGCCCTTGCGCTTCCAGCCGTCGATCCACTGCGTCATCGAGTTGAGCATCAGCTGCGAGTCGGTGACGATGCAGATCGTGCTGCCGTCCGGGAGCGACCGCATGCCCTCCAGGGCCGCGGTGTACTCCATCCGGTTGTTCGTCGTGGCGGGGTCGCCGCCGGACAGCTCGATCGCCTCAGCCGGGGCGAGGGGGCTGCCGTCGGCCGCCACCGTCGGCGGGACCACGATCGCCGCCCAGCCCCCCGGGCCGGGGTTGCCCTTGCACGCGCCGTCGGTCCAGATCAGCGTCTCGCCGGGCTGCTGCTCGACGGGGGTCTCCACGATCTTGGCGGAGGGACGGCGGCGACGGGCGGGAGGCATCGGCGCAGAGGATACGGCCGGGCACGTATGACGCGACGGCACGCGACGGCGGCGGACGTGGATGCGGATCTGAGCAAGCGATCCAGCGAACGACCTGTTGAGGTTATGCCTGCACTGCTGGCACAACCTCAACAGGTCGCGATCGACAGGTTGCTAGAGGAACGTCTTGCCGTCGCCCCGATAGGTCGGGACCTCGTCGACAACCGTGTCGCCCGACACCAGGTAGAGCCGATCGAACCGCTCGCAGAGCTCGCCGGCCTTGGTGTGGCGGAACCAGACCCGGTCTCCGATCTTCAGCGCGTCGGCCGCCGAACCGAGCAACGGGGTCTGGGCCTCGCCGGCGCCCTCCTGCGGATCCAGGCGCAGACCGTGCGGATACCAGGGACGCGGCAACCGATCGACGCCCGCGGCGCCCGATGCGACGTAGCCGCCGCCCAGCGCCGTGACCACGCCCAAACCCGGTCGCCGCACCACCGAAAGCGCGAAGAACGCCGCGGGGGACGGGGTGAACCGCGAGTAGGTGTCGAACAGGGCGGGGGCCAGCAGCCCCGAACCGGCCGCGACCTCGGTCACCGCCGGTTCGCTCGCCGAGGACTCCAGGCTGCCGGTGCCGCCCGCATTGACGAACGCCAACGGCCCCGCGATCGCTTCGACCGCCGCGACCGCCCGCGACCGACGGCGACGCAGCTCGATCGTCGAGACCGTCTGCATCGCCTGGATCACGCGGCCGTAGGCCCGCCTCCCGAGCGGGCGGTCGCCGACCCCGGCGATCTGCGATTCGTAGGCCATCAGGCCGACCAACCGCAGCTCCGGCCGCCGTACGACCTCGCGCGCCAGCGCCGCCAGCGCGTCGACGTCGTGCAGCGGGCTGCGTCGCGCCCCGATCCGGACGCGGCCGCCGAGCATCCGCAGCCCGGCGTCGAGCTCCAGGCAGACGGCGACGGGGTGGTGACGGCTCGCTCCCGCGGCACGAATCGCGTCGAGCTGCGCCACGTCGTCGACCATCACCGCGATCGAGCGTCCCGACCCGGTCACGTGCTCGCGGACCGTCCACTCGGCCAGCTCCAGCAGGGCCTGCCGGTCGACGCTCGGGTAGGCGACCACGACGTCGTCGAAGCCGTCCTCGGCCAGCCACAGCGCCTCGGGCAGGGTCAGCGCGAGGATCCCGTGGAACGCGTCGTCGTTGGGGCCCGCGAACGTACGGTGCAGCAGCGCTCGGCAGCGGACCGACTTGCTGGCTACGCGGATCGTGGTCCGGGCCGGCGTGCCGGCGCCGAGCGAGCTGCGGCGCGGGGGACGGTCCGAGAGGACGACCCGGCGGACCATGTCGGCGCGGTTGCGGTCGAAGGCCTCCAGATCGACCACCGCGAACGGGGCGTCGAGGTGCTCGGTCGCGCGCTCGAGCCGATGGTGCTGGTCGGGTGGTCCGCCGCTCATGCGGCCACCGGTGCGGTCTGAACCGGTCCGAGCACCCGATCGGTGTAGCCGTTGACGAACCGCCCGTCCGGATCGAAGCGCGCCCGCACCTCGCGGAACCGCTCCCACTCGGGGTACCGACCGGCCAGCGTCTCGGCGCTCTGGAAGTGGCGCTTGCCCCAGTGCGGGCGGCCACCGTAGCCGTTGGCGATCTCCTCGACCGCGCGGAAGTACGGGTCCCACGGCATGTCGCGGTAGACGTGCACCGCCAGGTACGCGGTGTCGCGGCGGTAGGCGGGCGAGAGCAGGGCGTCGTCGCCGGCGACGAACCGCATCTCGATCGGGAAGTTGATCGCCAGCCGTCGGCGCTCGATCGTGGCGAGGATCTCGCGCAGGGCCGGCTCGGCGGCGTCGCGCGGGTAGGCGTACTCCATCTCGACGAACTTGACGTGGCGCGGGCTGGCGAAGATCCGGTCGGAACGGTCGGTGCGCACGCTGGTCCCGGCCATCCGCACGAGGCTGCGGTTGAGGCGCGGAATCGCCGGCGGCACGCGCCGCCCGAGCTCGCTGATCGCGCCCAGCGCCCCCGTCTCGAGCAGCCCCTGGCGCAGCGCAGTCTGCAGCCGGCTCGGCGGCGAGGCCGGCTCGTCCACCACATCGTTGGTGCGGGTCAGCGCCCGCGCCGCGTAGGGGAAGGCGTAGAGCTCGAAGTGGCGGTGGTCCGCGTTGCGCTCGTCCAGCGTGGCCAGCACGTCGTCGAGCCGCTCGGTCGTGTCGACGCCGCGCATCACGTAGGCCGGCACGCACTGCAACGTGACCGCGGTGACGACCCCCAAAGCGCCGAGCGAGACGCGGGCGGCGCGCAGTCCGTCCGGGTCGCCCTCGGCCGTCAGCTCGACGACGTCTCCGGTGCCGGTGACCAGTTCGATCGCGCGGACCTGGGACGAGATGTTGGCCAGCCTTGCGCCGGTCCCGTGGGTGCCGGTCGCGATCGCGCCGGCCACGGTCTGCACGTCGATGTCGCCGAGGTTCTCCATCCCCAGTCCGAGCGCCGCGAGGACGTCGGAGAGCCGGCTGATCGAGATCCCCGCCTGGACGCGCACCAGCCCGCTCTCGACGTCGGCCGCGAGCACGCGGTCCATCGCCGAGATGTCGATCTGCACGCCGTCGGTCAGGGCGATCGACGTGAACGAGTGGCCGCTGCCGACCGCGCGGACCGGCAGTCCGTCGGCCGCGGCGACGAGGACCGCGTCCCGGACGTCCGCGGTCGAGCGAGCGCGCACCGTCCGTACGGGCGTGCAGCGTTGCTCTCCCGACCAGTTCCGCCAGCTACCGTCCGTCGCCATCGCTCGTGCTCTCCACCGTCGTCCGTACGCCTGCCGGCCAAGGCTACGGCGTCCGGGGCGGGGAGTGGGGCGGGGGCGGGGAGTGGGGCGGGGGCGGGCAGTCGGGCGGGGGCGGGCAGTGACCTACCGCAGGTCGGCGCGACAGCGATAGACCAGGATCGCCTCGCCGCCCTGCCGGGCCTTGGTCGCCTCGACGTCGATCTCGTAGACGAGATGGTCCGGCGCGTCCGGCGGGTCGATCAGCAACCGCGCGAAGAACGTCTCGCCGGGGCCAGGGGTCTGCACGAACGGCAGCCGGTGGGCCAGAAGATGGGTCTCGCCGTCGAGCGGGCCGCCGACGAACAGGGCGTTGATGGGATCGGGTTCAACCACCCGGCGATCGTCGCACGCGGCGCGGGGTGGGCGAAGGCCGGTCGTCGCTCGCCCGGCGCCCCGCCGACGCTCCTCGTGCCCAGCTCAGGCCGCGCGCCAGAGCCCGTCGCCGCCCAACGGCTCGCGTGCGGCCCGACCCTCGCCGGCCAGGGCGAGCAGGCGGTCGCGGGCGTCGTCGACGTCGGGCTCGCCCAGCGGCGGCGCGAGGATCGTCGCGACCTCCTGCGTGGTCAGGCCGTGGTCGAACGCGGCGAGCAGCTCGCGCACGTCGTCCGGCGCCTCGGTCCGGCGCAGCGTCGGATCGAGGTTGGCGACCAGCACGTCGTAGGCCGCCAGCGACTGGAAGCCGCCCGCTTCGAGCGTGCGGCCGTCCGCGTCCGCGAGCTTGATGCTGGGGGCGGAGTAGCGGATCACGTCGCCGTCCTTGCCGGCCTTGCCCTGGGCGTCGGTCGGCGACCCCGCGGCCGTGCGAGCCTCGGCCTTGTCGTGCTGGTACGCGGCCTCGTTCTCGGGATCGTCGAGCTGCGCCATCACCGTCTCGACGTCCAGGCCCGGCACGTGGGCGAGCGCGTCGCCGATGTGCTCGTCGCGGTCGAGCTGCGCGCCCTGGCAGAAGACGGCGAACTGCAGCGCGCGCAACGCGGCGAAGTCGAATGCCGGTTGGGTGCGGCGCACGGCGACGATCGCCCGGCAGGCTCGACCGGACGTCGCGTGCCGATCGCGCGGGGC
>JADMKN010000269.1 GCA_015478825.1 Patulibacter sp. | reverse complement strand
CGGCGCTGGCGTAGAAGGTGAAGGACGGGACGATCACCTCGTCGCCCGGCCCGACGCCGAGCGCCCGCAGCGCGATCGTCAGCGCCTCGGTGCCGTTGGCGACGCCAGCGACGTGCTTGGCGCCCAGGTAGTCGGCGAACTCGCGCTCGAAGGCAGCGACCTCGGGGCCGAGGATGAAGGTGCCCGAATCGACGACCCGGGAGATCGCGGCGTCGATCGCGGGGCGCAGCGGCCGCAGCGGCGTGACGGTGTCGAACAGCGGGACGGGCACGTCCGGGATGCTGACAGACCGTCAGTCCGCGGCGACCATCCGCTCGATCGCCTCGACCACCCGCTGTCCGGCCCGACCGTCGCCGTAGAGCGCGGGGCGGTCCGCCGGCCGCGGACGGGCCACGGCGGCGCGCGCGGCCGCCGGATCGAGGTCGACGAGCTGGTTCCACCCGACGTCGACGGTCTCCGTCCACTCGGTGGTGTCGCGCAGCGTCACGCAGCGCACGCCGGCCAGGTACGCCTCCTTCTGCACCCCGCCCGAATCGGTCAGCACGGTCTCGGCGCCGACGAGCAGGGTCGCGAAGTCCATCGGCCCGACGGGGTCGACCAGCCGGACCCCCGGCGCCGACCGCAGGCGGGCGTCGAGATCGAACTCGACCAGCCGGGCCGCGGTCCGCGGGTGCAGCGGCAGCACCAGCGGAAGGTCCTCGGAGGCGACCGCGACCAGCGTGTCGACCGTCGCGGCCAGTCGGTCGGGCGTGTCGACGTTGCCCGCGCGGTGCACGGTGGCCAGGCGGTAGCCACCGGGCCGCAGGTCGTGGGCGGCCAGCCACTCCGGCGCCCGTTCTCGCGCCCGCGGATGGACCATCGCGGTCACGTCGGTCATCACGTCGCCGACGTCGACGACCCGCTCGGTCAGCCCCTCGCGCCGCAGGTTCTCGGTGGCCGCCGCGGTCGGGACGAGCAGCAGCGACGAGAGGTGGTCGCAGACGACGCGGTTGCGCTCCTCCGGCATCCGCCGGTCGTACGAGCGCATCCCCGCCTCGACGTGGACCAGCGGGATCTGCAGATCGGCGGCGACCAGCGACGCCCCCAGGGTGGTGTTGGTGTCGCCGTAGACGAGCACCGCGTCGACGGCGCCGACGCCGCGGACGAGCGGCTCGAGCTCGGCGATCATCCGCGCGGTCTGGGCCAGGTTGGTGCCGCCGCCGAGCCGCAGCTCGTGGTCGGGCCTCGGCAGGTCCAGCTCGCGGAAGAAGACCGCCGAGAGCGCGTCGTCGTGGTGCTGGCCGGTGTGGACGAGGATCTCCTCGTGCCGCGCGCGCAACGGCCGCGAGACCGCGGCGGCCTTGACGAACTGCGGGCGGTTGCCGACGACGGTGACGATGCGCATGGAGGTCTTTCCCGGTAGGGCGGGCGGAAGGGGCTCAGGTCCGCACGGCGTCGAGCCGCGCCAGGTCGGCGTCGACCATCTCGCCGATCAGCGCGTCGAACGACGTCTGCGGCGTCCAGCCCAGGACCTCGTGGGCCTTGGTCGGGTCACCGACCGACGGGCAACGCTCGGGACCCCGGACGAACCGCGGATCGACCACCACGCGATCGCGACGACAGCCGTCGGGCTCGACCACGTGGCGCTCGACCCCGGCCGCGGCGAACGCGGCGTCGACCAGGTCGCCGACGGTCCGCGCCTCGCCGGACGCGAAGACGTAGTCGTCCGGCGTCTCGTGGCGCAGCGCCAGCACCAGGCCGGCGACGATGTCCCGGGCGTGCGTCCAGTCGCGGACCGCCGAGAGATCGCCGAGCTTCAGCTCTTCGGCCCGTCCGGTGGCGATCGCGGCGACTCCGGCGGTGACCTTGCGCGGCAGGAACCGCTCCGGGCGCCGCGGCGACTCGTGGTTGAAGGTGATCGCCGAGACCAGGAAGCGGTCGTGGTGCGCCCGCAGCGCCCCGACGAGCCCGTGGGCCGCGAGCTTGGCCACGCCGTAGGGGTTGAGCGGCCGCATCGCCGTGCGCTCGTCCTGCGGCGCCACGTCGGCCTCGCCGTAGACGGCGCTGGAGCTGACCACCAGCACCCGCGTGTCTTCCAGCGACCCGGCCGCGGCGAGCACCGCGGCCGTGCCCGTGACGATCGCCGCGGTGACCTCGGTCGGGTCGTTCCACGAGTCGGGCACGAAGGTCGGGGCGGCGAGATGGTAGATCTCGTCGGGCGCGACCTCGAGGATCGCGCGACGCAGACCGTCCGGGTCGAGCAGATCGGCGGCCACGAGCTCCACGTGCCCGTCGAGGTGCCCGAGCCCCGCGGCGTCGAGCGCTCCCGCCGGGCGGCGAACCGTGCCGACCACGTCGTCCCCGGCCGCGACGAGCTGCTCGGCGAGGTAGCCGCCGTCCTGGCCGGTGATCCCGGTGATCAACACCCGGCGGGCCATCAGCTCTTAGAACCCGTTCCGGAATGACCGGCGGCCTGGGACGGCCGCTGACACGTCGCAGGATCACCACCCGAACCCTCAGTCAGACAACCAGTCTGACTCTCGGGCCTCGCGCGGCGCCCTGCTCGGTCACCGACCACCCCAGACCACCACTGATTCTGGAACGGGTTCTCGGCGTTCCGTGCGATCCGCATCCCGTGGAGGCTAGCCGCGGGCCGCTACGATCGCCTCGCGACGCCGGGCTCGCGATGCGCACGCTTCGCGACATCCGGTCGGGCGACGGGCTCGGTATGCAGGGGATTCTCCCTGCAACTTGACACCCAGCGGGCGCGTACGCGCGCTCGACCGATATCGTTACCGCAACCTTTGGGCTCTCGCGGGGTTTCATGCTCGTGACCCCACACCGCCGATCTCCCCCTATCGGCGTCCGGGTTTCTCCTATGCACGACGACAGGCACCCCGTCTCCAACGCTGACGTGCTCCGTGCGCTCACCGTCCCGCCCCCGCAGGTCGAGGTGCTCGGGATCCCGATCGCCCTCACCACCTACGAGGGCACCGTGGCGTGGATCGACGCGATGGTCGCGTCGCGTCGCCAGGCCTACGTCTGCGTCGCCGCCACCCACACGGTGATGGCCTGCCAGGAGGATCCCGAGCTGCGCGAGGCCGTGCTCGGCAGCGCGCTCACGGTCCCGGACGGTCAGCCGCTGGTCTGGGCGCTGAACCTGCTCGGTCATGCGCAGCCCAATCGGGTCTACGGCCCGACGCTGATGGAAGAGCACTGCCGGCACGCCGCGACGACTGGCACGCGGGTCTACCTCTACGGTGGCCGCGACCGCCACGCGCTCGACACCCTCTCGCGCAACCTCCGCGCCCGCTTCCCCGGTCTGCAGATCGTCGGTAGCTGGTCCCCGCCGTTCCGGGCCCTCTCCGAGCAGGAGGAGGACCAGATCGCCGCCGAGATCAACGCGTCCGGCGCGGACGTGGTCTGGGTCGGCATCGGCGTGCCGAAGCAGGAGAAGTGGATGGCGCGGATGCGTCCGCAGCTCGACGCGCCGGTGCTGCTCGGCGTCGGCGCCGCGTTCGACTTCCACGCCGGCCTCGTCCCCCAGGCTCCCCCGTGGATCCAGTCCCGCGGCTTGGAGTGGCTGTTCCGCCTGATCCAGGAGCCGAAGCGGCTGTGGCGGCGCTACGCGCGCTACAACCCGCGCTTCGTACGGCAGTTCGTCGCGCAGCTCGTTCGCCAGCGCCGCTCCGGCCAGCCGGCCGCGCCGGTCGTCCGCTCGGGCCCGCCCCCGCGTCGCCGCCCGATCGCCCCGGCGCCGCAGCCGGTCGCGCCCGCCGGGCGCTAGCTGATCCTCCCGATCATCTAGCCTTCCGTCCGTGGATCTCGACGTCGCCGTCGTGGGCGTGGGCCGGGTCGGCCTCCCCCTCGCTCTCGCCTTTGCCGACACCGGGCTGCGCACGCTCGGGGTCGACGTCAACACCGCGATCATCGCGGCCGTCGACGACGGACGGATGCCGTTCGAGGAGCCCGGCGCCGAGGACGTGATGGCGCGCGTCAAGGCCGCCGGCCGGCTCGAGATGTCGGCCGACGTGGCGCAGGCCGCCCGCGCGCGCCACATCGTGCTGACCCTGGGCACGCCGTCGTTCAGCCACATCGAGATCGACGTCAGTCAGATCCGCAGCGTGCTCGACGACCTGCTGCCGCACCTACGCGAGGGCCACTGCCTGGTGCTGCGGTCGACGATCGCCCCCGGCACCACCGAGTTCGTCGCCGGCTACCTGGAGATGCAGCGCGGGTTCACGGTCGGCGAGGACATCTTCGTCGCGCACGTGCCCGAGCGGATCGCGGCGTCGCGGTTCTTTCAGGAGATCTCGACGCTGCCGTGCATCGTCGGCGGGATCGGCGCCCGCTCGGGCGAGGTCGCCGCCGAGCCGTTCGTCGCGTTGGGCGCCCCGGTCGTCCAGACCACGCCGATCCAGGCCGAGCTGGCGAAGATCTGGACCAACATCCTGCGCTACGCGGAGTTCGCGCTGCCCAACCGCCTGATGATGGAGTGCGAGCAGTACGGCGCGAACGTCTTCGACGTGATCGAGCTGATCAACCAGGACTACCCGCGCGGCGGCATGAAGCTGCCCGGGATGACCGCCGGCACCTGCCTGCGCAAGGACTTCACGTTCAGCGAGGAGCGCTCGTCGGCGCCGGGCATGCTGCTCGCGGTCAGCCGGGTCCACGAGTCGGTCCCGCTGTTCCTCGTCGACGGGGTCCGGCGCCGCCTGCCGGAGACGAGCTTCCGCGGACGCAAGATCGCGGTGCTCGGCCTGGCGTTCAAGTCCGACACCGACGACGAGCGCGACTCGCTGTCGTTCAAGCTGATCCGCCTGTTGGAACGCGATCTCGCTCTGGTGGCCGCCCACGACCCGCACAGCCCGTCGTCGACGTTGACCCTGGAAGAGGCCGTGGCTGGCGCCGACGCCGTGATCCTCGCCACCAACCACTCGACCTGGCAGAACGCGGAGACGCTGACGCGGATCGCCGAGCTGGCCTCCCCGGGGGCCGTGCTCGCCGACCCGTGGAACACCTTCGGCCAGCACACGGTCTTCGGCGACGTCGCGGAGCTCGCGGGTCGCGCTATACCCTGACGCGAATGTCTCGCGTACTCGTCACCGGCGGCGCCGGCACCATCGGCGCCGCCGTCGTCCGCCGCCTGCTCGCCGATCCCCGCTTCGAGGTCCGGGTCTCCGACCAGCGCGACGCGCCCGACTGGATGCGCGAGGGCTGCGAGATCCACCGGGGCGACCTGCGCGACCGCGCCGAGGCCCAGCGCGCGATCGACGGCTGCAGCCACGTGATCCACCTGGCGGCGATCGTCGGCGGGATCGGCAACTTCCACAAGCTGCCCTACACGCTGACCGACGTCAACTCGTCGCTCTACAACAGCGTGATGGGCGCCGCGATCGCGGTCGGGGTCGAGCGGTTCACCTACGTGTCGAGCTCGATGGTGTTCGAGAACACGACGAGCTTCCCGACCAAGGAGTCGGACGTCGAGCGCGTGCCGACCCCGACGTCGGCCTACGGCTTCTCGAAGCTGACCGGCGAGATCCAGATCAAGGCCGCGCACCAGGAGCACGGCCTGCCCTACACGATCGTCCGCCCGTTCAACGCCTACGGCCCGGGCGAGATGCCCGAGGACGAGCCGGGGATCGCGCACATGGTCCCCGACGTGATCAAGAAGGTGCTGGCGCTGCCCCAGGGCGCGCCGCTGCCGATCTTCGGCCAGGGCGACCAGACCCGCACGCTGACCCACGTCCAGGACATCGCCGACGGCATCGTCACCGCCACCGGCCACGCCGCAGGGCTCAACGAGGACTTCAACATCTCGGCCGGCGACGAGCGCACGATCGCCGACGTCTGCCGCGTGATCTGGGAGCAGTGCGAGCGGACCGACGAGCTGGTCTTCGAGCATCTTCCGACCTTCGACGTCGACGTCCAGCGCCGCTGGCCCGACGTGTCGAAGGCCAAGGCGTTGCTGGACTGGGAGTCCCGGATCCCGCTCGACCGCGGGATCGCCGACACCGTCGCCTGGCTGCGGACGGTCTGAGCGTCAGCGCCGCGGGATCCGCACCGTCGTCGTGCGCGACGACGGCGCATGCGTCTTCGAACCGGCGTAGTCCGCCCGGACGCTCAAGCGGCGGATGCCCTTGGGCACCGTCAACGTGTAGCGCGCACGACCCTTCGCCAGCGTCACCGTGCGGGCGCGGGTCAGCTTCCGCTTGCCCTGCCGGCCGGTGACCCGGATCCGGACCTTCCCCGACGCCGCGCGGGCGGTCGTTCGGGCGGCGACGGTCAGCCGCTGCCGACGCCGCTGGCCGTTGCGGACGGCCCGCACGCGCGTCGTGACGGCCAACGCGGTGGCCGCCCGCGCCGCCGCCGGCGGTTCGGGGAGGTCCACGGGCGGGTCGGGGAGCGGCGGAGGCGGCGGCGGACCGCAGAGCGGCGTCGCCCCGAACCCGGTTCCGCCCGCGTTCCGCGGGTCGAGATCGACGTTGCCCGCGGCGTCCTCGAGCCAGATCATCAGCGTCGTGACGTAGCCGATGCAGGCGCGCGGCGGTGCCCCCACGGGGATCGGGGACTCGTCCAGGGGGAACGGCTCCGGACCCGCCGACCCGGTCAGGCACTGCGCGGGAACGCCCGCGGGGAACTCCGGCCAGATCGCACCGCCCCACCGGCGGCAGAGCTTCCAGTGCACCCGGACGATCGGCGTGCCGTCGTCGGCGGGAGCGGTCCAGCGCACCGTGCTGTCGGTCCACCGGTGCTCACCCGAGGGGAGCACGTGAACCGGACCGACGCCCCACCGGACGTCGGTCGGGGGCCCCGGTGCGGTCTGGTCGGCGGCGACCTCGGGGGCGGCCGGCGCCGGCGCCGCGTGCGCCCCTCCCGCTGGCACGGTCATCAGCGTGGTCAGCACCGCGAGGGCGGTCAGGCGGCCACCGATGCGGGCTGGTCGCGTGCGAACCGTGCGGAGCGCCTTCATGCGCAGACCGTACACCGTGGATCTCGCCACTCGTGTCGGTTCCCGGCGGCTTCGGGCTGTCGACGCGCCTCCGCCGCCGAACCTCAACGTCACCCCAACGCTGGCTCAAGGGAGCGACGCGCCGCTGGGGGCTGTCGCGATAGCGTCTCGCGGAGCGCGAGCGATCGACGTTCGCCCTGCGGCGTCCCTGTCCGGTCGCGTCCGCACCTCTTCGATGGTCTTCAGCTCCCCGACCTTCCTCTTCCTGTTCCTGCCGGCGGTGCTGATCGCCGTCTGGGTCGCCCCGGTCCGGCTCCGTCGGTTCATCCTGCTCGCGGCGAGCTTCGGGTTCTACGCCTGGGGCGTGCAGGCGTTCGTGCTGGTGATCATCGCCTCGACGCTCGTCGACTGGGCGTTGGCCCGCGGGATGGCGGCCGCGAAGGCGCGGGGGCGGACGCGGCTGGCCCGCGGGCTGCTGATCGCCGGGCTGCTGCAGAACCTCGGCCTGCTCGCCTGGTTCAAGTACGCGACCTTCGCCTCCGAGCAGATCGCCCGGCTGGCGGACCTGCTGAGCATGGGCAACCCGGGGACGCTGGCGATCCTGTTGCCGATCGGGATCTCGTTCTTCACCTTCGAGAAGGTCAGCTATCTGGTCGACGTCTGGCGCGGCGACGTCGAGGCGCGGCGCGACCCGCTCGACGTGCTGCTGTTCGTCGCGCTCTTCCCGCGCTCGATCGCCGGCCCGATCGTCCGCCTGCGCGAGATCCAGCACGACCTGCGCCGGCCGCAGCCGCGGGTCGACCAGGTCCAGGCCGGCGCGATCCGGTTCGCCCACGGCCTGGCCAAGAAGGTCCTGATCGCCGACCAGATCGCGCCGATCGCCGACGCCGCGTTCGCCGCGAACGCCGACGGCGGCCTGACCACGGGCTCCGCGTGGCTCGGCATGCTGGCCTACGGGCTCCAGCTCTACTTCGACTTCTCGGCCTACAGCGACATGGCGATCGGCATCGGCATGATGCTCGGCTTCCGCCTGCCGGAGAACTTCGACCGGCCGTACTCGTCGGTCTCGGTCACCGAGTTCTGGCGGCGCTGGCACATGACCCTGTCCCGCTGGTTCCGCGACTACGTCTACATCCCGCTCGGCGGCAACCACGGCACGGCGGCGCAGACCTCGCGCAACCTGATGGCCGTCTTCCTGCTGACCGGGATCTGGCACGGCGCGGGCTGGACCTTCCTGATCTGGGGGCTGTACCACGGCGCGTGGCTGCTGATCGAGCGCCGGATGGGCTGGCGCGGGCTCGAGGGCCCGGTCCGCTGGCGCTGGGCGCGTCGCGGCACGCTGCTGCTGATCGTCTTCCTCGGCTGGGTCCTGTTCCGGGCCGAGTCGCTGCCGGACGCGCTGCGCTACTACGAGGCGATGATCGTCCCGACCGGTGGCCTGACGCCAGCCGTGGATACGGCGATGACGACCCAGGCGCTCGTGATCCTCGTGCTCGCCTGCGGCATCTTCCTCCTGCCCGGCACCCGCAGTGGCGGCCGGTTCCTGATCGACGGCGTCGGCGCTCCCGCGATCGTCGCCCGCGTCGCCGTGCTGGCGCTGCTGCCGCTCGCCCTGATCTTCGCGTTCGCCGGCGACTACTCCCCGTTCCTCTACTTCCAGTTCTGAGGTCCGATGGCTCGTCGCGTGCGTACCCTGCTCCCGGTGATCTGGCTGATGGCGCTGCTGGTGGCGCCCGCGGTGGCGTACCTCGCCGGGGAGCGGCAGCCCAACCTCGAGAACCGCGCCAAGACGCCGTTCCCGGACCTCAACCGCGGCACCCTCCGCCAGGAGCACACCTTCCAGCAGATCGACGCGGCGCTGCGCGAACGGCTGCCGCTCCGCCGCTACGCGATCGACGCGGAGGGGCGGATCGCGATCAACCTCTTCGGCGACAGCCCGAGCGCCGACGTGCTGCTCGGCGAGGACGGGTGGCTGTACTACCGGCCGGAGCTGCGGATCTGCACCGACGAGGGACGCCCGAAGGCCCCGCCGGAGGACGCCGCGGCGTTGCTGACCCGGACGATCACCGCGTCGGGCCGCACGCCGGTGGTGATCGTCGCCGGGTCGAAGATGGTCACCCACCAGGAGCATCTCTCCGGCGTCGACGCGTCGCAGCTCGCGTGCGTCTCGGCCGCGGAGTCCCGGGTGCACGAGCGCCTCGACGACGTGCCCGGCGGCTACACGATCCAGGACCAGCTCGACGCGCTCGAAGCGGACGGCAAGCCGACGTTCCTCCGCAGCGACACCCACTGGAACTTCCTCGGACGCGAGGCGTTCGCCCGGACCGTGCTCGACGCCGTCCGTCCCGGGCTGGCGTCGGAGGCGCGCCTGCGCGGCATCGACGAGCGCGAGCGGTCCGGCGACCTCGGGGTCTTCATCGGCCAGACGCGCGTGGATCGCGACCGGCAGCTCACGGTCACCGGCAGCCCCGAGACCGACTTCGCGCCCGGCGAGGTGCTGTTCGTCGGCGACTCGCAGCTCGACGCCGCCCTGCGCACGCCCGGCGCGGACGGGGCGACGGTGCTCGATCGGGTCTTCCCCGGCCAGCCCGTCTGCAACTGGACCCAGATGTACCAGGACGGGTGCGCCGGTCCGCTGCTCGCCGCGCAGACCGTGGTGATCGAATCGGTCGCCCGCAACCTCGACCTGCTCGTCGACACGTGCTGGCGGCCGGTCTCGCTGCTGGCGTCGACCGTCCAGGGCGACCCCGCCCGCTGGGCCGGGGGCGGGCCGGCGACCCGGCTCGAGCTGTCGCCGACCGCGGCGCCGGCGCACGTCGAGGCCGACGACGATCGGACCGACGTGCCGCGGCTCGTCCGGATCCCGATCGACACGCTGCCGACGGATCCGAACGCCGACCCCGCCAAGCCGCCGCTGATCACCGCGATCCCGCCGCAGGAACGGCCGTGCGCCCTGGCGGCGGTCGCCGACCAGAGCGCGCTCGTGATCCCGGTGATGGCCGGAGAGCGGGTCTCCGACGTGGAGCTGGACGTCGCGGGACCGGCCGGG
>JADMKN010000268.1 GCA_015478825.1 Patulibacter sp. | reverse complement strand
CCCGCGTGCGGGACACCTTCGGCAGCCGCAGCTCGCGCCGGTACCAGACCACCGCGCCCTTCTGGGACGCCGACGTGTGGTCCTGCGCGTTCCAGACGTGCGGGACGCGCACCGGGGACCACCCGGTCGCGGCCCCCGGGGCGAACCAGCGGGCCTTGCGACCCTGGCCGTCCGGGTCGTGGCGGATCAGCCAGCGGCCCCCGACCGTCCAACGACCGTCGTGACCGGCGAAGGTCCGTCCGCCGCGCGTCGGCAGCGTCGGCTTCGGCACCGGCACCGTCGCGGGCGCCGCGGGTGGTGGCTCCGCCGGAGCGGTCTGGGCCTGCGCGGTGGTCGGCACGGTCGTCCCCGCCACCGCGATCAGGATCGCCGCCCACAGGGCCGCCACAACGCGTCGGTTCATGCGGTGTGAATAGCAGGCGGCCCGCCAGGATGCGCCGTCCACCGGACCGACCGTTAGGCTTGACGTCCCATGCGCCTGCTCTTCAAGCCCTTCGCACTGATCGTCGGCCTGATCGCGTCGCGTCTGGCGATCACGATCTTCGATCGCGTCTGGAGCCGGATCGACGGCGACGGCATCCCGGACCCGGCCGTGCGCGAGGACTCGGGGGTCCGGGCCGTGGCCGCGGCCGCCCTGCAGTCGGCGATCTTCGGCGCCACCTCCGCCGCCACCAGCCGCTACGGCATGCACGTCTTCGAGCACGTCTTCGGAAGCTGGCCGGGCAAGCATCGCGAGGACAAGCTCTAGTCCGTCCCAGTCCCCGAGTCGACGGACCGGGGCCCTATTTTAAGGCTGCGGCGGCCGCGACGCCCGGATCACGAGGCCACGGTCGTCGAGCACGGCCAGCGCGTCCTCGAAGGCCCCGAACGACCGCGACGTCAGCAGGTCGATCGGTCGGCCGTGCGGTCCGCTCGTGCGCAGCCAGCGCCGCAACGCGGGCAACCCGATCCGCTCGGCCGGCTCGCTCGTCAGGGCCAGCAGCAGCGCGAGCTGCGGCCGGTGCTCGAGCTCGCCGGTGACGACCGACAACGGGTCGGCGTTCAGCACGTCCAGCAGCTCGTCGTCGCTGAGTCCCAGGCGCTCGACCAGGAGCTGCGCGGCGGTGCTCATCCGCCGACTGTAGCGCTGCGCCCCGGGATCAGCACCGAGACGGCGACCGCCGCGGCCATCATCGCGGCGCCGAACACGAACGCGATCGTGAACGCCGTCTCGGTCGGATGCTGGAGCACCACCGACGCGGTCAGGATCGCCGCGACGATCTGGGCGCCGAGCGCGCCGCCGACCGAGCGCGCCACCGTATTCATGCCCGTCGCCACGCCGGTCTGGTCGGGGCGGACGTTCTGCACGATCAGGTTGGCCATCGACGCGAAGGCCAGGCCGATCCCGACGCCCTGCAGCAGCGACGCCAGGTAGATCTGGTACGGCTCGCTGTGGGCGACCGCGAGCAGCGCGAACGACAGCGCGGTGAAGACCGAGCCGACCATCAGCGGGGGCTTGGAGCCGAACCGGGCCTCGAGCCGCCCGACCATGCTGCCGGCCAGGAGCATCGTCAGCGCCGAGGGCAGGATGTAGACGCCGGCGGCGGTCACGCTGACCCCGAAGCCGAAGCCGGTCTCCACGGGGAGCTGGACCAGCAGCGGCGTCAGCACGAACGACGAGTACATCCCGACGCCGGTCAGCAGCGCGACGACGTTGGTCGTCCAGACCCCGCGGATCCGCATCATCCGCATGTCGACCAGCGGCTCCACCGCACGCTGCTCGTTGCGCACCCACGCCGCGAGCAGGCCCACCCCCACGGCCAGCACGGCGAGCGTGCGGGCCGATCCCCACCCCCACGACGCGGCCTGGCTGATCGCGAGCAGCAGGCCACTGAGGCCGAGCGACATCAGGATCGCGCCGGACCAGTTGACCTTGCCCGGGGCCTTGATCGGCGACTCGGGCACGAAGAAGACGACCAGCACCGTCGCCGCGACCACGGCGATCAGCGGCAGCCAGAACAGCCAGTGGTAGCTGAGGTTGTCGACGATCACGCCGGCGAGGACGACGCCGAAGCCGCCGCCGATTCCGAGCAGCGCGGAGATCAGCCCGATGCTGCCCGCGACCTTCTCGCGTGGGAACTCGTCGCGGATGATCCCGAACGCGAGCGGGAAGACGCCGCCCGCGACGCCCTGGATCAGCCGCGCCGCGATCAGCACGCCGATCGACGACGCCATGGCCGCCATCACCGTGCCGAGGCAGAGGATCACGAGCACGATCCGCAGCACCCGGGCCTTGCCGAACATGTCGCCGAGCCGGCCGACGATCGGGGTGCTGACGGCGGCGCTCAGCAGGTAGCCGGTGAGCAGCCACGCGACCGCCGTCTCGCTCGTCCCCAGCTCGGTCTGGATCTCGTGGAGCGCCGGCGAGACCATCGACTGCAGCAGCGAGAACGCCATCCCCGCCAACGCCAGCGCCGCCAGCGTGACGTTGGCGTGCTGGCGTGGCGGCTCGACGGTCATCCCGTCAAACTGTATTCATAAGGCAAGTATTTATGCGGCCCGCCACGGGCCGCCGCAGGAGCGCGATGCAGGCTCAGAAGAGCTGGTTCTCGCCCTCGAACACCTCGGAGACCGAGTCGTCGGTGAAGATCCGGCGGATCGAGTCGGTCAGCAGGTTGGCGCAGGAGATCGTGCGCAGGTTGGCCGGGGCGCCGGGGCGCTCGGGGATCGTGTCGGTGACGACGATCTGCTCGAACGGCGCCGCCGCGAGGTTCTCGAACGCCTTGCCGCTGAACACGCCGTGGGTGGCGGCCGCGTAGACCCGCGACGCGCCGGCCGCCTTGACGACCTCGCCGGCCGCGCGCAGCGTCCCGGCGGTATCGATCATGTCGTCGACGATGATCGCCGTCTTGCCCTGGACGTCGCCGATCACGTGACCGATCTCGGCGACCTGCTGCTGCGGCCGCTCCTTGTCGAGGATCGCCAGGTCGGCGCCCATCCGGTTGGCGAACTTCTTGTTCAGCTTCACGCGACCGGCGTCGGGGGCCACGACGACCAGCTCGTCGTCGAGGTTGAGGTCCATGAAGTACTGCGTGAGCATCATCATCGCCGTCATGTGGTCGACGGGGATCTGGAAGAAGCCCTGGACCTGACCGGCGTGGAGGTCCATCGTCAGCACGCGGTCGGCGCCGGCGGACTCCAGCATCCGGGCCACCAGACGGGCCGAGATCGGCTCACGGGGCGCGCTCTTCTTGTCCTGCCGCGAGTAGCCGTACCACGGCGTCACGGCGATCACGCGGTGAGCGCTCGCGCCGACGGCGGCGTCGATCATCACCAGCAGCTCCATCAGCGCGTCGTTGGCGCTGATCCCCGTCTCGGGGTTGCCACAGGTCGGCTGGACGATGAAGACGTCCGCGCCGCGCACCGACTCCTCGAACCGGCAGTAGACCTCGCCGTTCTGGAAGGTCTTCAGCGTGATCGGGCCCGGTCCAACGCCGAGCTTGTCGCCGATCGCGTCCGCGAGCCCGGGATTGGCGCGTCCGCTGAACAGCATCAGCCGCTTGTCGTAGCCCAACGAGAGGCTCGTAGCGGTGTCCACGGACGGCAGAAGTGCACTCACGGTTGAAGCAGTCCTGAAGGAGGAAACGGGAGCGAGGTCCGCGGCTCGACGCGAGCCGCGACCGACAGCAGCGTAACTGTCCGGAGGCCCCGGCGGAGATCCGCCCGCGATCGTGCCTCGCAAGCGGGCCCTGACCCGCGCTTGAGCTGGGCTTAAAGCGCTAAGCGTCCTCGTCGGCGGCGCGCTGCTCGACGAGCTGGGCGTAGCCCTCGAGCGTGCGCTGACGGTTGCGAGCGATCCCCAGGCCGTCCGCCGGGACGTCCTTGGTGATCACGCTGCCGGCGCCCGTGTAGGCCCCGTCGCCGATCGTGACCGGGGCGACGAGCGTGGTGTCGACACCGGTCTTGACCCCCGCCCCGATCGTCGTGCGGTGCTTGTTGCGGCCGTCGTAGTTGGCGGTGATCGTCGCCGCGCCGAGGTTGGTCCCCGGGCCGACGTCGGCGTCGCCGATGTACGACAGGTGCGGGACCTTGCTGCCGGGCCCGATGTCGCTGTTCTTGATCTCGACGAACGCTCCGGCCTTGGCCGTGGTCCGCAGCGCCGCGCCGGGCCGCAGGTACGAGAACGGCCCGATCGTGGCGCCCGGCTCCGCGACGGCGCCGAGGATGTGACTGTGGACGGCGCTGACCCCGTCTCCGAGCTGGCCGTCGACCACCGTGGTGTGGGGGCCGATCGTCGCGCCGGAACCGATCCGGGTCGCGCCCCGCAGCACGCAACCCGGCTCGATCACCGTGTCGCCGCCGATCTCGACGTCGCGGTCGATCACCGTCGAGGCCGGGTTGACGACGGTCACGCCGGCACGTTGGTGGGCAGCGATGATCTGCTGCTGCGCGATCGCGCGAATCTCGCCGAGCTGGACACGGTCGTTGACGCCGCGGACCAGGTTGGGGTCGTCGGAGCGGAAGCCGCCGACGTCGTGCCCGTCGCCGCGCAGGATCGCCAGCACGTCGGGCAGGTAGCGCTCGTTCTGGGCGTTGTCGGTCCCGACCCGGGCAAGCGCCGCAACGAGCAGTCCGCCGTCGAACGCGTAGATCCCGGTGTTGACCTCGCGGATCAGCAGCTCGTCCGGCGTCGCGTCGCCCGGCTGCTTGGTCTCGACGACCCTGGCCACGTTGCCGCGCTCGTCGCGCACCACCCGGCCGTAGCCGGACGGGTCGTCCAGCTCGGTGGTCAGCAGCGTCGCGCCGGCGCCGGACTCGCGGTGAGCAGCGGCCAACGCGGCGATCGAGTCGGGCGAGACCAGCGGGACGTCGCCGGCCAGCACGACGACCGGACGCTGCGGGTCGATCAGCTCGACGGCGGCAGCGACCGCGCCCGCAGTGCCCTCCCCGTGCCGGTCGGCGTGCTGCTCGACCACGTCGACGCCGTCGCGCAGCCGGCCGACGAGGGGGCGGGCCGGCTGGTCGACGACGACCACGCGGTGCGCGGCAGCGCCGAGCGCCGCGCGCACCACCCAGTCGACCAGCGGGGCGCCGCAGAGGTCGTGGAGGACCTTGGGCGTCGCCGATCGCATCCGGGTGCCGCGCCCCGCGGCGAGGACGATCACGGTCGGGGCCTGATCCTTGGCGCTCACGCCGGGGAGCCTACCCAGACGCTCGTACGTCAGACGCTCGGCAGCGCGTTCTGCCGACCGGGGCCCCCGAGAAGTCCGCTACGGGCAGCGAGGCATGTCGGCCAGGACAGCACGCTGCACGTCCGCCAGTCGCGACGACCGCGACGGCAGGAACGTGTCCGGTTGGTCGCCGGGCATGCGGTGTTGCGCCCGGAAGGTGACCGTGGTGGTCAGGTTGGAGGCGACGTGGGCCGGGCACTGGTCGAGCCGCGCGACCTGGCTGTCCGTCTCGTCGCGCGTGAGATTGACCCCCCACGCCGAGCCGGAGAGCGGACGGAGGAACAGGTGCCCGCCGTGCCGCGCATCAGCCAAGAGCGACAGCGGTTGCATGAGAAGAAATGCCAGCCCCAGACCTGCGGTGACGCGGGCCGCTCGGCGCCGCGCCGGAGCGACGACGCCGCTCACCCAGAGCCAGCCGCCGACCACGGCGAGGGGCAACAACAGCGCTTCGATCGGCGGCAGGACCGTCAGCGACGTGCCGTCCTTCAAGACGGACGCATAGGTCAAAGCGATGCCGACGGCCAGGCCGACGGCCATGCGCCACTGGGCCTCGTCGGCCGAGCGCCAACCCCGGCGGCGGGCTGCCACGAGCGCAAGAACGCCAAGCAGCACCGGCGCCAGGTTCCATCCGGCCTGCACGGTGATCTCGGCGATGTACTTCGGACTGTGACGGTCGACCTCGGTCTGGGCCAGGATCGACTGCTCGATGACCCCGACGCCGAACACGGCCAACGTGCCGCCGACCACGACCACCAGAACGGCGCCGAACGCGACGGTCGCGCGCCGCCGATCGGCGACGCACCACAGGCCTACGAGCGCGGGGATCAGCATCGGAAGCTTGACCCCGATGGCGACGGCAAGCAGCGCACCGGCCCACGCCGACCCGCGCGGCCGTGCGCCCAGCACCGCAGCGCCGGCCAGAAGCGGCAACGCCAGCGGCTCAGCGGTGAACAGACCCTGCTCGTGGACGGTCCACGGCAGGAGCACTCCGAGCGGCGCGACGACGGCGGTGGCCCACCCGGATCGCGTCAGACGCCAGACGACGACCGACAGCAAGCCCAGCGAGCCGAGCTGGAGAAGAAGGACGATGACGCGTAGGAAATCGAGCGAGTCGCTGAGGGCGAGCATTCCCGCGCCGAAGACGAACATCAGCGGCGGATGCGCCACGACGAGGTCGCCGTACAGGTCGCCGCCCTCCAGCAGCGCGCGGGAGGTCAGCGCGTAGGTGCCCTCCGACACGTTCCAATCCTGGTGCCAGCGCAAGGTGAGCAGCGCGATGCTGAGCGCCAGCGCGACGGTGAGCCCCATAGAGATCGACGTAGCGGGGCTGTCGGGTCTCCGACCGAGAACAAACGCGAACACCTGACCTAGCGTACGCCATCACGAATGACATCGTTTCTGCGGGGGAAATGCGAAGCCGGGCCCCCCTAAGAAACCTTTCGAGTTTGCAACGGCCGAGGCGACGACGCCTGCACGCCGCCGCCCACCAGCCCTGGCACGACTCCGCCGCGCCCGGCCGCGGAGTCATCTGCGATCTCAGCAGATGAGATCCCCGGTCCTCACCCAGTAGTCATTGGGGTGACTCCACGACGTATGCCCCAGCGACCAGAACACACCGTTGACGTACACCGTCTGGTGCCCGTAAAACGTGTGCGTCGCGGGGAGATAGGCGAAGATCGGCCCCACTCCGGGCCCCCCGGCGTACATCGGGGTCGAAACTGCGTAACCGTGACACACGAACGAGTAGGGGTTGCCCGCGGAGGCGACCGAGGGGCCCCCGAGCGCCGCCAGTGAGAGCGCAGCGCCAGCCGCCGTTGCGGTCAGAACACTCCTAATTCTAGACATTCCATTCCTTTCGATAAACAGTCAAAATAGCGATCTAGAATTACGTTTCCCAATCGCCATCGACGCCTACTATAGCGCAGGCTGCGCGACCGTAGACACATAAACGTGCGCGAAACATCTATACACAATAGTGACACTGGTTCATCCGGTCGGGAGCAAATTGGGCTTGCCTGAGTTCCTGGGGCATAGGCGGAGTCAGAAGCCGGGGCCGAGGCGGATATTCACGCGACGTGCCCCGTCACCGATGACGCGGCGGACCACGCAAAGCGCCGCAGGAGCGCGCTAGATCTAAGCCGCAGAACCACAGTGACGTTGCTAGACGAAGGAGCACCGGACGCGTGCGTCTCAGGCAAGCAAGACTGGGGAGCCCGGATTCGAACCGGGACTGAACAGCTCCAAAGGCTGACGTGCTGCCGTTACACCACTCCCCACCAGCCGGCCCCCACAGTTTGGCGGATGCGCCTGCGCGATGTCCGCTCGGGCGGACCCGCCGACGTCAGTCCCAGGTCAGCGAGGTGCCGACCGGGGCGTGCTCGACCCGGGCGGCCCGCGGGACCGCTTCCGCGAGCACCGCGGTGAACGATGCGGTGCTGCGCGCGATCAGCTCGACCAGGGTCGCGACCGGGGTCGGCTCCTCGGCGACGCCGTTGGCGTAGTCGGTCTGGAACCCGAGCAGCGCGTAGGGGATCCCCGCCTCGCCGAGCAGCACCGTCTCGGGCCCCGCGGTCTGACTGACCGCCGTCACCCCGGCGGCGCGCAGCGTGCGGATCTCCGCCCGGCTGTTGAACCGCGGACCGTCGACGTGGCCGTAACAGCCGCCGTCCTGGACCTGGAGACCCGCGGCGTGCGCGCCGTCCAGCAGCGCCTGGCGCAGCGGCGCGCTGAACGGCCCGTCGAAGACCCAGTGACCGCGCCCGGGGGCGCCCGGCGTGTCGTGCAACGTGCAGCTCGTGCCGTCGGCGAACCGGTTGGTCAGGAAGTGCAGGTCGTCGAAGACCAGCAGGCTGCCGAGCGTGGCGGACGGCTCGCACGCGCCGCAGACCGTCACGCCGAGCACCGCGTCGACGCCGAGCTGCTGGAGCGCGAGCACGTTGGCGCGGTGCGTGACCTGGTGCGAGACCAGCTCGTGGTGCTCGCGGTGCCGCGCGAGATGGACGACCTCGACGTCACCGACCGTGCCGACGCTGACCGGGACCGTGCCGTGCGGCGTCTCGACCGTCGTCGGCGTGGAGCCGACCAGGCCGGGGAAGGCGTAGGTGCCCGAGCCGGTGATGATCCCTATGCGCACGCTCATGGGCGGCGATCCTACGCGGTCCCGGGACGCGATCCGGGCGTGGGGGCGCGCGACGGCGGGAACGCGGCTGTCCCCACCCCCGGCCCGCTCGCCGTTCAGCTCCGCGGAGCGCGGCGGCTGGTGGCGGGGCGGCGCGGGCGCGGCTCGCGGTCGATGCCCGTACGCGGCTCGGCGTGCCCGAGGCCGAGCACCCGCATCGCCTTGAGGCCCAGGCTCAGGCGCTCTCGCCCGTCGCTCGACGTCACGTCGAGCCCGCACAGCTCCTTGACCCGCTCCAACCGGTAGCGCACCGTGTGGCGGTGGGTGAACAGCCGCTGGGCGGCGGACGCGACCGAGCCGTCGGCGTCGAGGTACGCCGAGACGGTGCCGACCAGGTCGGTCTCGTACTGCGCGTCGTACGCGGCGAGCGGCTCGATCGTGTCGGCGTAGAACCGGCGCAGCTCGTCGGGGTTCTCGCTCATCGCCGACAGCAGCAGCCGGTAGGCCCCGGTCTCCTCGAAGCCGAGCACGTCGGACTCGGGGTCGCCCTCGCTGACGTTGCAGGCCAGCAGCGCCTCCTGCATCGCCCGCGGCAGGTCGCCCGGCTCGGTGCTGGGGCGGCCGTGCCCGACGGAGATCGCGTGACCGGGCAGCACCGCGTCCAGCTCGGAGTAGGCGGCCTGCGCCGTGCGCAGGGTGGCGTCGTCGGTCGCCGCCGGGATCAGCACCGCGACCTCGCAGGTCGGCTCGCCGCGGGCCAGCGTGCCGACCAGCGCCGACGAGTGCACGGCCCGCGCGCCGCGCTCGACCGCCGACAGCGTCCGCGCACGCCAGCTCTCGTCGCTCGCCACGTGCGGGTGCACCCGCACCACCACGGACGCCACCGGCCCGCTGACGTCGAAGCCCAGCTCGGCGGCCCGCTCGGCGACCGCGTCGCCGTCGGCGAAGTCGCCGTCGAGCAGCGCGCGGCAGAACGCCGCCGACTCGTCCTGGCTCGCGCGGGCGGGCGCCCGGACGCGCTCGACCTCGAGCCCGATCACCGCGACGACCAGCGCGACGACGCCGCTCGCGACCTCGCCGCGCTGCTGGATGATCACGCTGCCGGCGGTCTCCCCGCCGACCTGGAGCGGGACCGCGGGCAGCTCGGCGCGCTCGGCCAGCAACCGGCGCTCCTCGTCCCGCGAGCGCGCCGCCACGGCGAGCACCGCGCCGTCGCGGTCCGCGACGACGATCGACGCGTCGAGCCCCCGCGCCACGGCGCGGGCGACGGCAGGCAGGCCGGAACCCTCGGCTACGACCTCCGCGATCGCGGTGAGGGACGCATCGAGCGTCCCCGGGGTCTCCTCGGGATCCACACCGGGGATCGTACTCGGCGAGGGCTCGCCGGCCGGATCCGGAGACGAGGACGTGGGAGGAACCGGCACCGATCCGGAACTGCGTCAGCTCAGGAACTTGTCGACAACCACGAGGCCGCCGTAGACGCCGCCGAGCAGGAAGCCGCCCACCACGACGCTCGCCAGCACCACGGCCGCCGTCCGCTGCCACCAGGTCGCGTAGATCCGCACCACGGGGATGAACACCAGCAGGACGACGGCGAACAGCGCGATCAGACCGCTGATCCCGCCGACCAGCAGGGTGAGCTGCTCGTTCGTCATCGCTGGGGATTCTGCCTGAGGTGGGAGACGACGAGCGCCGCGGCCCCGACGCACCCCGCGACCGCCGCCGCCAGCCCGGCTCCGGCCAGGACGTCGGACAGCACGTGGGCGAACGAGTCCTGGGAGTGCGCCCA
>JADMKN010000267.1 GCA_015478825.1 Patulibacter sp. | reverse complement strand
GGGCGTGAAGGCGATCTCGTCGGACGGGTCGGCCTTGGCGTTCCAGGTGGCGAGCGCCTTGATCTGCTCGGGCGTGACCGAGCCGTTGCCCTCGGTGCGAAGCAGGTTCTCCAGCAGGACCTTGAGCGCGTACGGCAGTCGCGCGACGTCGTACTCCGCCTGCAGCGCGTCGAGGCGGAAGTATTCGAGCGTCCGGTCGCCGACGGTGAGGGTGTCCTTGGCGCCGAAGCTGTTGGGGTGGTCGGTCGTCATGCGAGGGATCCTTCGGATTCGGTGAGGGACGGGTGCTGAGCGTCGGCCGGGAGCAGCACGAACGGCTGCCCGTCACGGGTGCTGAGGGTGCGGAACGCGTCGGGATCGAACGTGGCGATCCGGGTGGTGTGCAGACGGGCGGCCAAGGCCACCAGCGAGGCGTCGGTCAGGCCGACGTCGGGACGCTCCCGACAGATCGCGAGCGCATCGCGCAGGCCATCGGCCCACCAGCGCAGGGCGAAGAGGCCGCTGTCGAAGTCGTCGCGGATCGCCCGCTGGGCGCGCTCTCCGCCGAGGCGTCCGGCCGCGGCGTCGATCTCGGCCAGCGCCAGCGGCGTGGTGACGAAGTCCTGGTCGGTCGCGTGGAAGCAGGCCAGTGCCGCGTCGTGCTGCTCGTCGTCGGCGTCGATCAACGCCACCACGAAGCTGGTGTCCAGCACGACGCTCACGTGCCGAATCCCGCTTCGGACAGCAGCTCGGAGGTCCGCTCCGCCTGGTCGGGACGACCGCTGCGGACGATCCCGATCGCCTTCGAGACCGGGCGGGACGGTCGCCCGACCGCCCCGGTCAGCGTGCGGCGGATGAACTCGGCCTTGGTCACGCCTTCCTCCGCCGCGCGGAGCGCGAGCGCTTCGTCCAGCTGCTCCTCGAGGTAGACGCTGGTCTTCTTCACCAGAGGTAGGGTATCACCCTACCTGCCCCTCGACGTCCGACCGTCAGGTGCCACGGACCCCGGCGACCGCCTCGGCGATCGCCTCCGAGGGGCTCTCGAACCGCGCGACGTCGACCCGCTCGAACGCCGCGGGCCGCTGGTCCGTGGTCGGCCGCACGAAGACCGTCGGCGTGCCCGCGACGTCGAGCTCCTCGGCCAACCGGTCGGCGGCCGCGTCGAGCGCGCGCGTCCCGGCGTCGGGACGCAGGTCGATCGTCGCGCCGCGCAGCAGCGGCGACGCGGCGGCGAAGCCCTGCAGCATCGGCTGGTCGATCCACGCCGACGACGAGGACCCCTGGTTGTAGAAGGCCAGCTCGGTCAGCGGCCAGGCCTGGTCACGCGCCGCCAGCCGGTGCGCGGCGGTGCGCCCGAGCTGGTCGTCGGCGCCGAACGACTCGTTCGCCAGCAGCCGCAGCTCGAGCGCGGCATCGCCGGTGCGCACCAGCTCGCGGATCACCGACGCCTGCGGCCCGAGCGCGAACGCGCGGCAGGCCAAGCACTTGAGGTCGGCGAAGACGACGATCGTCGCCGGGGCCGCCGGATCGCCGAGCGTGATCCCGCGCTGCGGGATCCCCTCGAGCAGGGCGGTGGTCTCCTCGACCCCCCGCACCCCGTCGACGACCGAGGCGTCCCGGGCCGGGTCCTCGCCGCCGAACGCGCCGAGCGCGATCAGCGCGCCGACGACCACCATCGCGGCGAGCAGCGCGGCGCCGACGAGCTGGCCGCGCCGCGCCGCGCCGCTTGCGGACCCGTCGTTCACGCGGTGAGCAGGTCCTCGTCCTCGTCGGCGTCGGGGCCGACGAGCGCGGACGGCGGCCCGCCGTCCGGCCCCATCACGAATCGCGTGGCGCTGATCAGGAAGAGCAGCGTCATCGCCACCGCGCTCGCCGTGCAGAACGGGCAGAACGCGTCGATCGTGATGTACGCGCGGTACATCATGTACATCGAGAACAGGAAGCCCACGCCGCTCACCACGACGAGCAGCAGTCGGGCCGTCTCACCGCGCAGCGACAGCAGCAGCATGATCGCCACGTAGCCGGCCACCCCGAACCAGGTGACCGGGATCCCCAGCATCTCCGACCAGCGGGACTGCTGCACCGCGCTGCACCCCGCGGCCAGGCACTGGCCGTTGGAGGCGATCTTGGTGTAGGTCAGGTAGATCGCGCACGCCAACCCGATCGCCGCGATCAGGTACGACGCGATCCTCAGGTTGCGGTCGCGCATCAGCGCGTCGCCTTGGCGTTCTTCGTGGCCTCTTCGACGGCGGCGCTGACGTCCTCGACGCTGTTGAAGTTCGGGACGTGGGTGTATTCGTTGGTCCCTCGGGCCTGGACGTAGATCGACGGCGTGCCCTGCACGTTGAGCGCCGTCGCGAGCTTCTCCGCCGACTCGGTCAGCTTCTTGCTCTCCGGCGTCTCGGAGGTGTTGAGCTGGTCACCCTCGACCCCCGGGGTGCCCTGGGCGATCGCGGTCAGCTTGCGGTCGGTGGCCCAGGTCTCGCTCTCGTCGCCCTGGTTGTTGAAGACCATGTTCTGGAAGTTGAAGAACGTGTTCTGCGGCACCATGTTGTGGGCGGCGTTGCGGGCGGCCTCGCCGTCCGTGGTGCCCGCCGCGGCGTCGCGGAAGTTGACCAGCTTGATCTTCAGGTTGGCCTTGCCGGTGCGAACGAGCTGCTTGACGATCTCGGGGTGCGTGTCGATCGCGTGGAGCTGGCAGGCCGGGCACTTCAGGTCGGCGATCTCGACGATCGTCGCGGGAGCGTTCGGGTCGCCGAGCAGCTCGCCCTGCTGCGGGATGCCGTTGTAGAGCGCGGCCGTCTCGTCGGCGCCCTTGACCTCGACCTTCGCTCCCTCGACCTCGATGTTCTGCGTCTCCAGGTTCTCCGTGGCGTCGCCGCGGAACAGTCCGAGCGCCAGCACCAGCGCCACCACCGCGACGATCGCCACGCCGGCGCCGCCGAGGATCTTCAGGCGCCTGGACCGTTCACGCGCCGCTCGCTCGGCGGCTTCGCGTTCGAGGCGCGCCTGGCGCGCGGCCTCTTGCTTCTTCTTCGCTCCGGACATGCGGAGCATTGTGCCGTATCGGCAAGCGCGCGCCCTGAACGGATGATAAACGGCAGCTCAGGGCCCAGACGATCCGTACAGCCGAGCGTGTGTACGGGGCTGGTTCAGCGCACGCGAACGGGGAGCGTCGCCAGGAATCGACCGCCGCCCGGGGCCTCGAGCAGGACCTCGAGCTTCCACGTCCCGCGAGCGCCGAGCGGCACGCCCTCGGCCGTCCACCGTCCCCGGGTGGGACTCGTCATCGTGACGCCGATCGGCACGTCCGACGAGCCCATCCGGCCGGGCGGAACGGCCCTCGACCGCAGCACGCGCTCGGGGGCGGGCCGGCCGTCGGCCCGCCGGATCGACAGGCGCAGCCGGTTGTCCCCCGTGCGGGCCGGCGCCGCGACGAGCCGCAGGTCGAGCCCGCGGGCGCTCCGCTCGACGACCGCCGGCCGGCCGGCCAGGGTCTTCGGCGTCGGGTACCCGGCGAGCGCGCCGGTGACGACCAGCACGACCACCAGCAGCAGGGCCTCGCCGCGGACCGCAGTCCGGACGTGTCGCGCGGCGACGAGCGCTTCCGGCGGCGGGTCGTCGGCGGGGAGCTCTCCGACCGCGACCGCCTGCTCGAGCCGGGGCATCAGGTACTCGCGCTGCAGCACGGCGATCGCGATCACGACCAGCAGCAGCACGACCTTGACGAACAGCGCTCGCCCGTAGGCGGTGTCGGCCAGGTCGTAGAGCGTGGTCAACGAGAGCAGCGACAGCCCGGTGCCCGCGAGCGTCAGCAGCACGACCGCCGTCAGCGCCACGGGCGAGAAGCGCAGCAGGACCGCGGCCAGCAGGCGGGTCCGGTCGGGTCCCGCCGGCAACGCCCGGATGGCGTGCGGCAGCACCAGCAGCAGTCCGAAGAGCCCACCGACCCAGGCGCCCATCGCCACGACATGGACGATCTCGATCGGCACCAGGGCGACCGCCGGCGACGCCCCCGCCGCGTGTCCGCCGAAGGCCGGAGCGACGTTCAGCGCCACCGTCAGCAGCAACGCCGCCGTCAGGGCCCGTGACGAGCGCGCCGCTCCGCCGCGGACCGCCGTCGGCCCCAGCACGGCGAGCCCCGCGAAGGCCAGTGCCGAGCCGGCGAGCCACGCTCCGGCACGGGTGCCGAGCGCGTCGATCAGCGCGTCGCCGGCGTCGGCCGCGAGCAGCGCCAGGGCCGCCAGCGCGCCGATCCCGCCGGCCACGGCGAACCAGCGCAACGCCCGGCCCCCGACGCGGACGAACGCGTCGTCCGCCGCCGCGACCACGGCGCCGTCCCGCCGCAGCGGACGCCAGACGACGAGCACCAGGACCAGCAGACCGGTGACGGCGCCCACGGCGCCCAGCCGAACCGCGCGCGCGACCGCGAGCGCAGTCCCGGTCCCGGGATCGAGCGTCGTCCAGGCCACGGCGATCGCGGCCCCGACGAGAGCAGCGAGCAACACACCCAGGAGCACCCGCCGCGACACGGGCTCGAACCGTACCGACGATCCGTCGGACCCGCGTCGTCCGGCCGGCGGGCGGCCGGCGGTCGCCCGCGCCCAACCGGCTACGCCTGCCCCCTGATCGGGGTATCGTGCGAGAGATGGACGGGACCCGACGACCGCGACGCTGGCGCACTCGTGCCGTGATCGGCGTGGGCGGCCTCCTGCTCCTCGCGGGCGGCGGGTTCGCCGTGACGGCCGCGACGGGCGCCTCGCAGGACCCGGCCCACCAGCTTCGCGTCTGGACGCTCGACGCCCCGGCGCTCCCGGTCCCGATCGACGAGACCCCGGCCCCGGCCGACGACCCGGACGCGGGCGACGCCACGTCCGACGCCGAGTCCGGCTCGGGATCCGAGGGGGACCGCGACGCGAGCGATCGCTCCCGCGACAGCCTGCCGTCGGGCGCCGCGAGCGACGCCGAGGTCGAAGCCGCCCTCGCCCGCGCTCTCGGCGCCAAGTCCGGCGGGGACGGCCTGGTCAGCCGCGCGACGCTCAACCGCGACGGCACCGCCACGATCCCGCCGGACGCCCCGCCGCGGGTCGCCGCGATCATCCAGGCCGGCAACGAGGTCGCGCGCAAGCCGTACGTCTACGGCGGCGGCCACGGCCGGTTCGCCAACTCGGTCTGGAGCGACACCGCCTACGACTGCTCCGGTTCGATCAGCTTCACGCTGGCCGCGGCCGGGATGATCGACGCGCCGATGACCTCCGGGGCGCTCGCCGACTGGGGCGAGCCCGGTCCCGGCAAGTGGGTGACGATCTACGCCAACGCCGAGCACACGTTCATGTACGTGGCCGGCCTGCGGTTCGACACCTCCGGTCGCCAGGTCACCGGGTCGCGCTGGCAGACCGCCCCGCGCAACCTGAGCGGCTTCCGCGTCGTGCACCCCAAGGGCCTGTAGCTACCGCGGCGTCGCTCGCCGCTCCGGGGTCACCCGGAAGATCCCGCCACCACCGCTGCTGACCAGGAACCCGCCGTCGTCGTCGGCGAGGAACGCGGTCAGGTTGCGGATCCGCACGCGTTCGTTGCGCATGATCAGCGGCAGCCGTCCGTCGGTCCGGACCGACCAGATCTGTCCGCTGCACTGGTCGCCGAGCAGGTAGCGCCCGTCGAACGGCGACCGCTCCTGACGCACGACGACGCCGCCGGTGATCCCGCAGCCGCCCGGCGGGACGAACGACGCGACCGGCCACGACAGCGGCCCCTCGACCGTCAGGTCCCGGTTGGCCTGGTCGCGCACGCCGTCGAAGCCCGCCCAGCCGAAGTTCGCCGGCGGCCGCGGCTCGCGCAGGCGCTCGGCCGGGATCCGGTTGACCTCCTGGGTCTGCCGTTGCGCCCGGTCGAGCCCGGTGTCGGCGATCCAGAGGTCGCCCGACGCGGCATCGAACGACAGCCGCCACGGGTCCCGCAGCCCGTAGGCGACCAGCTCCCAGCGATCGTTGGCAGCCACGGTGCGGGCGGCGATCCGCGCGTCGAGCTCGTCGGTTGTGCCGTCCGGTCCCGTCAGGGCGGCGGGCGGCAGCGGATCCTGGGCGAGGTCGTAGCGCAGCACCTTGCCGAGCGGTGACTCCAGGTTCTGCGCGTTCTGCCGCGGGTCGTAGGCCGACCCGCCGTCGCCCATCCCGACGTACAGCCGGCGATCGGGTCCGACGCGCAGCTCGCCGCCGTTGTGGTTGCCGTAGGGCTGCTCGATCGTGAGCAGCTCCTCGCCCGAGAACGGGTTGACCCGTCCGTCGAAGATCCGGTAGACGACGACGCGGGTGCGGTCGTCCCGATCGGTGTAGTGCACGGCGATCCGCGGATCGCGCTCGTAGCCGGGCAGGAACGTCGCCCCGAGCAGCCCCTGCTCGCCCTTGAACTCGACCTGGCCGCGGAGATCCAGGAACGGGGTCCCCGCCGACGGACCGTCGCCGTCGAGCCAGCGCGCGAACCCCGCCTGCTCGACGACCAGGATCCGGCCGCTGTTCCCCGGCTCGCGCAGCATCGCCACCGGCCGCACGAAGCCCCGGGCGACGGTCTCGCGGCGCAGCGGCTGCGCGCCCTGGTCGGTCCGGACGGACGGGCGACCGTTGAGCGGCGCCGTGGGGCGGGGCGGCTCGACCGGTGGGGGCTCGTTGGCGACGGTGCTCGTCCCTCCACACCCGGCGATCGCCATGGCCGCCAGCACCGGCAGCGCTGTCCAAGCCCTCCGCATCGGTCTCCGAGGATATAGCGCTCGACCGGGCGCCCGGCCGCCGCCGCGACGAGACCGGTCGATGCTCCCGCTCCGGCTACCCTCCTGGGGTGCGCAGCGGCCCGATCCCGATTCCCCCCTCGGACCTGCGGACCAGGGACCTCGCGGGGCGCACGGTGGGGATCTGGGGCGCGGGACGCGAGGCCGCCGCCGCGCTGCGCGCGCTGCGGATCCACGCCCCCGGCAGCACCGCCGTCGTCGTGACGTCGACCGCGCCGCCGTCCGACGCGCCGCCGTTGCCGTTCCCCGACGTGGCGTGGCTGTACGGCGACGAGGGCCTCGACGCGCTCGCGGCGTGCGACGTCGTGATCCGCTCGCCCGGCGTGCCGGTGCGCTCGGCCGAGGCGGACCGCGTGCGGATGGGACCCGCCCGCCCCGCGATCACCACCGGGACCGCGCTCTGGTTCGCGGAACGGGTCGACCGCGAGACGGTGATCGGCGTCACCGGCACCAAGGGCAAGAGCACCACCAGCTCGCTGATCCACCACCTGCTCGGCCGCGCCGGGGTGCGCAGCCGCCTGGTCGGCAACATCGGCCGCCCGCTGCTCGACGAGCTGACCCCGGAGGACCCGCCGGAAGCGTGGGTGGTCGAGCTCTCGAGCTACCAGCTCAGCGACCTGCCGCGGGCGCCAACGATCGCCGTGGTGACGAACCTGCTGCGCGACCACCTGCCGTGGCACGGCGACGAACGGACGTACCACGAGGACAAGCTGCGGATCCTTACCGCGGAGTCCGGCGCCGACCCGCCCCCCGGCCGGCGCGCCAACCCGCGGATGGCGATCCTCTCCCACGCCGACCCCCGCCTGCGGGCGGCTGCCGAGACGTTGACCGCCCCCGTGCTCTGGGTCGACGACCCCCAGGGGCTCCACGTCGCGGACGGGGAGATCAGGAACGGGGGTCGAACGCTCGCCCGGATCGCCGACCTGCCGCTGCGCGGCGTGATCGGGGCGCGTAACGTCTGCGCCGCGCTCGAGGTCGTCCACGCGCTGGGCTACGAGATCCCGGACGTCGCCGACGCGCTGCGGGACTTCGCGCCGCTGCCGCACCGTCAGCAGGTGGTCTCCAGCCACGACGGCCGGATCTGGGTCGACGACTCGATCTCGACGACGCCGGAGGCCGCGCTCGCCGCCGTGGCCGCGTTCGCTCCGGGTCCGGTCGTGCTGATCGCGGGAGGCGACCACCGCGACCAGGACTATGCCGCGCTCGCTCACGCGCTGGCGACCGGCGAGATCCCGACCGGGGCGATCGGCGAGCCGCCGGCCGACGTGGACGTGGTCGGCGTCGTGACGCTGCCCGGAACGGGCCCCGAGATCGCTGCCGCCGTCGAGGCGGTCGGCGACGACCTCACGCGCGCCGTCGGAGCCCCCACCGACGCCGGTCGAGCCCACGACACGGCGCGCCCCCGCGTCGCGGTGCGCCGGATCGACGGCCAGGATCCGGCCACCGTGATGCGCGACGCGGTCGCCGCCGCGCGCGCGCTCGCCCCCGAGGGCGCGACGATCCTGCTGTCCCCCGCGGCCCCGAGCCACAATGTCTTCCGCGACTTCGAGGACCGCGGAGACCGCTTCGCCGCCGCCGCCGCCGGCGAGGCCTCCCCGGCCGCCTGAGCACCCCGGCCGGTCGAGCGCCCCGGCCGGTCGAGCGCCCCGGCCGGTCGAGCACCCCGACCGGACGAGCACCCCGACCGGACGAGCACCCCGACCGGTCGAGCACCCCGACCTGTTGATGTTCTGCAGGCAGTACTGGCAGAACATCAACAGGTCGCCGCGCCTCGGCCCGCCGGCTGGCAAGCGGACCTGCTCAGACCGCGGCGCGCAGGGCGCCCGCAAGGTCGCCGCGGTCGGCGACCGCGACATCCCCCAGCCCCAGCCATCCGGCCATCGACCGCAGCTCCGCCGCGAGCTCCGCGGCGACCCGTCGGCGGTCCTCGACATCGGCTTCGACGAACGCCGCCTGGACGCGCAGCACGCCCGCCCCCCGGTCGGCCTTCAGGTCGACCCGCGCGACCAGCCGCTCGCCGAGCAGGAACGGCAGCACGTAGTAGCCGTGGACCCGCTCGTCCCGCGGAACGTAGATCTCGATCCGGTAGCGGAAGCCCCAGAGCGCCTCCGCCCGGTCCCGCCGGAAGACCAGCGAGTCGAACGGCGACAACAGCGCCCGGGCGTCGACGGCCCGCGGGCGTCGGGCGTCGGCGTGCAGGTACGCGGGGCGATCCCACCCCTCGACCCGCACGGGCCGCAGCTCGCCCGACGCGACCAGGTCGGCGATCGCCGGCCGGGCCTGCGGCGCGCTGAGCCGGAAGTAGTCGCGCAGGCACGGCGCCGTCGCGACGCCGTGGGCCCGCGCGGCGATCCGCACCAGATCGCGGATCGCGTCCTCCGGCTCGGGGTCCGGGGCCGCCGCGATCGCCGGCGGCAGCACCCGTTGCGGGATGTCGTAGCGCCGCTCGAACTGTGCCGTTCGGCCGGCCGAGGTGACGCGACCGCAGAAGAACAGGTACTCCAGCGCCCGTTTGACCTGTGACCAGTTCCAGGCGTAGCCGTTGCCCTGGCGCTCTCCGGCCAGGTGCTCCAGGCGCCGTTCGACCTCGACGGCGGTCAGCGGTCCGTGGGCCGTCACCTCGGCTTCGACCGCGTCGATCACGGCGACGTCGTCCCCGGCTCGGCGGATTCCGCCCCACGCCTCCTCCGCGACCCGCGCCATCCGCCAGCGCAGCAGGCGGTGGGTCTCGGGCGGCACGAACGACGCCTCGTGCGCCCAGTACTCGACCAACCGGCGCGGCTGACGACCGGACGCTCGCGCGAGCAGGTCCAGGTCGTAGGGGCCCACGCGACTGAACAGCGGCATGTGGTGCGCGCGGGTCAGCACGTTGACCGAGTCGATCTGGAGCAGCCCGATCCGGTCGATCATCCGCTGGAGGTGGGCCATCGACGGACGCGCCGGCGGTTCGCGGTGCGAACGCTCGGCAAAGCCCTGGGCCGCCAGGGCGATCCGCCGCGCCGCGGCCAGCGTCAGACCGAACGTCGGGGCGTCAGCACGCGAAACCGGCACTCGCGCAGGCTATCGCCCGCCCCTGGAGACCCCCTGACGCGGACTTCCGGACGGCGGCGCGCCCGCGGCCCGGGGTCATCGGTGTCCCTGGTCCGCGGCGCCCCGGAAGCCCGACGAAACGATCGGATTCACACTCCCACAACCGCCTACTCAGCTTACGTCTGTACACGGACCATGCACAGGCCCGGCAGCCCGACCGCAGGCCCCGACTGAGCTCCCGGCGACGCCCACGCAGGGCCGCTCGCGATTCACCAAAAGCCAGTACCTACCACAAGTAGAATCGAGGAACGCCGCGATGTACCGACCGGCACGCGCGCAAGATCCGTCCACCAGACCGTGCAAAGTGCCCCCAACGCGATACCGTGCCCGGTACTTGGCGCCTTTCGCGTCGCAAGCAACCCCGCCGTTTGAGGCAGTCCGTTG
>JADMKN010000266.1 GCA_015478825.1 Patulibacter sp. | reverse complement strand
GAACGACGTCAGAACGCTTGCCGTCGGAGAGGTGCTTCCTGCTGCGGTGTCCAGACCGACTGGCGGAGCTGGACCAAGTCATCGAGCGCAAGCTTCTCGACGCCAGGATCTCACGCGCATGAGCATCGAGCGAGCCTTCCTGGTGCGGATGACCCCCGGCGAGGACGGCGTAGCCGAGTTGATCGCTGACATCGGCGGCGCGCAGCGACGAATTCGCAAAGCTGTCGCAGGCGACCGCGTTGACATCATCCGGTACGAAGCGCTCTCGAGTCAGCTCGAGGAAATCGCGCGCCACAACCTCGCCTCAGCCGGTAGCGAGGCGATCGAGATTCCCATGGTCGACCGGACCAGCCATGCAGTAGTCGATGGCTCCTCGGATGCGCTGACGCCAGAAGCTGCATCGACGGCGCAAGCATGGATCGCTGCGGGCGACGTCGCGGTCGAAGTTCGGACCGCGTTTGGCAGGGGTCCGACACCGCCACCGCCGACCATCGGCACGGCGGTCGCCGAGCCAGCTCGTACCTGGGACGCGCCACCCGACGCCCAAGGCCGACAGATGCGGGGAACCAGAGCCGTCGCGGAGCGGTTTCGCCAGCAGCTCAAGGACGCGGTGAACCAGGTTCCTGACGCAGCGTTGCTGCCCAGCGGCGTGTCGAACCGTGTCCTGACCGACACCTTGCGCGAGTTCGTCGATGCTCAGAGCGGTCCGGCGAATAACGTCGCGGCGTGCGACGTTCCTGTGCGGTACCGCGACGGATCGACCGGCATCCAGTTTCCGTTGCGGAGTCTGCGGTTGACCGATCAGCTATCGCAAGGCTGGCGGACGTATCGCTTCGCGATGCTCTCGATCCGCCACACGGAGATGGACGTCGAGGTCGACGGCGCGTGGCTGCGCAACACCGACATCTCTCGACCGCGACCTGCCGGCGACACCGACCGCATCGCATACGACATGACGCGCACGCAGCTCGAACGGCTATGCGAGCGGGAGCCAACGCTGATCTACCTGTACCAAACCGGACTCGACACCGCCGTGGTCGGCTTCTACCGTGCCGTAGTCGAGCACCTACGCCGTAGTCCGCAGAGCCTTGCCGTTGTCCCGATGTACTTCCGCCGCCAGCCCCCGGGCGCAGAAGCACGGACTGTCGCAGGGTACGCGCAGCAGTCGACGTTCGAAGAGGGGAAGCCATGGGCAGTCCAGACGCAGCACTGACGGCCACCGTTCGCGAGGTTCGCTGCAAGGACTGCCTCCGCGAACGACGACTTGGCTGGAACGATCCCGACGCACGGCAGTCCGATGCGGACGAGCAGTTCGAGTACAACGAGGCGTGGGCTCAGGGCGTCCTCGGCCGCGGCGGTAGCCGCACCGACCGTTGCCCCCGCCACCGTCGGCTACACCGGCAGGAGATCTCAGGTCTCGCCGTCGCGTACATCGACCTCAAGACGATCGGCGAGGTTGCCGACCGCGAGAACCCGATGGGCCCGCTGGGTGGTCTCGGTCCGCTCCCTACGGTGCATCGCCCCGTCCCCAAGGCCGCGCCGATTCCGTTCTCGAAGTTTGGCATGACCGACGATCATGTCCGCGAGATCTACAAGAAGATGGCCAACCCGCAAAAGCGGGTGCTGATCCTCAAAGCCGGAACCGGAACGGGCAAGTCCACGTTCTTTCCGTTTCGGCTCCTCAGTCCGCCTGACGGAGTGGACTTCAGCTTCACCGAGCACGGGCCTATCGTGGTCACCGAGCCACGGGTGCAAGCCACGGTCGGGGTCGCCCGCTACGTCGGTGAACGGCTGGTCATGGGCTGTCCGCTCATGGAGTGCAGCGAACACGGGTCGTTTAACCCCAAGTCGCACGTCGATGACCCGCTCGCTCCCGCAGGCGAAACCTGCACGGATCCGGAGCATTGCGATCGGGAGCATGTCGGTGACCACCCGGGACCGAAGTCCGAAGCGTGCCGCGTGTCGGACTGCACCCGGCACATCGGACCGGGCTACCCGGTCGGCTACCAAGTCAAGGGCGACGCTCGACACGATCCGGCAACCCAGCTCGTCTACGTGACCGACGGCACGATGATCAATTGGCTGCGCGAAGGACGCCTCAACAAGATCGGCACCGTCGTCGTCGATGAAGCTCACGAGCGCAGCACGAACATCGACTTCATCATGGGGTACCTGCGGCGCGAGATCGACCGCTACCCGCACCTACGCGTCATCGTCACCTCGGCCACCTTCGACGTTCCGTTCTACGAGGACTACTTCGGAGGACCGGACCGCGTCGAATGCTTCGATGTCCCGGCGAAGAAAGCATTTGGGTACGGCGCGCCGCTGTTTCCCGTGACAGATGGCCCGCTTGAATGCGGATGCGAGCGCGACGAGAACGGCAACCTGCCGCACAAGCTCACCACCGATCCCGAGGAGTGGCTGCACTTCGAAGGCCACTGGCCCGATGGGGAGACGATTCCGGACACGGATGTCGCTGTATCAGACGGTGATCTATCAGACGATTCATCGGACGAGGACTCCGACCCAGAGACCCTGCGGGCAATCACACGACAGCTTCTCGATCTGCGTCTGCCGCAGCCACCAGACCGATGGCCGGAGCCGCTGAAACCGGTTCCCCGGCCGGTCTTGGATCAGATGGTCAAGGATCTCGCGGACCATGTCGTCCGACTTGCCAATGCGCTTGACGATCGCGCGATCTACGGCGACATCCTCGCGTTCCTGCCGAACAACCGACTTATCGAGAGCGCCGTCACGCGCATCGAGCAAGGCGTAGACCGCGAGCACGCCGACGTCTACGCGCTGATCCAATCGGCGCCCACCGAGCAGAAGGAAGCGGCACTGGAGTCGAGGCCACGGGGTGCGAAGCGCAAGATCGTCGTCTCCACGAACCTTGCTGAGACCTCGCTGACCGTCTCTGGCGTGCGCTTCGTCGTCGACACCGGGCTTACCACCCAGGGCGACTGGGACCCGGTCCTGGCATCGAAGTCCGTCCCGACGACCTTGCACAGCCAAGCCGGGGTGCGTCAGCGCTGGGGACGGGTCGGTCGGGACGCACCCGGCTGGGTGTTCCCGCTCTACAGCCGCGCACAGTTCGATGAGCTTCCCCGTGACACGCCTCCAGGGTCGACGCGCGACAACCTCGAGCAGCTCGTAATGAAGGCGAAGGCCGCAGGCATCGACGATGTCGCCGTCTCGGGCTTCAAGTGGCCTGCCGCGCACAAGTTCGGGCAACTCGACGCCAGTGCCGAGCGGGCCGCCGACATCTTCACCCAAGAGCTCGAACGCGCCAGCCACGCCCTGGAGGCCAACGGTGCAGTGGATGCAGAAGGCCACCTCACCTCCTTCGGGAAGGAACTCGAACGCTTCGGACAGCACTCAGCGGGCTTCGCGATCGCGGCGATGTTCGCCGATCAGCTCGCCTGCCTCCCCGAGGTCCTTACCGCACTCAGCCTCCTGGAAGCACAGAAGCCCCAGGGCTTCGAAGACGTCGACCTGCGCAACCTGCCGCTGTTTGACCACGACTGGCCGGGCGCATGGCGAGTGCTCGCCGACCAACGGTGGCAGCAGCTTCACGTCGGTTGTCGCGACGACCTCGATCTCGCGCTGCGCATCGTCGGCCTGTGGGAGCGAGCCGACCCCGACCGACGGCCGTGGGAGCCGTCACCGGCCCGCGAAACGTGGGCCCGCCGCTGGTGGCTCAACCACGACGTGCTCCTCAAGCTGGCCGAGCTACGCCGACAAGACCTCGAAGGCCTCTCCCCAGCCATGAAGGAGGAGGTCAAGCGATTCCTCGAGCCCAAGCTCGCCCCCCGCGCTCGGGCGGTGATCAGCCGCGCCTTCGTCGACATGCTCTACCGCACGAGCGACGAGGCCAGTTACACGTCCGTGGCACGCCCCGACGACCCGCCCGCATCGATCAGCGGGCTCTGCCGACTCCCGCAGCCACCGCGGGAGCTGCTCGCCCTGACCCGGCAAACCGGGTTTACTGACGAACCTGAAATACGCAACGTCGTAGAGGTCACACCCTGGGCGGCAGATCCCGCGCTCGATGCCACCGACCTCCTCCTGCTTTGCGCCGAGCACTGCGCTCCACGTACGCTCCTCCCGAGCGACTACGACCATACCCAGTCGGTGATCCGTGATTACCCGGTCGGGTCGACGGTCGACGTCAACGTCGATACGGCAGCACAGCGAATCGCGGTCAGGGTTTACCCGCAGTTCGCGTATCCCATCGCCGCGGAGCCGCCCGACGGAGACGAGACCACCTCGTGGCCGATCGGGAATCTTGCACCGATCGAGGACCAAGAGGAGATCGAACGCGTCCAGGTAGTCGAACTCGATGACGACGACCGCGACGACACGAGCGGCCGCGCGCTCGGCCTCGAGGTCAACGACGACGAGCCGCTCCCCACAGCACGAACGATCAACGTCCTGGACGACTCAACAAGCCACGATGACCGAAGCGCTGTTGAGTTGGTCTCCGCAGGGCAACGGGTCACCCGGTCGGGTGTCTTCCGCTGTATCGGGTACTACGTGACGCCGCGCGGTACGGCTGTCGAACTCGAACCGCTCGCCGTCGAGCAAGCTGAGCCAGAGCCTGACCCCGCTTCTCACCCCGATCTCGCGTTCGGTGCGTCTGTCGAAGTCGTCGTCGGCGAGACGCTGGAAGTTCAGCGTCGCAAGCTCCGCGTCCTCGAACGCACCGATGGTCGCGGGCGGTTCTTCCTTTGCCGCGGCAAGTTCGGCACCGGCAATCCGCCCATCGCTTTGGATAGCTTCCACCAGCAGGTCGCAGAAGACCTCGGGCCAGGCGCGCGGATCCACGTCGAAGTCGTACCGACCGCGTACGGAACCACCGGCGTCACGCTCATCCCGGCACTCAGTCGCCACCTCGACAAGGCCCGGAGTAGGCAAGCATCGCCGCCTGCCGGAAGCGCAGGCGTAGACCCGCGGCCGCTCTGGAACGCGACGCTGGTCGAGGTTCCGAACCATCACGGCTTCGCCGCGGTCGAGCTACTTGCGCGTGACGAGACAAGCGGGGTACGCCAAAGATTCTCAGTCCGAGTCCAGCCCGGCACTCCACACGACGGCACGCTCGATGCGGTCGGGCAGTCTGTAGGCCTACGGCTGAGCTGGAACACGCGAGCACGGCTCTATCCCACGATCGGCACGGCTAGCGAACAGCTACGAGCGTTTGCAACGACCAACCCGAAACACCTCAAGCTCGTTGAACCTGCGGATGAACCGGGGGCCTTCTTCGTAACCCCCCGTCGGCCCATCGCTTCCGACCTGCGTGAGCGCCTACTCCAACTCGACGCTGATCGCTCCTGGCAGCATCGAGTATGGGAGTTCTATCTTCGGTCGTATCTGCGGGTGAACGCGACCCTCGAGCCCGGGAACCCTGGCGAACAGACCGTTCACCTACCACTAGTTGCGACCGCCTCGCCACCAAGCGCGGAGGCCAGCCATCAAGCGTCCGGACTCGTTCCCGATGCCTGGCTGCACATGTTCGCCGAGCCCGGTCTCTTCAGGTTCCAACGATCCGCACTTCACCGGCTTTGCGGAGGACGAGTCCACTCATCGCCACCGGCGACCGTGCATTTTGAGTGGGAGACGCCCGAAGAAGCACGACGCGGACTCTCGGCCTTCCATGAGGTCGCCCGATACCCGGTGGCATCGGTGCCGCTCTCGTCGAAGCAGATCGGGGCCGTCATCGGCCCGAAGGGCGCCTACATCCAGCAGCTCGGCGCTATCGACGGGGTGTTCAGCTGCATGGTCGTCAACGACGATCAGCGCCTCTACATCGCCGCCCGTGATTCCCACGTCATCCGCACCGTCCTGGATGACGTACGGGCACTGCTCGGGATCACCATGACCGTGCCCGACGCGCGACAGAACGGGATCTTGATTGGCCGCGCCGGGGAAGAAGTCAAGCGCCTCTGCGCCGAATCAGGCTGCCTCTACGCTCACGCGTCTCATGACAGCGCCGACTGGACGGTCCTCGCTCCGACCTACGGTGCCGTCCAGCGCTTCGTCGCATTGGCGAATGCGAAGCTACCCGGCTGCACCCTTCGCGACCATACGCCGAAGCTCACAGTCAGCGACCATGTCCTCGGACGCACCGTCGAAGACTGGTCTCGACACACCTTCGCGCCCGCCACGGTGCCAACCTCATGGGCCGAGGCATTCGAGCCCCTGGTTCCCCCAGCCCCAGGAGCGGGCGATCAGCCTTCTCCGATCAGACCGTCGGTTGAGCCATCGCTTGACCGGATTCTGCAGTCGCTAGGGCTCCGCGAGTCCGTTCGAGCCGGAAGCATCACGCCGCCACTGAACGACGTCGTTGCAGTTGTCCTGCTCACCAATCAGTCGGATGCGATCCGTCAACGATCCCGGGATCTCGCCAAAGCAGTCCTTACCGCGCATCCCGCCGCTCGAATTCGGATCACGCTACTGCCGGCGAGCACTAGCCTCAACCACGTCGTACGGGACTACTGTCGACAGACACTGAACGACCCTCATCAGACATCGTCTCTCGCTCGGATCTCTGCCCGCCCTTCGGCGCGGACGCTCCTTATCCGCCTCCCATCGAACATTGCGGGCGCGCTCACGCCGTCGTCGCTTGTACCGCTCGCCCGTGCGCTCGGCTTCACCGACGCCAACATCGAACCAGTAAGGGAATCCTCGTGACGCATTACCAGGGTGACGAGAGCATCGTCAGTCCGTTTCTGTTCATCATTGATACATCTGGGTCCATGGGCCCGCACCCTGACGCGACGCCCGAGCAAGCCACAAATACGCCGATCGCAGCGCTCAACGCCAAGCTCCCGCAGGTCATCTACAGCCTCCAGAACGACCCGGAAGTCGCCGAGCTGTGCTGCCTGGGCATGATTACCTTCTCCTCGACAGCAAGCGAGGTCTTCCCGATCCGACCGCTTGGCGAAGCACCCGACCCGCTACCGAGCGTCAATGCGTTCGGTACCACCAACTACGCCGACGCATTCCGGCTGGCTCGCAAAGTCATCGCACGAGATGTGCCGCAACTCGGAGCATCAGGACGCCGACCCCTGATCCTCTTCATCACCGACGGACAGCCCTACCACAAGCAAGATCCCGACTGGCAGACCCCACTCGCAGAACTGCGTGATCCGACCTTCCACCTTCATCCGAAGATCGCAGTCTTGGGATTCGGCGACGCGAACCGCAGCACCATGGAGCAGATCGCGTCGAGCCCGAACTTTGTCCGCATGTGGGACAGCGAGAATCCGAGTCAAGTCGTCATCTCGATCCTCAACGTCATCCAGCGAACGATCATCTCGATGACCAGAGCTGGCGTTGCCGCGTCTTCACAGACCACAGACCTGGCAGACGCCCTCATGAGCGAAGCCATCGACAACGAGCCCGCGAACTGGACGATTGAGTATGACGCGGCAGACCTCTGACGATCCCGCCCACCAAGATCGATCAACGGCTCCATTCGTAAGTCTCGAGCTTCCCTTGCCGCAGGACACGTCCGACCAGACCTCAGGCCTGGAGTCGCCCACCCTTCCCGAGCCGGTGACCGTCGGCAAGATCCACCATGGGTGGAAAGAACGTCTGCTGGAAGCCACCGACAGCCATCCCAGCTTTTCCGCGGATGCAGGGCAACTCGGTCCGTGTTGGGTCGCAGCTGCGAGCTTGGCCGGCAGCAGCCACCGCCATCGACAACAGGTCCGAGAAGACGCTTATGCCCTCAGCGCCCGCACCTTCGGGGACAGCGAGCATTTTGCGATCGCCGCCCTAGCTGACGGAGCGTCATCGCAGCCGCACGCTGAATTCGGTGCCCGATCGGCGGTCGACGCCGCCGTCAGAATCACTGCCGACTGGCTCGGCTCGGCGGACGCTCCGCGGGTACCGACCAGCGACGAGCTTCAGGAGATCGTCTGGACGGTGAGCGACCGTGTACGTCAGGCCGCTTCGCAGCAAGAGCACCGTCCCGAAGACCTTGCCTGCACGCTTCTTGTCGCAGTCATAGGTGCACACCCCGAACGACCCGATGGCCTGACGGCCACCCTCGCGAGCGTCGGGGACAGCGAGCTACTCCAGCTACGCAGCACCGACTTCAGCAACGTCCTTGCGCCGACAGAAGACGCCGGTGACGTGCTCAGGGACTTCGTACCCCTCAAGACCCGGACCCAGATCCGGGGCGCTACCTGCGACATCGGGCCCGGCGAGCAACTCGTGCTCGCCAGTGACGGTGTCGCGAAAGACATCCATACTTCCGAGTCCGTTCGAACGTGGCTCGCCGCACAATGGGCCGCGAAGCCATCAGCACTCGCCGCAGCCAACGCACTCGCCTACAGACGTCAGGGAAGCCACGACGACCGCACCGCCGTTATCTTCACACCCCTCGGCGGATGAGTACGCCAACGACATACACCATCGAGGGACACTTCGGATCATATTCATACTCGTACGATCACGATCCCTCTTCGGCGCTATACAGCACCGACCAGAGCATCCTGCACGAGACCAACGACGAGCGCTTCATATATAAGCAGTACAGCTCTCCTCGACACAACCAAAGAGATCGCCTCCTAACCCTTGCGCAGGTCGGGCAAACGTTTGACTATCCATACGATCCAACCAAAGCAGCTCACGCAATAAACTGGCCCTACGATTTCATCTCCAAGGAAGGTACCGTAGTCGGCGTTGTCCTCCGCCGGGCACCACAACAGTTCCTCCGCTACACCGAAAGCTCCGTCGCGTCGAGTGCATATGTGGCGCAGGAAATTAAGCATCTGCAGTTTCCGAAGCCTACAGTGCCACGGCACAGATACACCCGCCTGGGACCAGCCGAACGCGTCACTGTGATTCGTTCACTGACCAGGGCGGTAGCCACGCTCGCACGCCACCAACTGGTGCATGCCGATCTCAAAGGAGAGAACGTTCTCTGGGGTCAGCGACCAGGAGGGCACCAGTTCGATGTAGACGCGCTGGTAATTGACTGCGACGGGCTCTACCGCGAGGGGACGGCCGACGGGGAGGTAGGGACAACATCGGGATGGAAAGACCCGCGAGTGGTCGAAGGGCTGATTCCCGTCCCCGATGTTCACAGCGACGCCTACGCCCTCGCCCTCATCATGTACCGGGTCTTTCTAGCGCGGCGACTGGACATGCCGCACCAAGACACAGACTACGGCCCGATCCCGGCCGAGCTTGAAGCGCACTTTCGCTGCGCGTTCGACCAACCGTTGGCTGTCGACACACGGCCGTCCGCCTCAGACTGGGAAGCGTGCCTTGCGCGCGTGTTCTGGCCCGATGGCAGACCAGACGTTGATGCGTTCAATGCCATCGAGCGCGTCGCGCGTCCGTCAGACCCGATCCTCCTCCGCGGCGCGCGTCGCCGCCGTCGTCCCCAGGCACCCATCTCAGATCCTCGGGAAACCGGCGGATCAGCGGCGCCTCCTGCCCTTGGCAGCTCCTCTGCTACGAACGGCGTGGCGACTACCGCGCCAGTGCCCGCCCCACCGCGCGCCACAACCGCTCCCACCTCAAGTTCAGGACGACGCCTTGGCCTGCTGATTGCTGCGGCAACGGCCCTTGCCGGAGCGGCCGCGATCGGCTGGAACGCTATAGACCGCAGCAACATTCCCGACACCCTTGATCCGCGTCAGAAGCAGCTTGCTGCGCTGCTTTCCCCCACCTTCGTATCCACCTGCCAACCGCATAACGTCTCGGCGTTCCGCACCGCAAGCACCATTAAGTGCGCAGACAATAAGATCACTATTTCGTACAGCCTTTTCCCTACCAAGCAAGACCCCATACCGGCCTTCGAGAAACGCCGAAAGTCTTTGCGCGTAAAGTGGAAGCGATCCGGCACCTGCGCCGACGGACCTGGACGGTATAGCCATCGAACCACGTTCACAAGCGAGCGATTCTCCGTGATGTGCTACTCAACGAGCAAGGACTCCGTACGGATCGACTGGGCCAGTGAGCAAGCACGCGTGTTTGGATCTGCCGTTGCACCCAAGCGTACGTACTCTTACCTGTACGACTGGTGGTCGACAGTCGGGACAGTTAAAGGCCACTAGCCACCTCATTTAATATAGGCGTGTGTGGAACTCTCGGAGCCTGGGTGTTATACTTTACCCATGATACGTTTCCAATACCCATTTCCCCCCGACCCAACGCTCCCCTCGAACGAGGAGCGCGCCAAGAACTTGGAGAAGTTTGTGAAGCGCCGCGATGAAGACGACCGCCAAACCGTGGAGTTCTGGCAGAAGGGTCTGCTGCACCAGTGGGTGACATCTGATCTGTGGTGCCCCGCAAGGGGCACC
>JADMKN010000265.1:2195-10279 GCA_015478825.1 Patulibacter sp. | reverse complement strand
GGTCCAGGCCGAGGCGATCTTCTCGCCCCAGATCCAGGAGACCCCGGGTGCGGACGGCGAGAACCAGGTCGTGGCGACCTTCGCCCAGGTGCTCGGGATGCAGGTCGCCGATCTGCTGCCGCAGCTCGCGGAGCAGATGGCCCAGAACGTCGAGAACGGCGAGGACGGCCCGGAGATCACCGAGGACAACTAGGTCCTTCGGCGGCCGTCGCCCCGGCCCTCACGGCCGACCGCTTGCACGCGCAATGATCTTGTTGTGCGTGCAATTAGTTGCTAGGATCGGGTCATGCCGCTCCCCGCCACCGACCGTTCCGCCCGCGTCGCCTCCGCCCCGATCTCGGCGGGTCCCGTAGCCCTGAACGTCGCCGACGCCGCCACGCTCGCGACGTTCTACCGCGAGGCGCTCGGCCTCCGCGAGCGCGCCGACGACGGCGCGACGATCCGGCTCGGCACCGCGGACCGCGACCTCGTGGCGCTCCACCGCGCTCCCGACGCCGTCCCGGCTCCGCAGGCGGCCGGGCTGTTCCACCTCGCGCTGCTCTACCCGACGCGCGCCGACCTGGCCGACGCGATCCTGCGGGCCGGTCAGGCCGGGGCGCGCCTCGACGGCGCCTCCGACCATCTCGTCAGCGAGGCCGTCTACCTGCGCGACCCCGAGGGCAACGGGATCGAGCTGTACCGCGACCGTGACCGCGACGAGTGGCCGGCCGACGGCGAGGGACGCATCGCGATGGACACCCTGCCGCTCGACGTCGGTGATCTGCTGCGCGCCGCGTCCGACCCGGTTCCGCCCGGCGTGCCGGGAGACACGGTCGTGGGCCACATCCACCTACAGACCGCCGACATCGTCGCCAGCCGCGCGTTCTACGCCGACGTGCTCGGCTTCGACGTGATGGTCGACAGCTATCCGGGCGCCCTGTTCGTCGCGACCGACGGCTACCACCACCACATCGGCCTGAACGTCTGGAACTCGCGCGGCCGGGTGGCCGTCCCGGGCGCCCGCGGGCTGCGCCACGCCACGCTGCTGCTCGCCGACGCCGACGTCCGCCGCCGGACGGTCGAGCGGCTGCGGGCCGCGGGCGTCGCGTTCGACGAGAGCGCCGACGGGGCGGTCACCGTCCGCGACCCGGCCGGCGTGACGCTGCGCCTCTGCGGACCTGAGTCGGAATGATCGGCCGCCCGGGACGGCCGCTGACACGTCGCAGGATCACCACCCGAACCCTCAGTCAGACAACCAGTCTGACTCTCGGGCCTCGGGCGGCACCCTGCTCGGTCATCGACCACCCCCGGCGACCACTGATCCCGACTCAAATCCGTTCGGTCGCGTAGCGTTGGCGCGGTGCTGCTGATCGTCCCGCCGTCCGAGGGCAAGAACGCCCCCGCGGACGGCGCTCCCGTCGACCTCGCCCGGCTCTCCTTCCCGGAGCTGACCCGGCCCCGGAAGCGGATGATCAGCGGGCTGCGAAAGCTCTCGCGCGGCCCGCAGGCGGAGGCGCTGAAGCAGCTCAAGCTGGGGCCGAAGAGCCGCGACGAGCTGGGCTGGAACCGGGCGCTGACCACGGCCCCCGCCGCGAGCGCCGCGACGGTCTACACCGGGGTCCTGTTCGAGCGGCTCGACCTGGACGGGCTGAGCGCGGCCGCCCGCCAGCGAGCCGCCGCACAGCTCCTGATCGCCAGTGCGCTGTGGGGCGTGCTGCGGCCCGACGACCGGATTCCGGCCTACCGGCACGCCGCGGCCGCGCGTCTGCCCGGTCTGCCGACGACCGCGACGCACTGGCAGTCCGCGCTCGCCGCCGCGCTGCCGTCAGACGAGCTGCTCGTCGACTTCCGCTCGGGTCCGTACCGCGGGATGTGGCGCGGGCCCGCGGACGCCCCGACGCTGACGGTCAACGTCTTCCGCGACGGACCGCGGGGCCGGACCGTGGTCAGCCACTTCGCCAAGGCCACGCGCGGCGACGTCGCACGCACGCTGCTCGAGGACGCCGACGCCTGGGCGGGCGGGGCCACGCCGGAGTCGGTCGCCGCGCGGGTCGCCGACGCCGGCTGGGCCGTCGAGCTGGGCGCGCCCGACCCGAGCGGGACGGTCGAGCTGGCCGTGATCGAGCGCGACTAGGTCGTCACCCGGCGCCCGCTCGGCGCGCTTCGCGGCTCAGGCCGTCGGGCACAACTGCGCGTCGAACGCCTCGCCGGCCAGCGTCAGCAGCGCGTCCTCGGTGGCCGCGTCGCCGGCCGAGACCGTGCCGATCGAGACGGTCAGCGCCTGGACCTGGAGCAGCAGCCAGCGGGCGAGCCGCTCGGGGTCGCCGGCGCGGATCGAGCCGTCGTCCTGCCCCGCGCGGATCCCCGCGGCCAGCAACCCGCCGACGAGCTGCTGGGCCTGCCCGGAGCGGGCGGTCACGTACGGCAGCAGGAACTCCGGGTCGACATCGACGATCTTGCGGAACAGCGGGTTGTCGCGGGTCCGGCGACAGCCGTGGACCACGGTCTCGACCAGCCGCTCGCGCCCGGTGGCGCGGGGCGCCGCCGTCCCCCGGGCGTCGCTCACGATCGCCCCGAACTCGACGGTCATCAGATCGCGCAGCACCGCATCGGCGTCGGGGTAGTGGCGGTAGAGCGTGGTCCGGCTGACGTCCGCGCCGCGCGCGACGTCGCTCATCGTGACCCGCGAGATCCCGCGGTCGAGCACGCAGGTCCGGGCTGCGACCAGGATCCGCAGGGCGACCGGCGAACGCTCGCCCGCGGGGGCGGAGGAACCGGCCTCCCCGGCGGTCGACGGACGGTCCGGGGCCGGCTCAGCGGTCGACGCGCCGTTCGAGGGCGCGTCGGCGGTCATCGGACGTCCTCGCCGCCGAACGCCTCCAACACGCGCACCGCCGTCGGCTCGGCGGCGTCCCGCAGCGCGGGCTGGAGTCCCAGTCGGGTGCGACGATCGAGCACGTCGGACAGGCTACGCGCTCCCTCGTGGCGGACGGCCCACGCCAGCTCGGCGCCCCGCACGTCGCTGCCGGGAGCGACCGGGGCCGCCAGCTCGGGGTGTGCTTCGGCCAGCGCCTGGACCTGCAGGGCCTCGACGCCGTAGCGCTCGACCAACCGGCGGGGCGCCGCGACCTGCGCCAGGCTGCGCGGGGCGGCGGCGCCGAGCAGCGGGGTGTCGCGGGTCCGGCAGGGGCCGGCGGCGATGCCGTGCAGCGCGACGGCGCGGTCTACCGCGTCCTCCGCCATCTGTCGGTAGGTCGTCAGCTTGCCGCCGGTCACGGTGACCAGACCGTCGCTGGAAGCGTGGACGAGGTGGCTGCGCGAGAGGTCGGCGGTGGCCCCGTCCCCCTCCGCGGCGCCCTCGCCCGCCGCGACGAGCGGCCTCAACCCCGCGAACGACCCGCGGATCATCGTCGCGTCCAGCGGCCGGCGGAAGACCTCGGAGCCGTGCTCGAGCAGGAACGCGACCTCGGCCTCCGAGGGCGCCGGCTCGTCGGGGATCGGGCCGTCGAGCGCCTCGTCGGTCAGGCCGAGGATCACCGTGCCGTCCGGGCGCGGGATCGCCAGCAGGAAGCGGCCGAACTGCCCCGCCAGCGGAATCGAGACCTGGGCCCGCACCGTGCCGCCGAACGCCTCCGGAGCGAAGACGAGATGCGACCCGCGGCTCGGCCGCAGCGTCACGTCGGCGGCCAGCGTGCCGGCCCAGACGCCGGTCGCGTTGATCACGGCCCGCGGCGCGAGCCGGATCGGCTCCCCCGTCTCGCGGTCGGTCGCCCGGACGTCGCCCGGGACCGCGTGGGTGACCGAGAAGCCGGTCAGGACGTCGGCTCCGTGGGCCGCCGCGGTCCGCGCGATCCCCACGACGAGCCGGGCGTCGTCCTCCACCTGGCCGTCCCAGCCGAGGAGCGCGCCGCGCAGACGCTGCGGGTCCAGGCCGGGGACGAGGTGTCGAGCCTCGACGGCGCTGATCCGGCGGCTGCGGGGCAGCGCCGCGCCGGGCGTGCGGGCGATCGTCCGCATGACGTCGCCGAGCGCGAGGCCGCCGCGCATCGCCGCCCCCTGCTTCGGGTCGAGGTGCGCCCCGAGCGGCAGCACGTAGGGCAGCGGGCGGACCAGGTGCGGCGCGGTGCGGGTCAGCATCACGTGGCGCTCGCGCGCGCTCTCCAGCGCCAGGCCGAGCGCCCCGGACGCCAGGTAGCGGAGGCCGCCGTGGATCAGCTTGCTCGACCAGCGGCTGGTGCCGGAGGCCAGGTCGCGGGCTTCGAGCAGGACGACGCTGAGTCCGCGGGTCGCCGCGTCGAGCGCGACTCCGGCGCCGGTCGCGCCGCCGCCGATCACGACGAGATCGACCGGCTCGCCCGTCGCCAGGCGATCGAGCGCCCGGCGGCGACTCGCGGGGTCGAGGGACCCGGCGGCGGGCGAGATGCGGGACGTGGTCACGACTCCAGATTGACAAAGTTACAGTCGAAGTGCAACTGTTCACTTCATGGCTGCTGCCCCGGACCCGCAGAATCCCGCCGCGACGACGGTGCCGCGGTCGGCGTCCGCCCTCCCCGACGCCGACCGCGACCGCTTCCCCGTCGCCTGGGCCGGTTGGGCGGATCCCGCCCACCGCGAGCCGCTCGCCGACGACCTGCTCGGCCTGATCCGCGGCGCGTTCGGCATCAGCGGGGAGCCGGTCGCGGCGCCGGGCGAGCCGGCCGCCGTCGAGCTGCCGGCGTCGAGCCTGTCCGACGCCTCCCGCGAGGCCCTGGTCGCGACCGTCGGCGCCGACCACGTCCTCGAGGACCACGACGCCCGGTTGCGGCACGCCGGCGGGAAGAGCACCCCCGACCTGCTCGACGTCCGCGGCGCCGCGCTGGCGGAGGTCCCCGACGCCGTCGTGCTGCCGGCCACCCCGGACGAGGTCCAGCGGGTGATCGAGGTCTGCCGCGACCAACGGATCGCCGTGGTGCCGTTCGGCGGCGGGACCAGCGTCGTGGGAGGCCTGCGCGCGTTGCGCGGCGACCTGGACGCCGTGATCGCGCTCGACCTGCGGCGGCTCGACCTGCTCGTGGCGATCGACCCGGTCGACCAGACCGCGACGCTCCAGGCCGGGCTCCTGACCCCGCAGGCCGACGCGCTGCTGCGCCCGCACGGGTTCTTCGTCGGGCACTTCCCGCAGTCGTACGAGCGCGGCTCGATCGGCGGCTACGCGGCAACCCGCTCCAGCGGGCAGGCGTCGTCGGGCTACGGGCGCTTCGACGCGATGGTCGTCGGGCTGCGGGTCGCCACCCCGTCGGGCGAGCTGCGGCTCGGCGGGGGACCGCCGAACGCCGCGGGCCCCGACCTGCGGCAGCTCGTGCTCGGCAGCGAGGGCACCCTCGGCGTGATCACCGAGGTCACGATCCGCGTCCAACCGCTGCCCCGGGCGCAGCGCTACGAGGGCTGGGCGCTGCCCTCGTTCGCCGCCGGCTCGGCCGCGCTGCGCGACCTGGCCCGCTCCGGCGAGCGGCCCACCGTGATGCGGATGTCCGACGAGGTCGAAACCGCGATGCGGCTCGCCACGGTGACCGAGGACGCCGAGGGAGCCGCGGTCGCCCCCGACGCGCCGGACGCCGCCGACGGACCGGACCCCGCCGCGCGCTGCCTCGTGGTGGTCGGCTGGGACGGCGCCGACGCCGCGACCGTCGACGGGCGCGCCGAGCGGGCGGGCGAGATCCTCCGCCGCCACGGCGGCGTCGCCCAGGGCAAGGAGCCCGGCGAGGCCTGGAAGCGCGGCCGCTTCCACGCGCCGTACCTGCGGGACGCCCTGCTCGACATGGGGATGCTCGTCGAGACCCTCGAGACCGTCACCACGTGGTCGAAGCTCGACGCCCTGCGGGCGCGGCTCGTGCCGGCGATCCAGGAGGCGCTGACCGCCCGGCACGGCGCGCCGGTGATCGTGATGAGCCACGTCAGCCACGTCTACTCCGAGGGCGCGTCGCTCTACCTGACCGTGGTCACGAAGGGCGGCGACGACCCCGCCGCGACGATCGCGATCTGGGAGCACGGCAAGCAGGCGGCCGGCGACGTGCTCGCCGCCGAGCGGGCGTCGATCACGCACCACCACGCCGTCGGCACCGACCACGCGCCGTGGATGACCGCCGAGATCGGCGCGCTCGGGGTCGCGATCGTCCAGGCGGTCAAGGACCGGCTCGACCCGACCAACGTGATGAACCCGGGCAAGCTGCTGCCCGGCTGAGTCGTCGCCAGGGACGACTTCCCGGCGCGTGCCGGCCCGCCGATACGGGCGGGACGGGTCGACCGGGTCTCGTCTCCGCCCTGCCGGGTATGGTGCGACGCGTGACCGGTCAGCACCGCGGAGCCCTCCGCCTACGTGCCGTCGTCGTGGCCGTGGTGCTCGCGCTGGTCCCGACGGTCGCCCTCAGCGGCTGCGGCGGGCAGGCCGAGCAGGTCCGCGAAGCCGGACGCTACGCCGAGCAGGTCAACGCCGTCCAGGCCAACTTCGAGCGGGACCTGGTCCAGCTCAAGCAGTCGACCAGCCAGCTCGACGACCGCGCGGACATCGACCGGGCGGTCCGGCGGCTGACCCGGCGGATCGCCGCCGTCGAGGACGAGCTGCGCCGGATCAACCCGCCCCCGGCGGTCGCCGAGGCGCACCGCGAGCTGATCACCGCGTTCAACGGCTGGCAGGCGCCGTTGGAGGCGTTCCGCCGGGCGCTGCGCAATCGTGACCTGGCCGCGACCCAGCGGGCGAAGACCGACTTCAGCACCGGGACCGCCGAGGTCGAGGCCCGCATCAACGCGGCGCTCAAGCGCATCAACGATCAACTCCGCAGTCTGTCCGACTGACCACACCGTGCCCTCCCGAACCCTCCCCGCCCTGCTGCTGATCGTCGTGCTGGCCGCCGCGGTCGGCGTCGCCGCCGGTCGGCTGATTGACGACGCGACATGGACGCCGGCGGTGATCGGCGGCATCGTCGGCGCCCTGATCGGCCTGCTCGCGACCGCGTTCCTGGCCCGCCGCGGGCGGCGTCTGCGCGACGGCAGCGAGGCCCAGCGGATCTCCGGGCTGCCCCTGGTCGCGCACGTGCTGCCCCCGGGCCGCAACGAGACCGAGCGACGCCGGGCCGACGAGGCCTTCCGGATGCTGCGCGCCGCGCTGACGTTCGGCGGCGAGGACGCCGACGTCGTGGTCGTCAGCTCGGCCGCGCCCGGCGAGGGCAAGACGACCGTGGCCGCCGGGCTCGCGCGAGCGATCGCCCGCGCCGGACGGCCGGTGGTCGTGGTCGAGGCGGACCTGCGCCGCCCCGGCCTGGTCGCCGCGCTCGGCCTGGACGCCACGGCCGGACCGAAGCGCGGCCTGACCGCGGCGATCGTCGGTGGCGTCGCGGTCGACGAGCTGCTGATCGAGGTCGAGCCCGGGCTGCACCTGCTGCCGGCCGGCGAGCTGCCGCCGAACGCTCCGGAGCTGCTCGGCAGCGACGACGCGGGCCGTGTGCTCGACACGCTGGTCGCCCGTGGCGGCACCGTGATCCTCGACACCGCCCCCCTGCTGCCCGTCGCCGACACGCGGGAGCTGCTCGGCCACGAGGCGCCGGGCCAGGTGATCCTGGTCGCCCGCCCCGGGGTCGTCAACCGCGCCGAGCTGCGCGACGCGGTTGGCCTGCTGCCGGTCGGCACCCCGACGATCCTCGCCGTGTCGGGTCGCGCTCATACGCCCCGCAGCTACGATCGCTACCTGCGCGACGCGACACCTCGATAGACGGTCCCACCCACCCGCGCCCATACGCCGCGCAGCTACGACCGGTACTTGCGCGACGCGACACCGCGATAAACGGTCCCGCCCACCCGCGCCCATACGCCGCGCAGCTACGACCGGTACTTGCGCGACGCGGCACCGCGGTAGGCCTCAGGCCGCGACCACGCGCGAGAGCACCGCGTCGGGGTCGTCCACCCCGTAGCCGTCGCGGAGTCGCCGCCGCACGTCGGTCGGGGTCACGCCCCGGGCGATCAGCTCGCGGGCGACCAGCACCGCGCTGAGGCGCGCCACGACCGGCTCGAACGGCTCGTCGTCGTGCGTGGAGTCGTCGTCACCGCCCGTCGACGGCATCGCGACGTCCGGG